>JAQBAU010000252.1:0-14904 GCA_032126655.1 Desulfobacterales bacterium
TCCTTGCGTGGTTGATGGGGTTTAACCGGCCTCCCTTGAAAACGTTTATCGTGCACGGAGAGCCGGATGCCTCCGCCGCACTGGCAGAGAAGATTCGAGAAAAGCTGAAGTGGGATGTCGTGATTCCGAAATTTGAAGAGGCTTTTGAACTGGATTGATGATCTTGCTAGTAGCCCGCGAAACCATGGCTTCTAAAGGACCACAGCCTGGCTGATTGTTTCAACCACCTCGTCCGGGTCATCAAGTATCTTGACCAGGTCGAGGTCTTCAGCAGAAATCAGCCCGCGTTCCAACAGGGTACTCTGCACCCAATCCCATAGACTATTCCAATAATCTGACCCTACTAGAATCACGGGGAAGGGCTTGATCCGCTTGGTCTGAATGAGCGTCATCGCCTCAAAAATCTCATCCAGTGTCCCAAAGCCGCCCTGCATGCCCACGTATGCCTGAGCATATTTTACCAGCATGACCTTCCTGACGAAGAAATACTTGAATTCAAGCCTGATGTCTGCATAAGGATTAGATTCCTGCTCCAGGGGCAACTGTATGTTTGCCCCTATCGATTTGGCACCTCCCTCTTTAGCGCCTTTGTTGGCAGCCTCCATGATTCCCGGGCCTCCGCCCGTCATGATATTGAACCCTTTTTCAGCTAGTTTTCTGGCGATCAGAACGGCCTTTTCATACGATTTATCGCTTGGGGGGACTCGCGAAGAACCGAAGATTGACACGCACGGATAAATGTCCGACAGTGTTTCAAAACCATCTACGAATTCGGCCAGGATTTTGAATAGCCGCCACGATTCCTTCATGGTTATGGCATCGAGAAGGTACTGTTTTTCCTGCATACTCATTAACTTCTTCCTTGGAACGGGGTTCGTGATCCGCGAAGCCCTAATCCACATCTATATTGACATGGTCGATGGACAGGGCACGTACTCAAAAAGGAAACAACCCTATTTCTTGAAGAACACATACACAGCCAGCCCTAGAAGGATGACTGCGAAGACCTTCTTGAAGTTGGCTGTTGAGATGTGCTCTACGAGGCGTGCTCCGATTTGTGCGCCGATAACACCGCCAACACCCAGCAGGATGCCGGCCCTGTAATCCACATTGGCCAGTTTGTTGTGAGCCAGAAGCGCGGATAATGAGATGACCAGGATAGCAAGAAAGGAGGTGCCCACGGCCTTCTGTGCTGTAAAGCCCAGAAAAAGCAAAAGGGGGACCATCAGGAACCCACCTCCCAAGCCGGTGAAAGACGCACCAATCCCAACCAGAATCCCGCAGCCCGCCATCATAAACAGCGTTGCGTTCATTGTGCTTTGTCGGGGCGGTTCACAGATTTACCTGCAGCCCCTTCTCCTTCAGATATTCTTTGACCGCTTTGATGCTAAAGGTGCGATAGTGAAAAACAGAAGCGGCCAACAAGATCTGCGCGCCACCTTCAACAACCGCCTCGTAAAAGTGTTCCAGCTTGCCAGCACCACCGGAAGCCACAACAGGCAGATCCACAACGTCTGAAACGGCCTTTGTGAATTCCAGATCGTAGCCTGCCAGGGTACCGTCGCCGTCCATACTCGTCGGAAGGATCACACCCGCTCCAAGGTCCTGGCACTCTTTGGCCCATGAAATGGCATCTTTTCCTATCGGCTTGGTTCCACCCGACACCACGAGTTCAAATCCGGAAGGCATGTCTTTGTTCCTTCTTGCGTCAACAGCGACAGTTACCGTCTCCGATCCAAAACGTTCGGCTGCTTCTTTCACAAGATTGGGATTAGCTACTGCAGCACTGTTCATAGAAATGTTGTTTGCTCCGGCTTCCAGGACCAATTCAATGTCTTCCAGGCTAGATATCCCCCCCCCAACCGTAAGGGGGATCTCTATTACGGCTGACACTTTCTTGACCCACTCGAGCCTTGTCTTACGATTTTCCAACGTTGCTGCAATGTCGAGCATGGCCAGTTCATCGGCCCCTTCGTTCTGATAGGTTTCCGCGTTTTCTACAGGGTCGCCTGCATCCTTCAGATCAACAAAATGGACGCCTTTGACCACCCGGCCCTCTTTCATGTCCAGACAGGGCATAATCTTGATGGTTTGTGTGGCTTTGTCTCCCATGGTTTGTTTCCTCCTCGTCACAGTCTTTTGTACATCAACCCCCTTAGCTCAAAAGGGTTGTAAGGTCAAGGGGATGCGGACCACTTGAGGCGGTCGTTCATCTTTTTACAGGGCTCGCTGAAATGGAGGGGTGTTTGACGTCGGTAGACGAATGATATATGAAGACATCAATGTCAGTCTGGTGGCGATCTAAAGAGTTCCAGGGGAAACTGAATAGGAGCCGTAGAAGACATTGGTAGATAACAAGAAGAACGCCTTGCTGGCCCAGATTCGTTTTGCCTACAAAAAACCGATTGTCCTGGGCGAGTACTCCCAGAAGGATACGAAGAATTTGGAGTACTGGATAGACCGCTTTATCGACGAAGAGGTCAGCCAGTATGGCTTTACGAACATAGAACACGTGTTCAGTGACCACCAACGCGCCATCAAAGTCCTGCTTCTGTACCTTGAGGATCAAGGTGTCATTGAAGAAAGCGGCGTTCAGTCGGAAGAAAGAGAAGCGTTGGAAGCCCTCCTTAGGTCAAACTAACGGCCAGTTTGTCTTTCCCCTCGTTGTTGCAAGTTCACCCACCTGTCTTCCAGTTTCTTGTTCACCCAATCCTTGCAAGGTTCCGCGTTTTCCGGTAGACCTATCCGAACTTCTTTAAGGGCGGTTTCTATGGATAACGGCACTGGGGTTAGCCGGAACAAATGGCTAATCTTTCTATTTGTTGCAGTCGGCATCTTCATGTCGACGCTTGACAGCAGCATCGTCAACATCGCGCTCCCCACGATCATGGCCGATTTTGGCGTAGCCCTCTCGACCATTGAATGGGTCGTAATGATCTATCTCCTTACGATCTCATCTCTTCTGCTGAGTTTTGGGCGGCTGAGTGACATTCGAGGGAGGCGATGGGTATACAGCAGGGGCCTGGTCGTCTTTTCTGTTGGATCGCTATGTTGCGCCCTGGCCAAAAATGCTCCCTGGCTGATTACCGCCCGGGCCTTTCAAGGCATTGGGGCAGCCATGATCATGGCGTGTGCGCCCGCCCTGGTTGTGGATACGTTTCCTGCCTCAGAACGTGGGAAGGCTCTCGGCATGATGGCTACTGTGGTGGCCTCCGGGCTGACCATTGGCCCTGCGCTCGGCGGGATGTTGATCCACCTCTTTTCCTGGCGGGTAATCTTCTACATCAATATCCCCATCGGGATTGTAACTGCGGTCTTGATTGCCCGGATGCTGCGGGGCACCCAGGCTGACGTCACAGCTGAGGAGTCTTTTGACTGGATTGGCGCTGTCCTGTTGACGCTCTCCATGGTCTGCTTCCTGTTAGCAGCAACCCATGGTTACAATTGGGGATATTTCTCACTGCGAACACTGTTTCTCCTGGGGATCAGCGTCCTGAGCACCGCAGTCTTCATACGAATTGAGACCAAGATACCGCATCCCGTTGTGCAGCCTTCCCTGTTCGCGATCCGCCTTTTTACCCTGCCCATTCTGAGTGGGGTTACCTTGTTTGTCAGCCTGTTTACGGTTGTTTTTCTAATGCCCTTCTACTTGATATACCCCTGTGGCTACGCTATTGACGAGGTGGGGTTGTTCATGGTCGTCCCCTTTGTCTTCCTGTTCTTTGTTTCCCCCCTTGCCGGGTCTCTATACGACAGGGTAGGGTCGCGGATGCTTTGCACGGTTGGGATGACGATACTGGCCGTGGCCCTTTTTTCCCTATCCGGAATCAGTTGCGCTGAGACGCCCTTGCCAATTGTCTGGCGACTGGCTCTTGTCGGCTTGGGGACTGCCATATTCCTGCCGCCCAATAGCTCTGCGGCCATGACTGCGGTGCCGCCTGACCGGCGTGGGATTGCCTCCAGCACGGTCGCTGCGGCAAGGAACTTCGGGATGGTCATGGGTGTGGCACTGGCGGGGGCGATATTCAACACCTGCTTTTACATGTTCAGCGGGGGGCTGAGCCTGAAGGTCTACCGCCCGGAGCTCTCCCCGGTCTTCATGTCTTCCTTTCGCTATGCCATGGGGGCGGGAGGGGTCGTGGCCATGATTGGCGCTGTCCTGGCCTTCCTTCGGGGGCCTGATCCAGGGGCGGGGGCCTTATCCCGCAACCGTTTCTTTGCCAAGACGCAGCGCTTTGGATTATTTACAAACTCTGGCTGACTGAAATAGGATTTTGTTAGACATATCGCCTTGATTCATTTCTTGTTCGATTATAGAGTGAGGAGCTCTTGGAGGGCAAATGAGTCACGAAGAAGAATTCTTGGGGCTTCTGAGGGGACACTTTCTAATAGCCATGCCGAGTCTTTCGGATCCCAATTTCTCGGAGACCGTCACATATATATGCGAACACACCGATGAAGGAGCCGTGGGGCTGGTGATCAACCGGATCCATCCGGAGCTGACCATTGAGAACGTGTTCAGAGAGTTAAAGGTGGCATCGGTTCCAGAGGTGGACTCCCTTCCCATGTACTTGGGAGGGCCCGTGCACGAAGGCCAAATCTTCATACTGCATGGTCCCCCCTTTGGCTGGGAAGCCTGCCGACCGGTGACGCCTACCGTCGCTTTGAGCAATTCAAAAGACCTTCTGGAGGAGCTCGGCAAGGGTGCAGGGCCCCAGTCTTTCATTATCACGCTGGGATGTGCAGGGTGGGGCCCAGGCCAGCTGGAATCAGAAATCATGGCAAATGCTTGGTTGTCTTGTCCTGCCAGTGAGGCGGTCCTGTTTGACACCCCGACAGAGCGAAGATGGGCGGAGGCTGCCAAACTCATGGGGATCGATGTAAGATCGCTCAGCAGTTCTGCTGGTCATGCCTAAAGAATAAAGGCTTCTGTCGCGTGTTGGATGCAATACGGGTTTTGGAGTAATGGAAAGAAAAGAAAAACCAACACTCCATCACTCCAATACTCCATCGCTCCAGTATTTTATCGCTTCATCACTCCATCATGAATAGAACTGTTTTGGATTCGGTCATTTCCACCCTTGAAGACATCAGAGACTTCTCCGTTGAGTGTTTTGCCGATGCGCGTGGCAGCCACGACTGGGATCACACGCGGCGGGTGTATAACCTCTGCATGCATATCGGAGAGGCTGAGGGAGCCGATCTGGAGGTGTTGGAGATTGCTGCCTATCTTCATGATGTGGGACGGTCCTACGAAGATATGTCAAAGGGGGCGGTTTGTCATGGGGAAAAGGGTGCGGAGATCGCCACTAAAGTGTTGGCAGGATACCCGGTTTCCGATGAGCAGAAGGCAAACATCATTCACTGCGTTCGATCGCACAGGTTCCGGGGAGACCGTCAGCCGGAGACTTTGGAGGCGAAGGTGCTCTTTGATGCCGACAAGCTGGACGCCATCGGCGCCGTGGGCATTGCCAGGACCTTTCTCTTTGCAGGTGAAGTGGGGGCAAAGCTGCACAACCCTCATGTTGAGCCAGAGGATACTGAGCCGTACAGCGAGGAAGACACGGGATATCGAGAGTACACACTGAAGCTTTCAAGGATCAAAGACCGGATGCTCACAACCGAAGGCAGACGCCTGGCCGCGCAGCGGCATGCATTCGTGGAAGCGTTTTTTGATCGGCTAACCGAGGAATATGAAGGGCAGAAGTGAACCATAGCAGGGGTGACTTTTGACACCTACAAAAGAACAATGCCTTGAGCTGATCCAGCGACATAAGATGTTGCCGCACATTGTCCGGCACAGCCGACTCGTGACCAGGGTGGCGCTGCTTATAGCCCGCAAGTTGAACGGCGTTGGCCAGCAGCTTGATCTTGCCTTGGTGGAGGCGGGGGCTTTGCTCCACGACATTACGAAGACGATATCTATCGAGACCACAGAAAACCACGCGCAAACCGGAGGCGAGTTACTTACCTCTTTGGGCTATCCTGGCGTGGCCGAGATTGTGCGCCAGCATATCTGTCTCGATCCTGGGTCGTTTGATCCGGATGCTGTTACGGAGGCAGAGGTCGTCAACTATGCTGATAAACGGGTAAAACACGAAGAAGTTGTAGACATCGAAGACAGGTTCCAGGACGTGCTGGAGAGGTATATTAAGAAGTTTCCCGGTCTTGAGGCTCGTTTTGAGCAGGTCCAACGCGAAACGCAACTTGTGGAGCAGAAGATATTCTCCAAAATCGACATTTCACCTGAACAAATCAGAGATATTCTCACTAACAGTTAGGAATGATTTGTTCAACGGCGGTCAGGAGTAATATTGGGAATCAAACAATTCCTGAAACAAAATAGGATTGACTGTCAATTAGTCAAAAGTTATCCGATTTCCTTGATTGGCGGCTGGAAAAACAGAAAGCTGTTTTCGGACATTCAGTCATACTGTATGTTTATTGGTTGTCCGCGTGGCGGGCATAGCTTAATCGGCGCTTTGCTCGATGCTCATCCAAATATGATTAAGGCTCATGAGGCAGGCCTAACAGTATGATGTATCATTTTGATCCAGTCTCACGAACTCGTACGAAACAATCATCAACCCAAGCTTCTTGACTTAACCATCAATATCCCAGATTACATATGGTTATTCTCGCCAGTTTTATCCCAGAATCAGAACGGTTCTGGGTTTCTTAATGAATACGAGCATTACTTTTGTGAATCACCATAGACACATGGAAACATCGTAATCGCAAGAGTTTTCCCTATGGAAATAGAGCTCATAGATGACATAACTCCTGAAAAATGGGATGAAGCTATCGCGCCATATGAGAGCACAATGCTATCTCATCAATCTGCATGGCTGAATTTCTTAGCGGCGACCAATCATGGCAGGCCTCTAAGATTTAGGATAAGAGAACAGGATAGCATACAAGGATATTTTGTTGCTCTTCTCCAGCGAAAGGGTTTCTTCAATCTATTAGGAAGCCCTTTGACAGGTTGGCGCACAGACTATATGGGACCCATTGTGAACAGAGGATTTGACCAAGAAAAGTTTCTTAGTGCTTTAGATGATCTTGCACGGTCGTGGAAAATAGACTTCCTTCAAATCGGAAATCCTTTCTTCGATCCAAATATTTTATCTAAAATGGGATATACCATGGGAGATTGGAAAGCCCTGGTTGTCAATCTGCATCCAGACCCGGAGATGATTTGGAGAAATGTCAGCAGTAAATGTCGAAACCGCATTCGCAAAGGGAGACAAAATGGGCTTGTAGTCGAAAATTGTGAGGACCCGGCCTTTATTGATGAATTTTACAGTCAGTTAAAAGAAGTATTTACCAGGAAAAAGCTTTCTCTTCCGTTCTCTATTACTTTAGTTCGGAGTTTGTACCAGCATTTAATGCCCAATAACTTGTTCGCCCTTCGGGTAAAATATGGCAATGAAACAGTGGCGACAGGGCTGTTCACCCACGACAACCAAAGTGTCACTTCATTCGGAATGGCATCGAGGTCAAAATATCTTTATTTGTGCCCAAACGAATTACTTAATTGGTCAGTAATGTCACGTGCCGGCAAATTGGGACTACATCAATTCATTATTGGCCACAATTATCGATTGTCCCAGGGCGTTGGTCAGTTTAAAAAGAAATTTAAGTGTCGGTTGGTATCTGTTTATCGATATTCGAAAAGTTATTCTGCTATTGCAAAAATAGGACATGAATTGTTTGGGAGAATGTACACTGTAAAACGCGAAACCAGCAAACTCCTTTCTATAAAAAGTTCCTTTAAGAAAGATGATTCCAAATAATATAGATTTTGGAATCTCAGGGCCGACCTAAAATAACAGAGAAAACTATGGCAACTGCCATCGAAAAGATACGATTGTTCCAAGGACTGCTTTCAAAAAAGTATGCTTACGCAGGACCTTTCATCGTGACAGTTGACCTGACGCAGAGATGTAACCTTCAGTGTCCGGGATGTTATATACATTCGCCGCTTATGAGAGAAAGCTTACCGGCGAATAATAGCGAAATCACAGACATTTCATTAGAACTCTTTGATAAAGTGTACAGCCAATCACGCGAGATGGGAACGCGGGAAATAAATATCATTGGATACGGTGAACCCCTTCTTCATCCTGATTTTACCAAAATACTTACTAAAGCGAAGGAGGGCGGGGCCACTGTTCGGGTTGTGACCAATGGAACCCGGATCAATGAGACAATTATTCCGGCACTCATCGATTCACGACTGGACGTCCTCCGGGTAAGCCTCTGGGCACATTCACAGGAAAACTATGTTCGCAACTATCCCGGGATAAATCCCGATATGTTTCAGCGTATTGTCGGCGGGTTGCAGCATCTGGTAGAAGAGAAGAAAAAGAGGGGAAGTGATCTTCCCAGATTGACTATGCACTATCCAATTAGCAAGCAGAATTATGATGCTATTGAAGAAACGGTGGATTTTGGCAAGCAGATAGGTTTTGATTCCTTAACTTATTCCCCGCTTCGCAATTGGGGAGGTAAACTCTCGTCCCTTGCGCTTTCGCCTTCTGAAGAGAAGCAGGCAATCCAATCTCTGAAAAAGATCAAGAGACGCTTGGACAGACTCTCTATTTCTCATAACATCGAAGAAACATTGAAGCGCTTTCTAATAGGGGAGGCGGGTGCTCAATTCATCCCCTTGTTATACTGGTTGGGTTCATATTAGAGTGGGTGTTGATGGAACAGTACTTCCCTGTTGTCTTTTTCCTGTCGGCAATCTTCAGGAAAAACCATTGAAGGAAATCTGGAACGGACCCAGAATGCAACAATTCCGAAAGAATATGTTAACTAGGACCAATCTGAGCGAAATTTTATCCCAGGGCAAGTGTGGTTATTGTGGCCACGCAATAGGGAATGAAAAGATAGATCGAAGGTTCCGGTGGGTTCGCCCCTTTATTGTTGGTAGGTGAAACCGAACCTGGATAGACCTTGGATCGATAAAATGCCGGAAGAGTATCCTTCTATTTCCATTATTATCCCGACCTATAACCGTCAAAGACAGTTGGCGGCTTGCAACTTTGATGTGCACCTCACAAATCGCTAACGCGATGAGGTTCTGTCGAATGAAATTCTTCCAACCGTATACAGGAGGAACGCGACAATGACTGGGAAGCACTTAAAATAGAGATCCGGGGTGATTGGGTGTGGCCGGGGGAGAGGTGCAAAGCTGGTGCTGTCAGTTGCTTCTCAGTTTGCAAACATAGCGGGGTATCTTACAAAGGTTGTCCGGAGGGGAGTTCATCAGAACGTTTTAGGAAATCGGTGATAGCATAACGACAGAAGATCCGATTTCCAGGAGGAAGAATTTGCTCATAAAATCGACCCAGCAGGGCGCAAAGCAGATAACAGATGATTCTGAGACTCTCCTCAAAAAAGCTCTAGACTTGGCTCTCCCATCTGGGCCGTTAATCCGGAGACCATTTACCAAAACAAAAGAACGCACCCTGACGAGGCGTGGCATCATGTGGCTGGGCCTGGTGTGTAACCTCCGTTGCCATTTTTGTTACTTCGTTGACCGTGTTGCGGACCCTACTCATCCTGAACACGGCTTTATGTCCCTGGAAAAGGCCAAGGCTATATGTAAAACCTTGGTGGACTTTTATGGAAACAACGCGGTCGATATTCAGGGCGGTGAGCCGACGATCTGGAAATCTATTCATGAGCTAATCAGCTATTGTCACGAAATTGGTCTCCAGCCAACTATCATCACAAACGGTCAGGCACTCGCTGAAGTTGAGCGGGTTATTGCCTACAAAGAAGCCGGCATTAGGGATTTTCTTGTGAGCGTTCAAGGGCTGGGACCAGTATATGACCGAATTGTCGGCCGTTCCGGGGCCCACATAAGGCAGATGAAAGCCTTGCGAAATCTTCAGGAGGTGGGCATTCCCTTCAGATTCAATTGCGTCCTTACCAAGGATGTGCTGCCGCAGCTACCCCAGTTAGCACACCTCGCCATTGCAGTTGGCGCGAATGTGGTCAATTTCATCGCTTTTAATCCGTTTGACGATCAACGCCGAAAAGGAAAGCGTACGGCAGGAAATGTGCCGGCGTATCTGGAACTGAGAGCGCATTTAAATAATGTGCTGGATATATTGGCTGGCAATGGAATAGAGGCTAATGTCCGAAATCTGCCCTTCTGCATCGTAGAGGAGCGTCATCGTCCGTCAATATATAACCACCAGCAGATTCCTTACGACCAGCACGAAAACGAATTTGCTGGATGGAGCTGGACGGGAATGCAGCCGCAACGGATGGCCGGATGTGATTTAACGCCCCCTGTGGAATTCGGGCCCAAAGTAAAGCTTGGGCCGTTACGGAACCCCTTGCGCTGGATAGGTGACCGCTCTGTTATCGGGCCTTCACTTCTGGCGGCTAAAAGAAGTCTGGACCGGCTTACAGGTCGTTATGGAAATATCCTCTGGAGGCAGCTCACCAAAGAGGAGATGTACCGTAGAGAGGCAAAGCTAAGAGCTCAGGACCAGGTCGGGTTTCGACACGTCCACGCTTGCGGGAGCTGTGATTTGAAGCTCATTTGCGATGGCTTTCATGGGGATTACGCCCGTTTCATGGGCGGAGACGAAGCTCAACCGATCAAGGTTGGGTCCATTGTGGACGATCCGAAATTTTATATACAACATCAGCTGAAAGTCGTTTATCCGACTGACGCCTGCAGCTAGTATTTTGTCCCGGAAAAACCGTTTTCTTATGTGAAGATGGAGCGGGCGATTCTACGGGGGCAGAATAAATTTTCCTACTCCATCATAGTCTCGTAGAGCGAAGAAAACGTTTCTACTACAACAACAAGCTTTTTACCGGATCGCACCCATGAACTGGTCAGCTGATGCTGAAGCTGCAATGAAAAAGGTGCCGTTCTTTGTCAGAAAACGGGTACGTACCCGTGTTGAGAAAGAGGCAGAAGAGGCCGGGAAGAAGACGGTAACGCTGGCCGAGGTGAAAGCTACCCAAAAGCGTTATCTTCAGCGTATGAGTGATGAGATCCGGGGTTATCAGATTGAGACCTGTTTTGGCCCCCAAGGGTGCCCTAATCGTGCGGTGGAAGGCGACGGCCTAGTGCAGAGGTTGGAAGACGTTCTTAAGAAAGCCAACCTTCGTGCCTTCCTGGAAAAACACGTGGTTGGTGACTTGAAACACCATCACGAGTTTCGCGTCTCCGTAGCCGATTGCCCAAATGCCTGTTCCCAACCTCAGATCAAAGATATGGGCACTATCGGAGCAGCAGAGCCCATGCTTACCAATGAGGATTGCACACTTTGCGAAGCGTGCGTCGAGGTCTGCAAAGAAGATGCGATTACGCTTGATGAAGACAAAGAACTGCCTGTCATTGACTATGATCGCTGCCTGATGTGCGGTCAGTGCATCAAGGAATGTCCAACAGGCACCATCGCTGTGGGGCGGACAGGATATCGGGTGCTATGGGGGGGTAAACTGGGACGCCACCCCCGACTGGCAGAAGAACTCCAGGGCCTGTACTCTGAGGACGAGGTTGTCGAAATCCTGAAGCAATGCACCGCTTTCTACAAGAAGAAGAGCAGACACGGGGAGCGCTTTGCAACTGTGTTCTGGAAAGCCAGAGATAAAAAAGAAATCCCCGTACCCTCGCTGGGGAGGGCCGGGGACTCTTAGGGGCGTTGGCATCTACTTCCCCTTTGAGAAAACTTCTGGCGGCCTCGTTGTATTGCCCGTGGCGTTTGGAAAATCGGTCGCCTTATACGCCTTCTCATTGTGCTTGATGAGGTCTCGCGCTTCTTCCATGTAATTGTTGTATCTCTTCTTGCACTCATAAAAGCCGTGCCACCATGCATAGTCCGGGGCCATCATGGCTGCACCCATTCGGGCACGGCGGCCTTCATGGTGCCACAGTTCGTAGTACTCCACTTCCAGACGTTCATCAAAGAACCGCGCCTTGTCCAGAAGCCCCTTGCCGTAAAGATCATCCAGCATTGCCTTGGCAGGCTTGAAGTAGACATCATTGTATTCCTGGACTACCTTATCCAGCTTCACAAAATGACCATCCACCCAGGTCTTGCCGTGGCATTGCATGCAAATCTCTGTCATCTTCAGTCTTTCTACCTCATGGTTTGTCTTGGCCGGGAAAGGTTTGAAGTCAGACGGACGAATGGTCAGAGGTGCTTGAATTTCCCATGCAAGCCTTTCCGTGACGTCGTGAGAGGTCAGCACCGACCCGGATCCTGACATGTGACACGACGCGCACGTGGGGCCGCGGAAATCAACACCGGGTGTCCACGTTCCCGGGGCGGCATCCCAGTTGTACTGATCACCGAAGGCTGTGTAGATGTCGCCGTGCTTGGATTCCATGTAAATCTCAATTTGGGGATGATCAGGTCCCAGATGGCATTGGCCGCACGCCTCGGGCTTTCTTGCTTCCATTACAGAAAAGCGGTGCCGGGTATGACAGCTCGTACAGCTCCCTTTGCTTCCATCCAGATTGACGCGACCCACCCCAACATTGGGCCAGGTTTCAGGATCGAGTTTACCATCTGTGGTTTTCAGAATCGTTCCATGACAGTGAAAACAACCGGCGGCGCGTTCGAAATCGCTGTTCATCCCCATTTTCAGCCATGGATCGATCTGCCAGACGATCTCGTGCGTGTTGGCATGCTTGCTCACGCTGTACTGCTTTGCTTCGTCCGGGTGGCAGCGGGAGCAGTCTTTGGGCGTGACGACGGCCGATATCGGCACCTTGTATTCCTTGGTGCCGTATTTCTGGTCTGAGCGCTCATACTGCTTGAAATGCTCCTTACTGACGTCCGGGTCAAACGATTCGGCCTGGTGGCAGTCCAGACAGCTGATGTTTGCGCTGGCGTGGCGGCTGTGGCCCCAGTCCGCAAACAGGCCCGGGCTCTCTCTCTTGTGGCACTCTATACAGGCCACTGCCGCTTCCGGCATGCTGCGCTCTATCCTGAATTCCTTTGCCTTGGGCATGTTCTTGGCCGACTGAGCGAAGGAAAGAGTGGCGCCAGCCATGACGAGCCCCAGGACACCGGCCATGAGAATAGGCATTAAAAGTAGTTTCTTCATACTGCACCCCCCGTTGTTAGTTAGTGTCCGCTGATCGATGACGATTGACCACTGACCAGCTTTCTATAAACCTAAACCTCTGTAATTTTCCTTATATTGTTTATAGGCGTAAAACTCTTTCGGGTTGTGGACCAAGTTCCTGTGGCAGTCCACGCACTGCTTTTCGTAGCCGGGCCGGGGATAGACGACCGACTTATGAGCCAGCATGGCTCCGCGCTTGTTTGGAATGTAGAGAAGGTTGCGGTGGCACTTCTGGCACTGTTCATTCTTAAAGGAAGTATAGGCCTTCTCACGGTTCTTGTCGTGATCGTACTCGCCTTGAACAAAATGAAGGATGATATCTTTAGCGCCATGGAAGGTCTTTGCATAGAAGAAGTCGAAGGTATCGTGTGGGGCCGGAAGGTGACAATCCATGCAGTCGGCTACAAACCCCTGGGCGTTGTTCACATGGGTCGAGGTCATCCACGTGTTGTACGCAAATTGGATCTCGTGACACCACGCGCAAAACTGCGGCGTCGTTGTGCGGACCATGGTGTAATAGGTGAGACTGAAAAGAGGGAAGGCGATGAACAGGCCTATGGATATGAAGATGGCCGGTTTTATGAATCTCTTCATGTTCCCCTCCTCACGTTCGGGGGTTTGTGATGGGGGAATTCGGACTCCCAGGATCTGCTCAAAGCAGACCCCGGAAGCCTGTTGGCCTATTTCATGGGGATTCTATTTTTTCTGCTTGGCGGTGGCTCGCATTGTATGGTCGAGTTCCTTGATATGGTCAAGATCCTTCACCATCATGGCCCAACCGTACCAGTAGGCATAATCCGGGTTGACGTGGAAAAATGCCTGATAAGCTCTCATCCGATGCTTCATGTACATCTGGAAAAGGACCTGGTCTATGTACGACCCCCCGGTCTGCATGAAAAAGAGGAAATCAGGATAAGCAAAGGCATAGTTGTCAGGTTTCTTGATGATGCCGTCTTTGTAAAGGGCAGCAACGATCTCGATACCTTCTGCCAGGAGACGGTCGGTTTTCTGCATGATTGCGTCACCCATTTCGAGCTGCTCACGGGCATACTGCTCGGAGTGGCAATGACTGCACCGCCCTATCATCTTCTCACGCTCTGTACTCCATGCTTCCTCGGTTAGGCGGGCAAGGTCCACGGCCTTGACCGCGTCCAGGCGGGCTGTCGGTTCTCCGGTTTCAGGATTGAGTACCCCTAACGCTTTCAGGATGGCTACCCTGTCGGCCGCCCACTGCTTGTCTTCCGGAAGGGGAAGCCGAACTCCAAGAAAGCCCCAGGCGG
This sequence comes from Desulfobacterales bacterium, assembly GCA_032126655.1. GTDB lineage: Bacteria > Desulfobacterota > Desulfobacteria > Desulfobacterales. The sequence continues at coordinate 14,394 of JAQBAU010000252.1, forward strand.
TTCTATTTTCATGCGTCCCGTCCGGCAGATGGCAGAACTGGCAAGATGGAGCCGCAGCGCTTTCGGGAAGCTTGCCTTTTTCCTTCACAGCATAGCGGGTGCCGTGCTTTGAGCTGCTCCACATCTCCCACTGTGGGTGATCGTAGCCCATGTGGCACTGTTCACAGGCCTTGGGATCTTGGGCTTCTTTTTTTGAGAAGGTGTGCCTGGTATGGCATTCGTCGCACGAGTTGTTCTGGTAGCGGTAGCCCTTATCGCGCTGTTCTTGCTTCTGGGCCTCGGACTTGACTCCCATGTTATGACAGCCGCCGCACCCCCGGCCCCCTTCCATCAACTCATCCGGCTCAACATGCGTGATGGGAAGGGCATTCAAGGACGTCCAGCCGAAGTTGTGCTTTCCCTTCACAAACTGATCGAACTGATCTTCATGACACTCCGCACAGACCGTTTCGTCGGGCAGGACAGCAAGGCGGGCGTCTTTGGACGTTTTATGCGTTTCACCGTGGCAGGT
>JAQBAU010000253.1:0-2635 GCA_032126655.1 Desulfobacterales bacterium
ATTAGGTTAATCTACGAAGCCTATGACCCCGGTCTGGGCCAGGGTCTGGGCCAGGGTGCACTAAAGTTGAAATAATAGGGCCTTGTTTGCCAAGGCTTGGAGGTACAACATGCCGAGGAAGAAGGATCCCGGGCCAGCCCCCGTGGGAGAAAAGATTAAAAAAACCAGACAGAAGAAGAAGATCACATTGGATCAGGTAGCCAATGACACCGGATGCAGTGTCAATTACTTGAAGCAGATTGAAACGGGCAAGGTCACTCCCCCTGTCGGCATCTTGCTGCAGATATCTCGGGCTCTGGAGATTGACTCAGGGTTGTTACTCAAAGAAGAAGCATCCGCTGTTAAAGAACGGGTTAAGGCATACGCAAAACGCACCGAAAATTATGCGTACACGACCCTGACGCCAGGAGCGAAGAACAAACACCTTAAGGCATTTCGTGTAACCATTGACGCCCTGAAGGATCACAAAGGTGTTGGCTACCAGCATGAAGGGGAAGAGTTTGTCTATGTATTGAAGGGACAATTAGAGATTGCCGTCGGCGACCATCTGAACCTTTTAAAAGAGGGCGAGTCACTTCATTTTAACTCGGGGATCAGGCATAAACTCACGAACGTAGGAGAGGCGAAAGCCGTCCTTTTGGTTGTTATTTATACGCCATAAGTGCATAGGATTGATGCGTTCAGCCTTGAAACACTTTATGACAGATCTACAAACACTGTTTTGAAAGGTTATCCCATTGATTTGAGTGAACGGATCCTACCAGGAGAAAGCTATGCTTTTTGAACTGACTGAAGAGCAACTCATGATTCAGACCATGGTTCGAGACTTCGCTCAGGAAGTCCTTCTCTCTACGGCCATGGAGCGTGATCGAACCAAGGAATTCCCAGCCGAGAATCTCAGGAAGATGGCAGAACTCGGTCTCATGGGAATGATGGTCTCCCCGGAATACAACGGAGCGGGGGCGGATACGGTGAGTTATGTGTTGGCCCTTCAGGAAATAGCATACGCCTGCGCTTCTACCGCTGTCGTCATGTCGGTTCACAACTCTGTCGTGTGTGAGACGATTGATCGCTTCGGCACTGAGGAACAGAAACAGAACTACCTAAAACCGCTTGCTGCAGGCGAAGTGATTGGCGCCTTTGCCATGACAGAGCCGCATGCCGGATCAGATCCTGTAAGCCAGTCCACGTGGGCCCAGCGTGACAGAGGCCACTACATCATCAATGGAACCAAACGTTTTATAACCTCGGGGAAGAATGCAGGAGTGACCATCATAACGGCCAAGACGGACAAAACTAAACGGCACAAAGGGATAAGTGCGTTTATTGTCAGGAAAGGAACGCCGGGATTCTCCGTTGGAAAGACAGAGGAGAAGATGGGGCTCTGCGCCTCCGACACGACTGATCTTGTTTTCGAAAACTGCAGAATCCCCGCTGAAGACCTGCTGGGGCAAGAAGGAGATGGCTTCAAGATCGCTATGACCGCTTTGGACGGTGGTCGAATAGGGATCGCTGCGCAATCCTTGGGCGTTGCCCAAGCTGCCCTGGATGCCGCGGCTTCTTACGCCAAAGAGAGAGAGCAGTTTGGGCAACCGATTGCAAAGTTTCAAGGTCTGCGCTGGATGTTCGCCGATATGGCCACGGAACTGGAAGCGGCTAGGCAGTTGACATTTTTCGCAGCAGCAAATAAAGACAGGGGCAAAGAATACACAATGCAAGCCTCTATGGCCAAACTGTTTGCCTCAGAAATGGTCAACGACGTCACCGCTAAGGCGTTGCAAATTCATGGGGGGTATGGTTACACTAAGGAATACGCGGTGGAACGCTATTACAGAGATGCGCGTGTTTTCACCATCTATGAGGGAACATCAGAGATTCAACGCGTGGTTATCGCAAACCATCTTCTGGGAGACCGGTATGTAGGAACATTGCGATAGCATAATCAAAAAGGGTTTCACGTGGTCGGACCAGGCGGGGTATCTCAGGTGCTGGAACCAGGGGTACCCCACTGGTGTCTAAGGCACATCCAATCAGAACACAGTATGATCCGGAGTGAAAAAAGAGAAGCTCTATGAAGAAAATTCATCGCAACAGATTCGTTGATTCCGGCACGTTGGTAGCACTTGTTGTCTATCTTATCATGGGTTCCTTGGCGCGGGCTGAAGATGCAAAGCAAGCACCTCAAGGGCCGCCACCCGCGCCTGTGCAGGTTGCCTTGGTTGTCGAAGAGATGGTTTCAGATCAGGTAACCCTGGTTGGCACAACCGAAGCGATCGCCCGGAGTACGGTAGCCGCTCAGGTTTCCGGGTCGGTGCAGGACTTCCCCGTGAGTGAAGGCGACTTTGTCAAGAAAGGACAGGTCCTTGCAAGACTTGAATCAACCAATGTGAGACTTCGTCTGAAGGCGGCAGAAGCTACCAGGGCGAAAGTGCAATCGAACCTGGTATTTGCGGAAAAAGAACTTGACCGGTACACCAGGCTCAAGGGGACTGAAAGTATTGCCGAGAGTAGTTATGACAGGGCATTTGATGAATACAAATCCCTGCAAAGCGAACTACTCCGCACCGAGGCTGATATCGAAATCCTGAAGGATGATATCCGGAGCAAAACAGTCGTCGCCCCTTTTTCAGGATTT
>JAQBAU010000254.1:0-13286 GCA_032126655.1 Desulfobacterales bacterium
GGATAGAGGAGCTTAGTGGCACCTACCTTTCTCGCGTTGTTGAGAACTCGCTCGCATTGGATTTTCATGGAAGGGTCATCACCACTAAAGAGACCCCAGTTTACCCCTTCCCACTCATTCTTGGGAACGGTCCAATTCTCTTTGGCGTTATAAAAGATGCGCCACCAGAACATCATGTCCTCGGGTTCCGCAAAGGGCTCTTTGGAGTTTATGGTCGCGATGATATTGGCCCCCTCCTTGTCCACCGGCGCATAAAAGCCAGGGTACGGAGGATAGGTCTCTCCCTCGTGATGATGGTGCTCGACAATACCTTCTTCCATCTCCTTGCTCAGGTCAGCGAGGAGAAAGAGGAAATCAAATTCGGGAATCCCGAGGTTGTTTCCCCTCTCCAGGTTCATTACCGTTCCTTTGTGGATGGGGCCGGGAACCTTGTCTCGCTCGCGGAGCGTGCGGGCATTTCTCAGAAGGGCTAACAATTGGACACCTTGAGGGCACATGTACTGGCAGCGGCCGCACAGGGTGCAGATCCAGGGCCACCGGGAGTCAACCAGTTCCTGTTCGAGGCCCAGGAGCGCGGCACGGACTGCCTTTCTCGGGTCCCACCCGTCTACACCGGTCACCGGACAACCGCTGGCACAGGTGCCGCACGTAAAGCAGATATCTGCCCACTCAGGCTGCAGTGCCAGTTTGCCCCTTTCTCGTTTTACTAGATCTAACGCGTCCATACAGATCCTCCTATGGCTATAGGATTAAATGTTTGTAAGTCAGTGCTCGTTGCTTACGTTCTATACGTTCTGTGCCAGCACAACCCCCGGTTTGTCTGTGTCAACCGTCTCACCGGGCTTTTCCATGAAACTGGCATAACTCACTTCAACGCCGAGCTGCTTTGCTGCGGCTTCAACGTTTGGAGGTAGCTGCGGCTGCGTCAGGAGCACCACGAGGTCAAAGGTCTCGCTCTTTTCACCACCGGCGTCATACTTGACTTCAATGTCCTTGCTGTCACCCACCTCAGTGGCTTCGACAACGGTGCCATTGATAAAAGTCACGCCGGATACCTTGTCCACACCGCTGACACTCGCCTTAAAGGCGTCCATGTCAGGGGAGATGAAGCTGATCTTCACGCCGTCCATCTTCTTCTGGGCAAGAATGGCTTCATTGACACCAAGAATCAGGGTGGCATCCCGGACCTTGTCATCAGCCGCGCCAAAGGCCTGCACAAAACCTATTTTCTTGGGAACCTCCCCGTCCTGCGGACGGATAATGAGCCCGTCGCTGGGTCCTGTGTCGGCCAACATCCGCTCCACCTGCAGATCCGTGACCACATTCATGTGCTTGTTGCCGAAATTGCCGGCAATAGGCACGATCTTTCTCTGCATGCCCGAGGTCAGGATGACCTTGTCGAACTCCAGGTCAAAGTCCTGGTCCGGCATCTCAAAGTTGATCGCCTCAGGCTTGCACTCGGCCCAGCACAGGGCACAGCCCAGACACCGTCGACAGCTTAAACAGCGCTTGGCCTCAGCAACAGCAACGTCTTCCGGAAACCCGGTCTCCACCTCGACAAAGTTGCCCTTTCTCTCCTCTACTGAGATGTCCGGCATCTTTGCCCGTGCAGCCCCAACGTCCTGAAAGTCGATGACGTATCGTCCTTTTTTCTCATAGATATACATTTTACTTCTTCCCTCTCAGATATTTGTGAATCGATTCTGCGGCTGTCTTGCCGCCTGCACAGGCCCGGATCGCGATATTGGCGCCCGTAGCAGCATCCCCTGACGCAAAGACCCCTTCCACATTCGTCTCAAAAGTCTTGGGGTTTACCTCAAAGTTAAGCTTCCTGCCAAAAGTGAAGCCGGCCTTTTTGTCCACGATGGTGTTGTCCGTGACCTGGCCAATGGCTCCAAAGATGGTGTCCGCATCCATGACAAACTCAGAGCCTTCAATCGGCACAGGGGCACGTCTTCCGCTGGCATCCGGCTCGCCAAGTTCCATCTTCAGGCATTTCATCCCAACAGCCTTGCCGTCTTTCACAACGACTTCCTGAGGGGCCACGAGGAAATTGAACTTGACCCCTTCGTGCTCGGCCTCGTCCACCTCCCACGGGCTCGCGGGCAGTTCCTTGCGGGTCCGACGGTACACCAGATTCACCTCATCAAAGCCCACGCGCAGACCGGTCCTACAAACGTCCATGGCGACATTGCCGCCGCCGACCACGATCGCAACACCCTTGTTTGGTACCTCATTGCCAAGGCCTGCATCTCTCAAGAACTTGACGCCCTCAAAGACACCTTCTGCGTCTTCGTTTCCGACGCGCATGCTCATCCCGTTGTGGGCCCCGATGGCAATGAGGACAGCATCGTAATCCTTTTTGATATCATCAAAGCTGATATCCTTACCCACGCGGACATTGCATTTGATCTCCACACCGTGCTTGGTGATGAACTCAATGTCCTTGGCCAGAATCGCCTTGGGCAGGCGGTATTCAGGAATCCCCACCCGGAACATGCCTCCCGGCTCGGGAAGGGCCTCCAAAACCGTTATATTATTCGCATATCCCAAACGAGCCAAATGATAAGCACATGTCAGTCCGCTTGGACCGGCGCCGAGGATTGCAATCTTTTCAGGATAGTTCTCCTCGGGCGTGTAAATCCTGGGCTCAATGTCCTTGTTGATCTCATAGTCAGCCACATACCGCTTCAAGAAACAGATGCTGATCGGCTCATCCTTGTACTGACGGTTGCATTCCGTTTCGCAGGGATGCGGGCACACACGCCCGATGCTCAGCGGAAACGGGAGGCGCTCCCGGATGGTGGCTAGAGACTCAGTGTACTTCTTGTCTGCAATGTAGCCAACATATGTCCGAATATCCAAATTGATCGGACACGTTCGCTGACAAACGGGCATATCCTCTTTGAAGATGTTGTAGTAGCCCGAGCCTGAATCGAAGAAATCCACAGCTGTGCGCCATTCAAGACTCTCATTGTAGTCATCATACATATGAATGGGGCACACCGTGATGCACTTGCCGCACTCATCGCATTTCTCAGGGTCCACCCGGGGCGTGCGGCAATGAATCTTTGCTTTGTAATTGCCGTTGTCACCGACCAGCTTCTGTATGTCAGCGTTCCTGAGAAACTCAATGTTGTCGCTGCTCTTGAATGCTGCCAGATCAGGCGACGAAAAACCATCACCGTCCGTGATGATCTTGTCTTGCGGAATCCGCTCCCCGCCAAAGCTCGGAAAATGCTCTGCAACATAGACCTTGTTGCCGGCGGCCGCCTCAGCTAAAGCCGCCTGGATACCAGCCGCTCCTGCACCTAAAACTAGAACTTTATTAGCCACCTCTAGCACCTCCCTCCTTCAGCAGATTTAAACTTGTAGACGGGGGAGGTTCCCTCCACACCATCCATCTCTATGAAACCCCTGCGCTTCAACGCCAGAACATACTTGAGGGTATCTGGCGCCGTGATCTCAAGCTCCTTGGCCAGGTCCTTCACCGCGGTCGGTTTCTTCTCAAGGGCCGCCAAAATGGACTGCGTGGCCATCTCATCAATGATGATCCCGCTCAGGGTCCTTTTGATCTCATGCTCGGTGAACACCTCTCCGTACTTGTTGCCCCTGGCATCGTCGATGAACACAGGCTTCTTGCCGACGACCCAGCGAAGCTTCGGACCTGCCAAAGACTTGTGGGCGATCTGGAGTTCTTCTTTAAGTTTGGGCATCCCGGTCTTGTCCCCTGTACCGAGCGGACCGAGTTCCTTAATCTGCCCCACAAATTCGGTGTTATACTTGGCAAAGTTTGCCGCCTCAGCAGAAGAGAGGTTGCGGAACTGGAGCCTGGTGGGATTCATTCCTGCATACTCCAGCATTTCACGGGCCATATCCAACTTGTGCTTGGCCATAAAGTTGCCCTGCATGTAATGGCAATCGCCAAAGTAACAGCCAATGACCAAAACACCATCGGCCCCGTGAACAAAAGCATCGGCAACAAGGGCCGGATCGACCCTACCCGTACACATTACCCGAATCACTCTGATATCGGGTGGATATTGCATCCTGGACACGCCAGCGAGGTCAGCTGCAGAGTAGCCTCACCACGTGCAACAGAATGTCAAAATCTTTGGATGGAAATCTGCCATGGGGTCACCTCCTTATTTATCTAAAAAAGCAAACATTTGTGCTTCTATTTGGGAATCGGTAAACGTGTTTATCCCGAGTGCATGCCAGGGACATGACGCCGCGCAGATGCCGCACCCCGTGCACACGGCAGAGATAAAGCTGGCCTTACGCTCATCTCCGGTCTCTTCGATCTCCAACGCATTGTAGGGGCAAAGGGCTACGCAGACCCCGCAACCCCTGCAGGCATCTTTGTCCACAAACCCGGTTACGATGGGTTCGAGAATGATCTTGTCTTTGGACAGTATGGTTATGGCGCGGGAAGCCGCGGCCTGGGCCTGAGCAATACATTCATCGATCGGTTTGGGATAATGGGCAATACCGCACATGAAAGCGCCCTCTGTGGAGAACTCTACGGGCCTAAGTTTCATGTGGGCCTCGAGGAAGAACTTCTCCGGATTCAGCGTGAGCTTCAACATATTGGCCAGTTGTTCACTCCCCTTTGGCTGAATCCGCGTATAGAGCGTGGCGAAGTCCGGATGAAGAATAATGGGCCGGCCAAGAATATGATCGGTGACGGTGATCTGGAGCTTGCCGTCCACCTCTTCCACCTTGGGTTTATTATCCAGGTCATAACGAATGAAGAGGACCCCCATGCTGCGCGCCTCTTTGTAGAGGTCCTCAAGCCTGCCATAAGTCCTGACATCCCGGTAGAGCATGTAGACATCCAGATCGGGGTTTATCTTCTTCATATCGATGGCGCACTCAATGGCATGGGCGCAGCATATCTTGCTGCAATAGGGATGGTCAGGGTCCCTGGACCCGACACAGTGAATGGCCACGGCGCATTTTGCCTTTTTGATGGAGTCCGGATCTTCTTCAATCTTCTTGTCCAGATCAAACCACTTCATCACGTTCGGGTTTTCACCGTATAGATATTCGTTTACTTTTGCTGAATCAGCACCTGTGGCGATGATTGTCACCCCATGCTCAATTTCAGTGCCTGTGGTCAGTGTCGTCTTGAAGTTGCCGATATAGCCCATGGAGGCTTCCAACTCGGCACTTAGATGGACTTCGATGTTTTCATGTTCCGTGGCCTGTTTCACCAGATCATCAAGAAAAGGTTTGACCGGCTCACCGGAAAAGGCCTTACGCAACTTCCGGCCATGGCCACCCAATACGTCTTTCTTCTCGACGACGTGGGCCTTGAAGCCCTGCTTGGCAATGGTCAGCGCGGCTGTCAGGCCGGCCGGCCCGCCGCCCACCACCAGGGCTGATTTGGTCAATGAAAGCTCCATGGGTGCAAGCGGTGTCCTGAGACTCGCCTTGGCCACACCCATGGCTACCAGGTCCTTGGCCTTTTGAGTGGCTGCTTCAGGTTCTGCATTGTGGACCCAGGAGTCCTGATCCCGGATATTAGCCATTTCAAAGAGGTGCCTATTGAGACCCGCATTGATCAGGGTTTCCTGAAAAAGCGGTTCATGGGTCCGCGGAGAGCATGCGGCTACCACCACCCGGGTGAGGTTCTGTTCCTTAATGACCGCCGCCATTTTGTCCTGGGCGTCCTGAGAACAGCTGAACAGGTTTTCCTGCGTGTAGGTCACGTTGGGCAAGGACTTTGCAAACTCGACCACTTCCGCAACGTTGACCACACTCCCAATATTGATGCCGCAGTTACACACAAAAACGCCAACGGCCGCCTCCTCGTCTGCAAGGTCCTTCTCAGGAGGGAATTCCTTTATCTTCTGCAGCGACCCCCGGGCCGAGGCGAGGTCTGTTCCGACGGCTGCGGCTGCCGCGCTCGCTTCCATAACCGAATAGGGGATATCCTTGGGTCCCTGGAAACAGCCGGCCACGTAAATACCCGGTTTTGAAGTCGCCACGGGCGTAAAAGCACTGGTCTTGGCAAAATTATACTTGTCTAGCTCAATGCCCACCTTGTTGCCTATATCAATGGCAGTGGTTGAGGGTTCGATGCCGACAGAAAGGACGACCATGTCAAAATCTTCGTACTGTATGTTGCCCTCTTCATCCACGTAGCGGATCTTGAGGCTTTGGTCTTCATTCTCTTCCACGCTGTGGACCCTGCAACGGATGAAACGCATGCCTTGGCCCTTGGCCCGTTCATAATACTTCTCAAAATCCTTGCCGTAGGTCCGCATATCCATAAAGAAGACAGCAGCATCCAGGGGGTCATGGGCATGCTCCATCGCAATCATTGCTTCTTTTACTGCGTACATGCAACAAACAGAGGAGCAGTAAGGGTTGTCACACCGGTTCATATCTCTGGAACCAACACACTGGAACCAGGCAATCTTCTTGGGTTCTTCATTATCCGATGGGCGCGCCAGATGGCCTCCCGTGGGACCCGTGGCTGCGAGTATGCGTTCGAAATCCATGCTGGTTACGACGTTCTTAAAGTTGGTGTACTGATAGGCGTCAAACTTCGCGGGGTCAAAGGCCTGGAAGCCGGGCGCGAGGATAACAGCGCCCACATTGAGATCGAGCTCGGTTGGCTCTTGCTCGAAATTCACGGCGTCCTGCTCGCAGAATTTCGCACACGCGTTACATTTGCCCTTTTTCCCTGAATCTATTGCCTTGAAGTATATGCAAGCCTTCCTGTCGATGGTGTACTTCAAGGGCACGGTCTGGGCAAAAGGAACGTACACGGCCTTGCGTTTATCCATGCCCATATTGAATTCATTCTTCACCTTCTTGGGGCACTTCTGAGCGCAAATGCCGCAGCCGATGCACTTGTCTTCATCAATGTAACGAGCCGCCTTAAGTACTTTGACCTGAAAGTTTCCAGGGTCTCCGGAGATGCTTTGTACTTCAGCGAGGGTAATTAGGTTGATGTTGGTGTGCCGGCCGACCTCGACCAGCTTGGGGGAGATAATTCACATGGCACACTCGTTGGTGGGGAAAGTCTTGTCGAGCTGGGCCATAATTCCGCCGATGCCCGGGGACCTTTCCACAAGATGCACATAGAAGCCTGAGTTGGCCAAATCGAGGGCGGCCTGCATTCCGACAATACCACCCCCTGCAATCAATACAGATCCGACGACGTCTTTACCACTTGCCATATCGAACCTCCTACTTGCCCCGATGCCAGGCCCGGGGTTACTAAAGATTGGTTAGAGGACAAACTCCTGTACACAAGGTGATGACCGGTCTAGAGTTAGAAATTTTAAGCCAAACAGGCAATGGAAATGTGGTGCCCTGAGGACTTATCGCATTGAAAAAACACACTGCAAGTCTCTGTCTTCTTGAGAGATTCTACTGCTTGGGTGAACGATAAAATGGAGATGACAAGAGCTTACCCATCTACTCTTTTCTGTTCGATTTGTCAAGGGCTTTTTTCGCGCCGCTGGGCCGGGAAAACCCCCATATTTTGGCGCCAAATCTCAACTAGGACTTCTCCACTTCATAAACCACTTTGCCAACGCATCAGGAACGTATGCTCCCGCACCGCTTCACTGAGGGCCGCATCCCCCGTTCCTGTAATAACTCCGACCACAGGCTGTCCACAAATACTCTCGACTATTGGAGAACTGACAGGCAAATCACACGGTTGCAGCAATTTCTTCTTGACATTAGGCGGTTGTTATCATATAGGGAGGCCACTTTTTTCCGTGTTTTCAGTTCCCGTTCATTCTTCAATCACACCGTGGAGTAAGGGTATAAACGTTGTGGCTCGCACTTCTTGCACATTGTGGAACTTTCACCCAACTCCGATCTCCACACACACCAACAAGTTCCATGGAAATCCAGCCTTTCAACAATCCAGGTTCAGCGAAAGGAATGTGAGATAAGATGACCTCAAAGAATGAAACAACGTTGGCATTTGCTCTTGCAGCCATTCTGCTGGTTGTGGGTGTCGTCTGCTACGCCGGCTTTCCTCAAGAGGCGCCCGAAGAACCGTTGAGAATCATGTTCAAGACCAGTGCAGGGAGTATCCTGTTTGACCACAAGACACACATGGATGATTCGGGGTATGGGCTTGCATGCGACGAGTGCCATCACGAACAACAGGATGGAACCATGTCGTGTTCCGGTGAGGATTGCCACGGCCCGGACAGCGATCCCAAGAGAGGTGATGCCATGCATATGAATTGCAAGGGTTGCCACGAGGATGGCGAAGCCGGTCCGGTGGAATGTTCAGCATGCCACGTCATGAAGTAGTGGGCGATAGACAAATCCAAGAACAAAGGGTTGGGCTATGATTAAGAGATCATTTATAGGTTTGATGAAGCCGAAGTTACAGTACAACTTGGTTCCGGCTGCGGTTCAGGAGCTTCCCGCCCCGAGCAAGGTGGTTCTGCTGTTAGAAGATTCCGGGGGACGGGGTAGCGGTCTCAAGGTTGGCGACAGCGTAAAGACTGGCCAACGACTTTCCGCATCTGCGGACAGTGAGGCGTATGTTGTCTCAACTGTGACGGGGACCATATCAGCAACGGCACCTTACGTGAGGGGCAATGGGCGGAGTGGCACGGCAATCACAATTGACGCCGGCGGCCAAGACGACTGGGACGACGGGTTTAACAAGGAACAAACCCTTGATACCGCACTGAAGTTCTTTGAATGTGGACCCGGCAGCCCTTCCTTCAAGGCGTTTGCTGACCCCGAAAAAGAGATCCGCACAATTGTCATCAACGGAATGGATCAGGACCTGCTCCTCACGGCAAACCAGCAAGTGGTTCAAAATGAGGCGGCTGATATTAAAGACGGCGTGGATGCCCTGAGGAAGATGACCGGTGTGGACCGGATCATTCTTGCTGTGCCGGAGAGCCTGGTTCAGCAGGCGGGAACCACCGGGGCGGATGTGCAGACAGTGAGTCCCGATTATCCCGGGAGCCTTCCTCATATGATCATGAAGGATGTGCTGGGTGAAGTTGTCTCAGCCGGTGACACGGTGGAGGACGCAGGCGTGGTATTCATGTCCGCGGAGGCCGTGGCGGCAGTGGGAGCTTCCTTTAGGACCGGCCAACTCCGAGTGACAAAGGTTGTCACCGTGGTGGGAAAAGATGGGAACTCTACGAACGTGAAGGCCAGAATCGGGACCCCTTTGAAAGACGTGCTTGGCACATGTAATGTCACGGTCAATGAGCGGGATAGCCTCATCCTGGGAGGACCCATGCGGGGTGCGGCTACCTATTCTGAAGAGCTTGCCGTTGAACCCGGCACGGACGGCATTGTTGTTCAGGATGAAGCAAACAGTGCTCAGGTGACAGACTATCCGTGCATCAACTGCGGGGAGTGTGTCCGGATCTGTCCGGTAAAGATTCCGGTGAATATGCTGGTTCGGTTCCTGGAGGCACGGCTCTATGAGGATGCCCGGGCCCTTTACGACCTGGATTGCTGCATCGATTGCGGGTTGTGTTCTTATGTTTGTGTCGCCAGGATCCCCATATTTCAATACATTAAGGTAGGAAAATACGAACTTAGTCTGATGGAAACTGCGGAGGCAGCCAATGAGTAGTGAAAAGAAACCCATCGTCGCCCACGATCTATTTCCGTGGAAACCGGCAAAAGTGGCCGGTAAGGGTCCGGAAAAGAAACTTGTCGTTGCCCACGCGCCGTACTGGCACGACGGCAGCAGCATATCGACAAAGAACTACCACATTATGATTGCCGCGCTTCCAGCCGTACTGTGGGGCATTGGCCAGTATGGCGCGCCAGCCGTTGCCGTGATCGCGTTCTCTATGGCCTGCGCTATGATCTGGGAGATTATTTGGAATCTTGTAAATAAAAAATCTGCTACGGTTGGTGATGGAAGTGCTGCAGTGACGGGGTTGCTCCTGGGAATGCTCTTACCCGCGACTGCTCCCTGGTGGGTGGTTGCCCTGGGTACTTTCATTGCCATCATTGTGGGTAAACAGATATTTGGCGGTATCGGATTTAATCCCTTAAACCCTCCATTGCTCGCCTTGGCCATGCTGGTCATGTCATTCAAAGGGATTTTTGACTTTGATGAGGCCTTGCGCAACTATGATCTTGGCTTTGCTATGACTTATCCCCTTGCGCAGCTGAAGTATTTTGGTCCTGCTGCCATTAAGAATCTCAGTATGGGCGATCTGCTCATGGGCAAACAGACAGGCGGTATTGGATCCACGTTTGGACTGGGACTCGCGGCAGGGGGCATATATCTCATGTTGCGGGGCTACATGCGATGGGAGATCGCGGTTTCCTTCTTGGTGGGCGTCTTTGTGACGGCCCTCCTTTTTAACCTGGGCAATGGCGACAAATACGCCGGCCCTATGTTTCATCTGTTTTCCGGTTACACATTGATTGCAGCTTTTTTCCTGCTAGGGGAGGATTCCTCATCTCCGGCGAACTTCATCCCCATGCTTATTTTTGGCGCGATGGCGGGATTCTTGACTGTGATGATCAGAAACATTGGGGCTTACGTGGATGGCGTTCCTTTTGCCATCCTGCTCATGAATCTTTGTAACCCGCTTCTTGACAAGATCAGGCCTAAAGCGGTTGGAAAGGTGGTATAGACAATGCGTGATATCATTCAGATGATTGTGGTCCTGGCCTTCCTCGGCGCTGCTTCTGGGGCCGGGCTGGCGCTCGTCAAGTCTGGCACCGCCGCGAAAATTGAATACCAGCAGCTCAAGTTTGTCAAAGGACCTGCCATCAAGGAAATCTTGGAAGGGTGCAGCAATGATCCGTTCGTGGATCGCTTTAAGATCCAAGATGGTGAGGTGGAGAGAAGCTTCTATGTCGGCGTATTTGATGGCAAGGCTAATCGTGTCGCATATGAGACGTATGGCAAAGGGTTTGGCGGCGACATCGGTATCATGGTCGGAGTGAACCTTGACACGGACGGACTATTGGGCATGGGAGTCACCACCCCTTTCTCCGAAACGCCGGGTTTGGGGGCCAGAGCCAAGACAGAGGCGTCCTTTAAGAATAGCTTCAAGGGACTTTCGATCAAGGAACCTGTCAAGATCAAGACCGAGGGCGGAGGCGTAGATGCCATCAGCGGGGCCACAATTACATCGAAAGGTGTGTGCGCCGCAATTACCGACAGTTCGGAATTCTACAACAAATTGAAGCCGCAAATCGTGGAAAAGGCTGCGGCCTTTGCCAAATAGGGAGAGGAATAATGGCTAAATCGATTGTTCAAGAATTCACCAAGGGGTTATGGACTGATATCCCACCGTTCCGACTGGTCCTGGGGCTTTGCCCGACATTGGCGGTAACCAAGGCCTTCAATACCGGATTGGGGATGGGAATGGCCCTGACTTTTGTCCTGGTGTGTTCCAACGTCCTGGTCTCTCTCCTTCGCAAGATCATACCGGCCAAGGTAAGGGTGCCCTGCTTTATCATCATCATTGCTACGTTTGTGGTGATCGTGGAACTCGTGATGCAGGCGTATACCTATCCACTTTTTCTGACGCTTGGTATCTTCATCCCCTTGATCGTGGTGAACTGCATTGTCCTGGGCCGTGCTGAGGCCTTTGCGTACAAGAACGGGATTGGGGCCTCTATTGCCGACGGCCTTGGCATGGGTGTAGGGTATACCATAGCTCTCTGTGTCCTTGGCTCGATCCGTGAGATCTTTGGCCATGGTACATGGAACGCAATAGAACTCTTTGGGTCATCCTTTCAGCCGTTTACTTTCATGGTTGAGGCCCCGGGTGCCTTTGTCTGCCTGGGCTTGATGCTTGGTGTTATGAATCTGGCTGGAAAAAAGTAGTCTGAATAAAGGAGATTGAGATGGGAGATTATATTTTACTCGCTATAAGCGCCATACTGGTCAATAACATCCTGCTCATTCAATACCTCGGAAACTGCCCATTTCTGGGCACGTCCAAGAAGATGGACACAGCTGTTGGTATGGCCATGGCCGTGGTCTTCGTTCTGTTCATGGCGGGGTTGGTGACCTGGCTTCTGGATTACTTCATCTTAGAGCCTTACGGCCTTCGTTATATTACGACGATTGTGTTCATCCTGGTTATTGCGGCCCTGGTGCAGTTCGTGGAACTCTTTCTCAAGAAGAGCATCCCGGCGCTCTATGCAGGCCTGGGCATCTTCCTTCCCCTGATCACAACCAACTGTGCGGTCTTGGGCGTATGTCTCATTAATATCAAGGAAGAATACAACTTTCTGGAGATGCTCGTTTCCTCCATAGCCTATCCAGTGGGCTTTGGACTGGCGTTGATTATTTTTGCTGCAGTACGGGAGCGGATCATCATTGGCAGGGTCCCCGGGCCCATGCAGGATGTGGCCATTGGTCTGGTGACAGCAGGGTTTATGTCTCTTTCGTTTTTGGGCTTTAAAGGGATGATTTAGGCGACAATAGCGGGCGCCTGGTCGTTTTCGGTATTCTTAACCGTAGTCAGACTAGGAGATAAAGCAAAATGGAATCCTTGTTTCTTCCGTCGTTACTTCTTGTCTTTGCTTTGGGGGCTATTTCCGGGATCCTTCTGGGGATTGCGTCCAAAGCCTTCTATGTGTGGGAGGACCCACGCATTGCAGAAGTGGAAAACTGTCTGGCCGGTGCCAACTGCGGCGGGTGCGGCTATACGGGATGCTCTGCCGCTGCCGCAGCGATTGTTGAGGGCAGGGCTCCTGTGAGTGCGTGCGTTGTCGGCGGGGCAGACTCTGCAGCAAAGGCCGCGGCGGTCATGGGAATGGAGGCTGGCGCAGCTGAAGCGCTCACGTCCGAGAACACCTGTACGGGCGGACATCGGGCACCTTCGAAATTCCACTATATGGGCCTCCAGGATTGCAGGGCAGCCTATTTGCTCTATGCGGGGGCAAAAGACTGCGGCGTGGGGTGCCTTGGTTTCGGGTCCTGTGTAAAGGCCTGCCAGTTTGGGGCCCTCGAAATAGGGCCTGACGGTTATCCTGTGGTCAAAGTGGAGAAGTGTGTGGGCTGCGGTGCCTGCGAAAAAGCCTGCCCCAAGGGAATCATGCAGGTTCGCACACCTTCACAACGCCTACTCCACATGAACCTGGCTACGGATCGTCTGGCGCCATGCCGTCAAACCTGTCCTGCTGAGATCAACATCCCAAGATACATCAACCATATTAAGAACGGGGAGTATGACAAAGCGTATCTTACCATCATGGAACGCAACCCCATGCCGCTTTCAATCGGGCGTGTGTGTCCTCATCCCTGTGAGGATGCCTGTCGCAGGCAGTTGGCGGACGATCCGGTTTCG
>JAQBAU010000255.1:0-2665 GCA_032126655.1 Desulfobacterales bacterium
ATCTCGATACCTTCTGCCAGGAGACGGTCGGTTTTCTGCATGATTGCGTCACCCATTTCGAGCTGCTCACGGGCATACTGCTCGGAGTGGCAATGACTGCACCGCCCTATCATCTTCTCGCGCTCTGTGCTCCAGGCTTCCTCGGTTAGGCGGGCGAGGTCCACGGCCTTGACTGCATCCAGGCGGGCGGTCGGTTCTCCGGTTGCAGGATTGAGTACCCCTAACGCTTTCAGGATGGTGACCCTGTCGGCTGCCCACTGCTTGTCTTCGGGAAGAGGAAGCCGAACCCCAAGGAAGCCCCAGGCGGTTCTGTTTTCATGGGTGCCGTCCGGCAGATGGCAGAACTGGCAAGATGGAGCCGCAGCGCCTTCGGGAAGCTTACCTTTTTCCTTCAGAGCATAACGGGTGCCGTGCTTTGAGCTACTCCACATCTCCCACTGTGGGTGATCGTAGCCCATATGGCACTGTTCACATGCCTTGGGATCCTGGGCTTCTTTCTTTGAGAAGGTGTGCCTGGTATGGCATTCGTCGCATGAGTTATTCTGGTAGCGGTAGCCTTTGTCGCGCTGTTCTTTCTTCTGGGCCTCGGACTTGACTCCCATGTTATGACAGCCGCCGCATCCCCGGCCCCCTTCCATCAACTCGTCAGGCTCGACATGGGTGATGGGAAGGGCGTTCAGGGAAGTCCACCCGAATTGGTGCTTTCCCTTAACAAACTGATCGAATTGATCTTGATGGCACTCCGCACAGACCGTTTCGTCGGGCAGGACAGCAAGGCGGGCGTCTTTGGACGTTTTATGCGTTTCACCGTGGCAGGTCGCACACGTCACATCTTCTCCACTGTGCTTGCTGGCCTCCCAGTCGGCCACCATCCCGGGTGAAGTTTCTTTATGACAGGTGATACATTTCTCTTCCTTGGCAATAGATAGATCAGCGAAGCAGAATGCAGCGAGCATTACTCCCAAAACCACAAACCACGCTTTCTTCATGATTTACCTCCCGTTCAAACCAGACTAATCGACTAATATCCTATATGGGTAATATGAGAAGGAACTGCAAAGGTAAATAGGGTGAATACCGTATTTTTGGGTAGGGAAATACTGTATTTTTTGGGTGGCTGGTACCCAGCCAGCATGGATGTGAAGGGCGCCTCACACCCCTATCCCTGAAGCTGGCTATGCAGCCAGCTTCTCTTTCTTTAGAACTTCACCTCTCGTGCTGATGACTACCTGCTCCATGGGAACCTTTTTGCCTGAGATATCCATTCCTTTCTTGACAATCATGGGCAGCCCTTGACAGCACGGCACCTCTATAACAGCGATTGTGACGCTCTTGATGTCAGCGGTGCTAAATATCTCGGCAAACTTCTGGATATACGCCTTCACCTCATCAAATTTGGGACACCCCACCATGAGAACCTTCCCTTTGAGGAAATCCGCGTGAAAATTCGGGTAGGTGAATGAAGTACAATCTGCTGCCACCAGCAAATCTGCCCCCTTGAGGAATGGGGCTGTCGGCGGTACCAGGTTGATTTGGATCGGCCAGTGAGAGAGAGCGGACGGCATTGCCGGCCGCGAAATCGGTTCAATTGTGCCGTGGGGCTCCAGTGGCGGGGAGAAGCTCTGGAGAAGCGTGGACGGACACCCACACGGCAGAACTGCCTCACCCGCTTTCTTCTCGTCTTCTCTTGATTTCAACAGTTCTTCCACGGCTTCTTCATCAAATGCCTCGACCTCACGCTCAACAGTTTTGAGGGCGTCGTTTGGACACTCTCCAAGACAAGCCCCCAGCCCATCGCAGTATTTGTCTCCCACGAGTTTAGCTTTCCCATCAATGATCTGTAGCGCCCCCTCAGCACAGGAGGGAATACACAGGCCGCACCCGTCGCAAAGTTCTTCGTCAATCTCAATGATCTTTCTCATCACTTTCATTGTTCTACTCCTAATAACGCTTCTCGAGCCACTCGCTTGCCCGTTTCAGTAAGAAAGGTCTTATCAATGATTCCTTCTACTCTATCTTTTTCAATCTCCCTGTCTTTATAGCCCTCTTCAATATTCACAATGAGGTCTGCGTCGTAGACCACCTTGAAATTCAGGGTTTCTTCTTCCCTGGCGTGATGGTGGTGGCCGATAATGTTGCAAACCTCCTCGATGATTTCCGCCTTTGCTCCCAATTTGTTTAGAATCTCCCTTGCGATAATCGGTCCTTCTTCTTCGTGATACTTTGCTCCCGCGCCGTTGTGTTTCCTTTCAGCCTCGTGCATACTGATGTCGTGCAGATAGGCTGCACACAAGACCACGGCCGGGTTTCCCTGCTCTTCCCTTACGATTTGTTCAGCATACCGGGCTACATTGGCAGCATGGCCGATACGCTTGAAATCGTGACCAAAATATCGTTTCATCTCAAGGGCGACGCGATCTTTCAACAGGTCGTCTCTTTCAGCCAGGAGCTCCGGGGGTAAGTCGCCCAGGCATTGTTCCGCATAGGGACAGTATGAGGCGCAGCCAAAATCCATCTCAGGGTTCACAAAACGATGGCCGCATTTTGGACAGCGGCGCGCGGTATCATCCTTGAAAAACTCCACCTCTCGCCCGCACTTCGGACATTCGACCTCAAAGATGGCCCCCGGTTTCCAGTAACGGCTGTCTTGTCCAGGACATTTCAT
>JAQBAU010000256.1:0-2802 GCA_032126655.1 Desulfobacterales bacterium
GATCCCGATACCGGCGCTCCCATCGTAAAAGCCAACGACATTGTGGACGAAGAAAATTTTCAAGCGCTCCGCGATGCGGGCGTCACGGAATTCGAGCTGCTTTTTATCGACGGAGTGTCCACCAGCGAATCGATACGCAAAACACTTCTTTTGGACAAGGTTGAAGCGAAAGAAGAGGCGCTGATAGAAATTTACCGACGGCTCAGGCCCGGAAATCCGGCCACACCGGAAGTCGCCCAAGATTTTCTCGACCATATGTTTTTCAAGTCCTCCTATTACGACCTTTCCGGCGTGGGGCGTCTCAAAATTAACCTACGTCTGGGTATCGACACCTCCATATCCATAACGACGCTCAGAAAAGAGGATATCCTCCTTACGGCGAAAACGCTTGTTGATCTCAAAGATACCCAGGGGATTGTTGACGACATTGATCATCTCGGAAACCGGCGGGTTCGGGCCGTGGGAGAACTTCTCGAAAACCAGTATCGGATAGGACTGGTTCGCATGGAGCGGGCCATTAAAGAACGGATGAGCCTGCAGGAGGTCGACGCGCTGATGCCTCACGACCTGGCCAATCCCAAGCCGGTTTCTGCGGTTGTGAGAGAGTTCTTCGGCACCAGTCAGCTCAGCCAGTTTATGGACCAGACAAATCCGCTCTCAGAAACAACGCACAAACGTCGACTCAGCGCTCTGGGTCCCGGCGGACTCACCCGTGAACGTGCAGGCTTTGAAGTGCGGGATGTGCATCCCTCCCACTACGGGCGAATCTGTCCCATTGAAACACCGGAAGGACCCAACATCGGCCTTATTGTTTCTCTCAGTACTTATGCAAGGGTTAATGAATACGGCTTTATTGAAACGCCCTATAGTGTCGTCAAGGATGCCACTGTAACTAAGGCGGTAAAGTTCCTCAGCGCTTTTGAAGAGAAGCGGCACCCGATTGCTCAAGCAAATGCCCCTGTCGATGATGACAACACGTATATCAATCCGCTGGTCACTTCAAGAGTGGCCGGTGAACTCGAGATGGTTAAACGTGAAGATATCGAACTGATGGATATTTCCCCCAATCAGCTGGTGAGTGTCTCTGCGTCCCTTATCCCGTTTCTAGAAAATGATGACGCGAACCGTGCGTTGATGGGATCTAACATGCAGCGTCAGGCTGTTCCCTTAATCGTCAATGAAGCACCCTTGGTGGGGACAGGTATCGAAGGTGTGGTGGCAAAAGATTCCGGTGTTACTATAGTGGCGGAGCGGGATGGCGTCGTAGTGGATGTGGAAGCTTCCCGTATCGTTATTCGGCATGACCCCGATGACGGCGAGGACAGTAACGGAGACGGCTTGGGGAAACTGGTGACGATTTACAACCTCGCAAAATTTATACGCAGCAACCAGAACACATGCTTCAATCAGCGCCCCATCGTTAAGAAGGGACAACGCGTTAAAGCCGGGGAGATCATTGCAGATGGGCCTGCGACAGACCAGGGGGAACTCGCCCTGGGCAAGAATGTAACCGTCGCGTTTATGCCATGGGGAGGATATAATTTTGAGGATTCGATTCTTGTGGGAGAAAGACTGCATCGGGATGGGATATATACGTCTGTTCATATTGAAGAATTTGAAGTCGTTGCCAGAGATACCAAGCTTGGGAAAGAAGAGATCACACGCGATATCCCGAATGTCGGCGATGAAGCCTTAAAGGATCTGGATGCAAGCGGCATTATAAGACTCGGTGCTGAAGTCGGTCAGGGCGATATTCTGGTGGGAAAGATTACACCGAAAGGCGAGACACAACTCTCCCCTGAAGAAAAGCTGCTGCGCGCCATATTTGGTGAAAAGGCCGGAGACGTAAAAGATACTTCTCTGCGCGTGCCACCCGGCGTTCAGGGAATTGTCGTCGATGGAAAGGTCTTCTCAAGGCGGGGTATCAATAAGGATGAAAGAACATTCCAGATCGAAAATGAAGAGATCTCCGCTCTTAAAAGAGACAGAGATGATGAACTTGCCGTTATAAAGGATGTTGTTCGCACCCGGCTTGAAAAATTGCTTGTGGGTCAGAAATGCCAGACGCCACTGAAAAAGGGCAGGAAGATACTGATTGCAAAAGGTAAAAAGATAGACACTAAAATGCTTGAAAAGATACCTGTGGCGCAACTCGAGGGGATTGTATTGACAAGTTCAGATCTGACCGAACGGGTCCATGACATCCTCGACCGATACCGGCAGGAATCTGATCGATGTAGAAAGAGATTTGAACAACAAGTGGCCCGATACGAAAAAGGTGATGATCTTCCGCCTGGAGTTATCAAGCTGGTCAAAGTGTACGTGGCCATGAAGCGAAAGCTTTCAGTCGGCGATAAAATGGCGGGACGCCACGGCAATAAGGGAGTTGTATCGAGAATTCTTCCCCAGGAAGATCTCCCTTATTTCGAGGACGGAACAGTGGTTGATATGGTCCTTAATCCTTTGGGTGTACCTTCACGAATGAATGTCGGACAGGTGCTTGAAATCCATCTGGGCCATGCGGCAAAAGGTTTAGGAGACCAGTTGAACAAGCTGATTGAAGAGAATAAACTTGATGCCGTTCGAGATAAGATAAAGCGGATATTCTCTGACCCTTCGTCACAGGACATGGTCGATGGTTTCAATGATAAAGAACTCTGTCGATTTGTTAATCACTATAAAGATGGCGTCCACATGGCCACACCGGTTTTTGACGGTGCCAAAGAGGATGAAATCAAATCTCTTCTGGAAGAAGCGGGGTTTCCCAGATCCGCCCAGACCACTTTGTATGATGGGCGGACA
>JAQBAU010000257.1:0-13780 GCA_032126655.1 Desulfobacterales bacterium
GAGGGCCGATGAAAAAGGGGAGCATACAGGTAGTATGTGAGCATTTTGAAGAGGCCTTCAACACAGCCATCGGGCGTTAGATGGGGTTTTGAATTGACTTCTAACCGAGTTCGGCCCTTACTATATCGGCAATTTTCTCACAGTACTCTTTGGTTTCCTGATCAGTGGGCCCTTCTACCATGACTCGACACAGGGGCTGTGTTCCGGAGTAGCGGACCAGCACTCTGCCACCAGCTCGCAGCGTCTTTTCCACATCCCTGATAACGGCTACAATTCCGGGAACGTCCTCTATGGGCAGCTTCTCCTTGACTTCTACATTGACCAAGCACTGGGGGAAGACTTTCATGATTCCGGCGAGTTCCGACAGCGGCGTTCCGGTCTTTTTCATGGCGCGCACCAGCATCAAGGCCGTCAAAACCCCGTCTCCGGTCTTGTGATGGTCCAGAAATATCATATGTCCGGAGTCTTCTCCCCCGATGCTCGCGCCCTTATCCAACATATCACGCAAGACATGCTTGTCACCGACTTGCGTTGTCACCAAGTCCACGCCCAAATCGTCCAGCGCCAGTTTCAGCCCGATGTTGCTCATGACCGTACTCACCACCACGTTGTTGGTAAGTCGACCCTCTTCTTTCAACTGGTTGGCGCAGATCGCGAGTATTTGCCCGCCGGTGAGTATCGTGCCGGTTTCATCCACAGCTGTGACGCGGTCTCCGTCTCCATCAAAGGCAAACCCCACATCCGCCTTTTCCCTGACCACCACCTGGGCTAGGCCCTGAGGATATTCAGACCCACAGTTGAGATTGATATTGCGTCCATCAGGTTCTGCAAAAAGGGTGCGGACAGTAGCTCCCAATTCGATGAACGTCGCGGGGGCAGCCTGAAAGGTGGCTCCGTTAGAGCAGTCCAGGACTGCATTGAGCCCCCCGAAAGTCTCCTCTTCTGAAACCGTATCCTTCAAAAAGTCCACATACTGACTACAGGCATCTGAAATAAAAGACTCTTCTCCTATGATGTTTGCTTCCATAGACGGGACAGGGGTGTCATTCTCAAGAACCAGCCGTTCAATCTGAAGCTCAATCTCATCAGTAAGCTTGAATCCATCCCCCTTGAAAATCTTGATGCCATTGTCTGGAAATGGGTTGTGTGACGCTGAAATCACCACGCCCGCATCAACGCCCATTTTCTCTGCAATGTAGGACACCCCCGGGGTGGGCAAAGGCCCAGTCAGATAGGCATCGCCACCCGCTGAACGGATTCCCGAAACCAATGCCCGTTCAAGCATTTCGCCTGATATCCGAGTGTCCCGCCCGACAAGAACCTGTGCTTTAGCATTGTCACCCTTAAACAGATGAACAATTGCACGTCCAATTCTTCCAGCCATCTCTGGAATCATGGGGTATTCATTCGCAACACCCCTGATGCCGTCTGTGCCAAATAACCTGCCCATGATATATTTTTATTCTGCCCGAAAGGAAGGCATGGCTCTCAGGGCTTCTTTGTTGATTTTATCTACGATGCCTTGAAGCCAAGTGGTCCCCATATTGGACCACACCTCGTCCAGGCCCTGGATTGCAGCGATATACTCGGGCCCGCTCTGTGAAATACGCTTGGTTACTTCTTCCAGGAACGGCTCTCGAGTAGAGGGGTCGCCAGGGTCTTCAAGGCTACGTTCAAAGATTCCCTCCATCTCCGGCCACTGCTCATGCAGTGCTTTCTTTTGTTTTAGAAGTGGCTCGCTTGCCCGTCCTTTCATGAGCGCACGATATTTCTCCGCAGATTCGGGCATCTTCTGAGAAAGTGCCTCGAAGCGCCCGACTCCCTCTTTGATGGCCATATCCAACTTCTCTATGACACCTTCATACAGCACCTGGCTCATGTCGTTCCCCTTGAAGAACAGGGAGCGGACCTCGAGGTACCAGTGCCGCAGGGCGATAAGGTTGGCAATGTAGTTGGTGTTGTTAATGACCGGTTTTGTCACCTGCCAGTATAATCCCGGAGAGAAACCCATCTCCCGCTCAATTGGCTCATTGCCCAACAGAAGTCTGCCCCCCTCAAGAACATCTTGTCGATAGACGACTCCTGCAGCGATCACTGTTCCGTATGCAATCCTCACGGGCCCCACCAACCCCCCCTGGCCTCCGAGAAAGATGGGCGCCTGATTCAGCATGACCCCGCCCGGCACATCACCGATGAGTGAAGGGGTCGCTTTGTCCTGATTGGGAGTATAGTTAAAATGTATGTAGGAACTACCCACCTCGCTGTGATTCCTGCGGCTGGTCCCACCTGCCATAAAACAGTCACATAAGTTTATGAGGCTGCCAAGCGTCACAAAAGGAAACAGGATGGTCTGTTTAAGGCCCACAGTGTGAGCACCATTGGCCTCTTCTTCGAAGATACATCCATCTCGAACCTGGGCGCCGTAGCCCATGCTCGCTTTTTCCAGAAACGCGGACCCGCGAAAGAAGCCGCCTTTCAGTTCCACGTTTGGTCCGATCTGGCAATCTTCAACCGTCACCGGACCCTCATAGCCGAGCTTGACGCCCGGCATGATCAGCGTTTTCTTGCCAAGGATCTTGCAGCCGCCATAAATGACGACACCGCTGCCCGCGACGCGATCCAAATCAACCTCATCACCGATCATGACACTCCCGGGGTTCGGTATTGCGGCCCCTTTATTGACCAGCTGTTCAACTCTGTTCATGGAATCAGACTGCATCAATGCATCTCCCTTATTCTATTATTCATCTGCTTCTTCGTGGAACTTACTATAGTATGTTGCCCTATTGTCAAGCGGTTTTGCTTGTTGACCTTGACACCTTCCCCGTTGTTCTGTTAGCCATCTACTGATTTGGGGAACCGCATTTAGATCACCCATTTTTCATATCTCAGCATTTTTGTGGAGAAGATGAACAACCGCTTGGTTCAACTTAGGGCACGACTCCAGGATCAGGACTTCGACACCTTTATGGTGCTGCGGGGCGAGAACCGCCAATACTTGAGCGGATTCACTGGTCAGGACGGGCAGTTTGACGAATCAGCAGGCGCGCTTTTTATTACATCCGAGCGCCAGTTGCTTGCCACGGACTCTCGATATGTGACGCAGGCAAAGACAGAGGCCACCGAGTTTGAGGTCTTTGTATATGAAGAGGGTCTGGCTTCATCGCTTCCGGAAATCCTCAGAATGCTTGGAACCGAGCGTCTCGGCTTTGAAAGCCCGAGACTACCGTACGGGCAATTCCAGAGGATGCAGGAGCAGCTGAAGAAGCACGCTTCGTCCGTATCACTTGTTCCTACGGAGGGCTTGGTGGAAGACCTCCGC
Source organism: Desulfobacterales bacterium (assembly GCA_032126655.1). Lineage (GTDB taxonomy): Bacteria > Desulfobacterota > Desulfobacteria > Desulfobacterales. The sequence goes on from JAQBAU010000257.1 coordinate 3,323, forward strand.
ATGATAAAAGAACCCCGGGAAATCGAGGCCATCGAGAAATCCCTCGCCCTCTCCGAGTCGGTGTTTGAAACCTTAATGGGAAGCCTACATGTCGGAGCTTCCGAAAAGGAGCTTGCCTGGAGCATAGAAAAGGGGCTGCGAGAGGCCGGTGCAGATTCTGTAGCCTTTCCTCCCATTGTCGCCTCAGGTCCAAATGCTGCCCTACCCCATGCTATTCCCACAAATCGGACAATACACGAGGGTGAACCGATTCTCTTTGATTGGGGGGCACGTGTAGAAGACTATTGCTCAGACATTTCACGCACTGTGGTACTTGGCTCGCCGGATGACACCTTTACTGAGGTCTATCAGGTCGTAAAGGATGCCCAGTCCATGGCCATTGAAGCCATGAAGCCGGGTATGAGCTCCCAGGCTGTGGACACGATTGCCAGGGATCATATTGCTGTCAAGGGATTCAAAGACTATTTTGGCCACGCCTTGGGACATGGTGTCGGTTTGGCAACCCATGAAAAGCCGCGCCTGAGTCAAGTGCGTCCGATGAATCTGGAAGCGGGTATGGTTACCACCGTCGAACCCGGCATTTACATTCCGGGGTGGGGTGGTGTCCGGCTGGAAAACATGGTCGTTGTGGAAAAAGACGGTGCCGCCGTCTTGAACAAATATCCTTTGTGATGTGCATATAATAAGTCAAAGCCCCACCCTTCTCGTTGGCCGAGGCCACACAATGAAACGTTCGCTGGATCACCTATCCGATCAGTTCATCAACTACCTCGTGGTGGAAAAAGGCCTGTCCAAGAACACCATTGCTGCTTACAGCAGGGACCTCGTCTTATACCTGGAGTTCCTGAGGACAAACAAAGTCACCAATATTGCCAAGTCTGACACGACCCTTGTGCTGAAACATCTGATTGAACTGAGAGATGCGGGGCTGGGACCCAGAAGCAGGGCAAGGCATCTGGTGACTCTACGAGGATTTTACAGGTTCTTAGTTCAGGAAAAGATACTCGAGACAAATCCCGCCCAGTTGGTAGATCTCCCGAAATCAGGCCAAAAACTGCCTGATGTTTTGAAGGTAGATGACGTGTTGCGCTTGCTCGATGCGCCTGATCGGTCAAAACCCTTGGGGGCAAGAGATTCGGCCATGCTCGAACTTCTCTACGCAGCAGGACTGAGGGTGTCAGAACTTACCGAAGTGAGGATTGCAGATATTAACCTGGAGGCCTGTTTTGTCCGGGTGCTTGGCAAGGGTTCTAAGGAACGCGTGGTGCCTATTGGGATGGCGGCCAAGGAGAAAATTGAGGCCTACCTTGCATCAGCACGTTCTGCTTTGTTGAAGGGTCGGCCAAGCTCCTACCTCTTTGTCACGCATTTGGCAAAACCGATGACGCGCCAGCGATTCTGGAAACTCTTGAAACAATACGCTCTGAAAACTGGAATTTCTCAGAAGATCACCCCTCACACCCTTCGCCATTCATTTGCCACACATCTTTTGGAACGGGGGGCGGATCTCAGGTCGGTACAGGTTATGTTGGGTCATGTGGATATAAGCACCACCCAGATTTATACCCATGTGGCGCAGGAGAGACTAAAAGAGGTTCACACCGAGTATCACCCAAGAGGATGATGGGCTCGCGCCTCCCCACTTAAGAAAGAGAGGCCTGGGACTTTTCCGGGGGCAAATCCACTATTACATACCTCAGTATCCATGAAGGGGAGCAGCAATATGATATCGGAACCCTATAAAATAAAAGAAGTAAAGAAGACGCATGACCTGAAGCCTTATGAAAGATGGAATGTGCTCAAGAAAGTCCATTTCAATACCTTTCATGTGAGCTCCGATCATATCACTTTTGATCTCGCCAGTAGGGGTATGTCGGCATGGTCCCACTTTCAAAAAGCAGCCTTTATGATTGGTGATGAGGCGTATGCCGGCAGTCGCAATTACATACATCTTGCAAAGAGCGCTCAAGAAGTCCTTGGTCTCTCTCAAATTGTTCCCGCACACAACGGCATTGGCGCTGAAAAACTCCTCACAACCACGATGCTGAAGAAAGACCAGGCCGTGCTTCACAACCGCGGCCGCTGCGAAGGACTCGTTCCCGCAAATGGCGGCAGGAGTATTGATATCACCCGCAAAGAGGCCCCATCCTATCTCGAACCAGACAAGTTTGGGAGCAATATTTCGACCGAGCAATTAGAAAAGTGGCTAAACGATGCAGGCAAGGAAGATATTGCTTATGTGCATCTTGAGACTTGTCCGGAAGCCTGGAATGGCCAACCGTTTTCTTTTGCTAATCTTCAAGCCGTCAGCGGTTTGTGCCGAGCCCATTCCGTACCGCTCGTGATAGATATCTCACATGTCCTTGAAAACGCCTATTGGATTCGGCGTGTCGAAAGAAAAGACAGGGAGATCATGGAAATCACGAGGGAGATCATCTCTCTTGCTGACATTGTTCTTATGGACGCCAGCCAGGATTGTCGGTCAGACATTGGAGCCTTTATTGCTACCGAGCATGCCGAGTATTTTGAGGCGTTCAGAAATCAGGTGGTTGTTTATGAAGGTCTACACACGTACGGCGGTATGACGGGCAGGGCCATGGAAGTCTTTGCTGTCGGCATCGAAGAGATGAGAGAGATAAAGTATGTCGAATGGTACATGGCTCAGATTGGGCTGCTCTATGACCTGTTGAAACAAAATGGCGTCCCCGTCTACAGGGGTGGCAATGAAATAGCCCTCGACGTCGAAGATTTTCTCCCCCATCTCTCAACAGACGCCCATCCGAAATTTGTCTTGGCCGCCAGTCTTTATATTTCCGGGGGGTTAAGAGGAAGAATCGATGGCCTGTGGGAATATCACACCAAGGGAAACGGAAGCCGTGTCCTCAACCTCGAGTTGCCTCGCAATGCCTACACCAGAAACCATCTGAGCAAAATCGCCGAGGTGATCTCCTCAGTGTATGCGCACAAAGATGAAATATCGGGTCTCAGGCTTGTGAACGAACCAGAGTATGTAGACCAGGCCATCTTTGAACCCGAGAAACACCGCCTGTTTGTCTCATTTCCTGAAGAGAAAGATGACGGCCGGGTCCTTTTCGAGCCTTACAAGATTGCCATCTTTGAGCCGCTTAAGATGACCGACAAAGCTCACAGAAAGAAGGCGATGGAAAAGGCTGGTTACAATACCTTCCTGCTCGATTCCGAAGACGTATATATTGATTTACTCACAGACAGCGGAACCTCGGCAATGAGTTGCTTTCAGTGGGAGGGGATGACCAATACCACGGACACCTCATACAGCAGCAGACATTACTTGAACCTCGTCAGAGAATTCAGCGAGATACTTGGCTACGATTTCATCATCCCTACCCATCAAGGAAGAGCCGCGGAACACATTATGTCTCAAACCATGATCAGGCCTGGCCAAATCGTGCCCGGCAATATGTACTTCACCACCACAAAACTTCACCAGGAAATGGCCGGCGGTGTCTTTCTGGATGTCATCGTGGACGAAGCCCATGATCCGACCAACCCGCATCCGTGGAAGGGAAATATTGATATCGCAAAACTTGAAAAGGAAATTGATCGTGTAGGCGGGCCCAATGTGGCCTATATCAGTTTTGAAATGTCGGTCAATATGGCTGGAGGACAGCCCTTCTCCATGCAAAATGTGCAAGAACTCTCCCGCCTCTGTCAAAGACATGGCATTCCCATCATGTTTGATGCGACGCGGTGCGTGGAAAATGCTTACATGATCAAAAAGGGAGACCCTGATTATCGGGAAAAGTCTGTCAAAGAAATCTTGAGGGAAATGCTCAGCTACGGAGACGGCTGCACCATTAGCTGCAAAAAAGACTTCCTGGTCAATATGGGTGGGATACTGGCGTGCAATAGTGAGGAACTTGCCATCGAATTCGAAAGAATGCTTCGGATCTGGGAAGGCGATGTAAGCAATGGCGGCCTCGATTCAAAAGACATAGAGGCCCTTTACCGGGGACTTCTCGACTCTTTGGACGATGACTACATTGAAATGCGCATCTATCAAACCCAAGAATTTGGGCAGAAACTGATAGAAGCGGGTGTCCCGATCGTTGTCCCCCCGGGCTCCCACGCAATTTTCATTGATGCCAAGCGGTTCTTTCCTCATATAGATCAAGACGAATATCCGGCTCAGGCTCTGGCCTCGGCAATCTACATTGAAACGGGCGTGAGGACCATGGAAAGGGGAAACGTCTCAAAAGGACGTCATCCTGAAACCGGCGAAAACTACCGACCGGCCCTCGAGCTGGTGAGATGCACGATTCCAAGAAGGGTCTATACCAACTCTCATATTGACTACGTGGTCGAGGGAATCAAGCGCCTTTATAAGATAAGAGACCAGTTCAGCGGGTTGCGATTCGTTTACGAACCCAAGGTTCTCCGTTTTTTTCAGGGACTGTTTGAGCCCGTGCAGCCGTGGCCTTTCTGAGCCTTGGGGAACCCATCTCCATCAGCTGCCACGCAAAGTATCATTTCGGTCGGCCCGTAAAATCCCCCCTCGCCCCCCTTTGTATGGACCGGAGTCAAGGGTTACAGAAAATCAAAAACGTACCGAAGACATGGGTAACAGGTTAAGGGTCATCATTTAGGTTAATTGTTGCAATATGCCGTTGGCAAAACTTCACTTTGAGAACGGCATCGGTTGCAGTTGGTTCTATGCCTACAGGGTATCCGTGGAAGGCTTTCCAAAGACGAAAGACACGGCCTTTGAAATGAAGAAAGCCGCCGCACTGAATTTTACGAACCGCTATTGCATTGGGATATTCTATAGGTGGCAAGACTTCAGGGAAACGACGTAAGCTTGGTTGATATCGGGACGCTGGCACCTTGGCGATCCTCCAGGCTTCTTCGAGAACGTCCTCTTCTCTCGTCACGGGATTCCTCTTTCCGGGTCGATGCGCCGGGGAAGGTCACCGGCTGTATGACACAGGTACCGCACTGCTCTCGTCTTCCAGGGAAGTAGACGGCACGATCCTCACTCCCTGACCGAGATCATGTGGTTGAATGGGTCGTATATGCGCCCCAGTCCCAGCACCTCCTCGACAACGCCGCCTTCGACATCTATCACCTGAAAAGACCCGGTCGTTATCAGGAACACCTTCTCGCCGTCAGGGGAAGGATACAAGCTCCCCACGACGCTCTTCGCACCCGACCTCTCGAAGACTTCGACCTTTCTCACGTACTTCATCGATTCGGCGTCGGCAAAAAAGACGTAGTTTGGAAAACCGGTGCAGGCTATCAGCGACTTCCCTCGGTGCACGAAGACCTTGTGTATCGTCATTCGTAGGAGTTCGTCGTGGGTGAATATCCCGACTTTCTCCGGCCCGTGAGCGGCGATCCTGTACTTGTGAATCGAGGCGGGACCGAAGATCTTCCACTTGTATACCTTTTTGAAATAGAACCCCAGGGGGTCGTGGTTTGGGACTATCACCCCGTTGTGGCAGGAAAGGTAGCAGACGTTGTCCTCGACGGGATCCCAGTCTATGTGGGCCGTCGGCGCCCAGCCGGCGTTGTCTATCCACCACTCCTTCCCGTCTTTCATGTCCAGCACGAGTATTCTCGACGGCAGCAGATTCTTCTCGCTGTCGAAGAAATCCCCGAACTGTGCAAGCCCGAGATGCCTGCCTCCTGCGCTCACCGCAATGTAGTGTGTCGCCTCACCGAATTCCCCGTCCCACACCTCGGCCACCTGGTCAGTATCCCAATCGTACTTCTTAATCGTGACGTGCCTGTCCCTCTCGACGTTATCTCCGCGGTCGCGAAGAAAGGTAGTGAAGTACGTCTGGTTGTGCCTCTTGTCGAAAAACTGGTAGGTCGAGAATATTTCCTGCCTTTCCTTCGGCGCAAAGGCTCCCGTGACCCGGCCCGGGCGAACCCGGCGCCCGTTCCCGCCATTGAAGTTCCTGCTTTCGATCGTTCGAGCATTCAGGTCGATCACGTAGAAATTGCTGGACGCCCACAGCGACACAAGGTATCTCCCCTTGCCCAAGCTGGTGATGCCGTGGGGCTTCGACAGCTTGAATACCATCTCGAAATATGACAGCCCGTTGTGATAGGAGCCGAAGATCGTCCTCAGCCTCGGGAACAGCCTGTGTTCCTTATTCATGACGAAGGTTGAAAAATGGTAGAGGAACCCAAGAGCCTCCACGGACAGGAACTCGTGGCGGGGGGGAAACTTCACCATCAGGCCCCTGCGGTCCTTCAGGTTCAGGAAATACCATATCTGCTGGAGCCCTTTGGACACAGGAATCGCTGCCGTAGCATCGTAGGTTTTCATCGAGTCCGGCAGATTAAAATCCACGAATTTCGCCTTGAGCTCGCGCCTCTTCATCGACCTGACCTCCATGAGCGTCATCGCTTGACATTCAGCCGCTTATGACAGCTCCTTCTTAAACTCCTCACCCGTCTGACCTGACATCACAAAGGGCTAAAGATACCGTGTCAAAGTACTAGATATCTATGGCCTTGAGATTTTCAAGTTTCCTTCCCAGTTTCATTACTATTCAGAGCGACGTCCGTTTCTCTCATTATTCCAGCATGGTCAGAGAACTTCTTCAATACAATCCAGGCAAGCTTTAATCTACCAGAGGAGAAGTTCGTCACCCATCAAAAGAATACCCCTGCAAGTGCTGGTATCCTCGGATCCCCTCTTCAACCTCTTTAATCAAAGATGAATCCCAAGGGGCCCTGTATCTGGTTTGATGAGGCGAATCAAAAACAATTGAAGCGCAGGCATTCAGGTAATCATTGGACGCCTCACAGCCTAGAAACCTGCACAATAAACGTAAATGGTGCTTGGGATTCATAATGAAATCCTCATGTCTCAATTCAAAGAATTCGTCTCTTCCCAATTGGGTCTTTATACACGATACAGCGTTGCACAAAGAGAAATAATGGCCAATGCTTTGCCGTAACCTCGGTTTTGGTTCTTGTGAATCCACGGTTTCCGGCGTGCGCCATTTGTCCGTTATGGCACAAATCGTGCTGATATTATCATAGGGGTTTCTAATCACGTGAATCATTCTGATCTTCAAGTTGAAAGTTTGTCGGAGGCGTGTTAGCAGCCATGGTCGTCTCATTAACCTCCGCGACGCTCCTTCGCCGTGTTTGTCACCGATCACCTTAAGAGTCCTATAGCTCCCCTGCCACTGTCCCTCCACCTCATATGAGTACGAGCCCACACGCCGGCCGTTGACTGTCTGTTTTCTGGAATTCTCAATCAAGAGTGAATAAATAGCTCTTGCCGGAAACCTTAAGTGCAGGCATCTGAACAGTCCCAATTCATGTGCAATCATCATGTCGGGGTGGGCATCCAGAGCTGCCCCAATAACGCTGTGCCCACTCCTCGGGTATCCAACAAAGACGCAAAGGGTTTCTAGATCGCCAAGAACAGGTCTGTTCTTATAGGTTGAGTATAGGGCACGGAAGAAATCGCGACCCACTTCAACAAGTGCAAGGTATTGTCTGATTATGGCCACCGTTTCCCTTAAGCAGTAGGGCTGGACTGATTAGATATTGCCTTTCAAGGATAGACCAGATAGAATTCACAAGCTATTCACGAAGACCAAAAACATGGAGCCGTTCAACGGCGCGGCACCCGGATGAGATTGCTGAATGTCGCCAGCCTCTAAGCATACCGACCTAAATGGCCTTCCAAATTGCATTACTATTGGTGGGCAGAAGTGCGGCACCACCAGCTTGCATTACTACATGCGAGCACATCCGGAAATCAGCGTATCACGGATCAAAGAAACCAAATTCTTCTGTGATCCTGGAAATTGGCATAAGGGTTTAGAATGGTACGTTCGACTGTTTCCGAAAAACGCGAAGGTCCGCATCGAGTCCTCGCCCTGCTACACCAACTATCCGACGGAACTGGATGTGCCCCAGCGCATACATGACATTATCCCTGAGGCAAGATTCATCTATGTTGTGCGTGACCCTATTGACAGGGCCATCTCCCACTACATCCACGAGTTTGCAAATAGCGTTGAACACCGTCCGATCGAGGTGGCTCTCTCAGACTTAGACAACAACCCGTACATACAGAGAAGTCTTTACTTCATGCAGTTGGAGCAGTTCTTCAAGTTCTTTGATGAATCGCGTTTCTTTTTTGTCTACCATAAGGATTTGCTCCTCAAGAGGATAGAAACACTCCGTTCCGTATTTCATTTCCTCGACGTTCGCAATGACGTTTGGTCCACAGAGTTCAATATTATCCGTCACCCGTCCATTCAAAAGCGAAGGAATACAGCTACGGGGATGGCAATACAACGCCTATTTGGCGACAAGATCTTTTCAAAGCTTCACGGCTACCAGCGCCATTGGTTTAAAAAGGTTTTCTACACGCTTGTTTCACGGCCGATTATCCGACCCACACTATCTCGCGATCTCCGACGTTGGTTATGCCAGGTATTCTCCAGTGACGTCAAACGCCTCGAAGAATCTTCGGGCCGATCTTTCAGCCATTGGCTGCAAGTCTAAGCCATATTTCCAGACCGGACAAAACTCTCATAATAATAGCCTATACCATTGGCGGCCTGAGATATTGCCATGAGTGGGCCAGCCCGGATGGATCTTGACAAGGGGGGGTGTCGAGAGTATGGGGAAGCAACAAGTTTCAGATAGAAGGATAAGGACTCAAGGCCTATTGGCGGTTGGCCCCTCCGTTCTCGTTCCTCGCGATATATTCGTGCGCCGCGACCATAATTAAAATGCTGACGGATGAACCGCCGCAGGTCTAAAGCATGGTAGTGGTAAACCACAGCTTCGGGGTTAAAGACCATTGGATGACCGTAAAACATCCATCGGTCGCACAAATCCCGATCTTCAGCGGCAGCAAGGGTAAACTGTTCGCTGAATCCACCAATTTCCTTAAACATCTCCCTCTTCAAGGCTATGTTGTTCGACGTAAAAAATCGCCCATCCTCTTTTCGCTGGTAATAGGCAAACAAGTAATCGATGAGCCGTTGACTGGTGTTTGCATAGTCATTGTGGGGCAATCCGTTCAATGTCTTTCCACCGACCAGACAAACTGGGTTCTGATTGAAAAACGTGGAAAACGCCCTGAGCCATCCCGGGGCCGGACAACAGTCATCGTCTACAAAGGCCACGTATTCGCCTTGACTTTGCATGACTCCCATGTTTCGGGCCGCCGCAGGTCCTCCCTTCTCCTTGTCCATGAAGGTAATGAGAACCCCTCGGTTGCTCTTAGGTGTCATCGTTGTCAGGCGTTCCCCTCCGTCATTAACCACAATGACTTCGTAGAGATCCAGCGGATAATCAAGCATTTGCAAGGCTTCCAGGCATCGGATCAACTGGCCCCGACGGTTATGCGTTGGTACAACAACTGAATAGGCCGGTAGGTTTGACATGGCTTAAAGGTGATTCTGAGTAAACGACCACTCGCAAAGCGGGTGGCTTTGTTAGGCGGCCAACGGCCGTGAAATAAAGAGGAACGTCAGTTCCAGCGTTTAGGTTTGCGACCGCGCACGAAGCGCCAGGTTTGCCTCCAAACAGTCATACGCTTTGCTATGGGGCGTGAACTGGGAGCCCCCTCACTGAACGCAGAAAGAATATGCGTATGGTATGAAGGGATGGCTATCTCTGTCAAGGAGCAAAGGGCAGAAGACGCGTCTCCTTCGTTATGAAAGAAGACGATCTCAGGCTGCCAGCACAGAAACGGGAAGCCCGCTTACAGGCGCAAATGGGCACAATTTCGGGCACAGTGACCAATTCTAACCTGAGAAGTAGGCTTGGAGGTAGACAATAAGGTGTTGATTTTACTGCTGCATAGGGAGAGGCTCGAACTCTCACGGGGACAAGGCCCAAGGGATTTCAAGTCCCATTTCCCAAAGGTTAAAGCATATAAAGTCCCCCTTTTTCAAAGGGGGATTGAGGGGGGTTTTTTGCAGGGGGACTATAAATGCAAGCCATTAAATGCTTGCCACAATAGGTGAGAAGTGAGTCGCCGGGCACGGGGGAATTTAGAAATACCCTTTCATATACAACAACACACCCGCTCCCACCAACAGCCCCAGGATCGCACCCAGCACCCCTTTTATCTTGTACCCGACACCGGCCAGAATCAATCCGCAGACCAGCAAGGTGATGGCTTCCCCTGCCGGGCCAAAGGCAAAAGATGTGTTTCCGCTCAGCCCCAGCAACCTGGCAAATTCCAACAACACTTTGATTACCTCGCTGGCTTGTTTGATTAGAACCTATCAAAAAAATACCAATCAGGCTTCAGGGCCGAGACGGGAGACTAATTACGGAGCGTTGGAGTAATGGAGTATTGGAGTGTTGGTTATGAAAAAAAACAGTTGTTCTTTCGTTCTTTTCCAGTACTCCATTACTCCCTGGCCCAGACCGCAGCCTAAAACTCAAAGGTTTGATAGGCCGCTTATGTGTATTGAAGACAGT
>JAQBAU010000258.1:0-9285 GCA_032126655.1 Desulfobacterales bacterium
GCTTTTTTGATCGGAGGCCTCCGCTTTCAGGGTATGGGAAGTGCCTATAGTCTGGATCGGACTCTGCAGCTGGAAGGTAGGAACCTCTCCTTCAAAGCCGATGATAATAAGCCCGACTAACCCGACTGCCAATCCGCACAACAGAAGTAACAGCAGAACGAATAGGGGCCTTGGAAGTCTGGACTTCTTACCTGTCATAAAACATACAGCAACTAACGCTTGAGTAGGTTCATAGGATTCAGTTGCGAAATTGAGGCGGACCTTAACAGTTCGGGTGTGAAGAATCAAGGCTGTTTTTTCGGGATTCTTGATGATGCTGCTTTTTTCCCGGTAGCGTCATTCTTGACATTTGGAGCAACGTAAGTTAGGATTTTGACGCTGAACACCGGTGGGGTGGGGGTAAAGAGGAACGTCGTGGAGCGGGTATAGGGCATCAGCCCGTCAGGCTAGAACCTATCTCAAGAATAAGATTAGGGTTCAGGGCCGAGACGGCAGACTAATTCCGGAGAGTTGGAGTACTGGAGTGTTGGTTATGAAAAAAGCAGTTGTTCTTTCGTTCTTTTCCAGTACTCCATTACTCCCGCTCTTTGAGGCTTGCCGACAGGACTACCAAGCCTTAAATGTGTTTTTGAGATAGGTTATGGACCTATTGTGCTGCCAAGGACGGAGGAGTGTAGAGGCACTTTGAATGAGAAACATTGTTAACGTGGGTGAAATCGCCATTGGTGAGGGCAACCCACTGGTGTTGATTGCAGGACCGTGTGTTATCGAATCCTTTGACGCAACTCTCGAGACTGCCGTCTATCTGAAGGAACTCACCGAGAAGCTTCAAATCCCTTTCATATTCAAGACATCCTATGACAAGGCTAATCGGACCTCGGTCAATGCGTACCGTGGGCCGGGACTTTCCAAGGGATTGGAGGTCATATCTGCGATAAAGGACAAGTGTGACTTGCCGGTCATTTCTGACGTGCATCGATTTGACGAGATTACGCCTGCCGCAGAAGTCTTGGACATACTGCAGATTCCGGCGTTCTTGTGTCGGCAGACCGACTTTGTCGTCGCCGTTTCTGCAGCTGGAAAGCCCGTCAACATCAAGAAGGGGCAGTTCTTGGCTCCATGGGATGTGGAGCATGTGATAGACAAAGTGGTTTCCACGGGGAATCGTCAGATTCTGTTGACGGAGCGAGGTACGACGTTCGGATACAACAATTTAGTGGTAGACTTTCGCAGCTTGACCATCATGCAGGGTTTAGGATGGCCGGTTGTATTTGACGCTACTCACAGCGTCCAGCTTCCTGGCGGTGCAGGAAAAGCCTCAGGCGGACAAAGGGAGTTTGTGCCGACGATGGCGCGAGCCGCAGTGGCTGCCGGTGTGGACGGGATTTTCCTCGAAGTTCACAAAGACCCGGAATGTGCCCTCTGTGATGGTCCCAACTCCCTTCCATTGACCAGTTTGGGGGCACTCCTGAACGAGTTGAAGGCAATACACAGCGCTATATTATCGAGCCGTCAGGAGGGTGACGGATAAAGAGTGCAGATGTCGAAGACGAGGATAGTCCTGTATTGCCTGGTGGTTGTGATGGTTGCAGGAATTGGGTTTGCGTTGGTGAGCCATTCTCTCCCTAAGGGGGAGGAACCTGTGGCCTTGGAGTCGGTCATGCCAAAGAAGAGCGATGTGTGTCTGAGCCGTATTCACCATGTTGCAACTCGAGATGGCGTCAAGGAGTGGATGCTCGACGCTGAATCGGCACAGTATGAAAAAGCAGGCAGCAAGACCGTATTCAAGGACATTTGTGCCACGTTTTTTCTTGAAGGGGGCAGGGCTGTGACCTTGAGTAGTCGTGACGGAGTCCTCTTGACCGATACCAAAGATATGGAAATCTGGGGAGATGTAGTCGCTCGAAGCGGCTCATATGAATTGAATACGAATAAGATACGCTACGATCACAAGGCTCAGGTTTTGTCGACGAAGACCCCAATTGTCATCAAGGGAAAAGGCTTGGAGATTACCGGAGACAGGATGACCTTTGACCTTCAAACAGAGCACGTTGTGGTGCAAGGCCAGGTCCAGGCCGTCATCGAGAACTTGATGCTGTAACCCTATCAATTGAATATTGAAGGATTGAATATTGAAGATTGTTAGAAAAACGAAGAGCGATAATTGGTCATTCTTCATAATTTTCAATTTTCAATTCTAAGGTTTTCCTATGACGAGGCGGCGGTGCATGAAGTGGTCTGTGTTAGTGATCTTGCTGTTCCTCGCATGTCCGGCGGGTCTTTTCTCGGCGGAGCCCCAGGTGACAGGGTCCGAGGAAAATGCAGCGGTGGAAACAACTATACGGATTACCGCGGACAAGCTCGAATCGGACCATGAGATGAAGCTTGTGGAGTTCACCGGGAACGTTGTGGCGACAGAGGATGACGTAGTGATTGAAGCTGATCGCATGAAGATCTTCTACAAGCCAGGTGAAGATGAATCAGTGGGGGCGGGCAGGATCGACAAGATCGTCTCTGAAGGGAATGTCAAGATTGTTTTTGACGGTGAAACCAAGAAGGCTATGGCAGACAAGGTAGTCTACTTCGCAGACAAGAAGGTGCTTGAGCTGACCGGTGGGGACCCAAGGGTGTGGTCTGGGAAGAACATCATTCGGGGGAAGAAGATCACGGTGTTCCAAACTGAAAACCGCAGCTTGGTGGAGGGAGACGATGGCAACCAAGTCGAGGCCACGCTTTTTGTTGAAGAAGGGGATGGCTTAAGGAAGTAATGGCGACGCTACTGGCTAAGGATTTAGTCAAAACTTACGGAAAGAAGCGTGTGGTTGCTTCTGTCTCGCTGGAGGTGGAAAGCGGGCGTGTGGTTGGCCTGCTCGGCCCCAACGGGGCAGGGAAGACCACAACCTTTTACATGGTTATTGGACTCATAAGGCCTGATGGAGGGAGAGTCTTCTTGGACGAAGAGGACATCACTTCATACCCCATGTACATTAGGGCACGGAAGGGAATCGGATATCTTCCACAAGAGGCCTCGATTTTTCGGAAGTTGACAGTGGAAGACAATATCCTTGCAATTTTGGAAACACTCCCCCTGAGCCGATCCGAGCGGCACAGTCGACTTGAGGAGCTTCTCGAAGAATTGAATATTGGGCATTTGGCACAACAGAGGGCGTACACTTTGTCTGGGGGAGAACGACGTCGCGTCGAGATTACACGAGCCCTTGTTACAACGCCTTCGTTCATTCTCCTTGACGAGCCCTTTGCGGGAATCGATCCTATCGCTGTCGTTGACATACAAAAAGTCATCGGGCAGCTCAAAGAGAGAGGGATAGGAATCGTCATATCGGATCACAATGTTCGGGAGACCCTCGGAGTTTGTGACCGGGCGTACATCTTAAACGAGGGCATGCTGATCGAATCGGGACCTCCGGAAACTATTGTCTCAAGTAGTGTGGCCCGAGAAGTATACCTCGGGGAAGGATTTAGGCTGTAGGACAACTGATAGTTTCCCCGAATAAAACGACTGGAGTAGTGGAGTGATGGAGTATTGGAGTGATGGATTGAGAGACGTCTTTTCCCAGGACTCCATCACTCCACTACTCCAGTGATTCACTATTCATGTTGCGACTCGATGATCCATCAGGTATAAAGGTGGCACATTTTACAGGACGTTGACTTTCTATGGCCCTGGAACTCAGACAACAACTTCGCCTTACCCAGCAGCTGGTCATGACTCCCCAGCTGCAGCAAGCCATCAAGCTTCTGCAGTTGTCCCGACTCGAACTTCTTGAAGTCATTAATGAGGAAATGGAGGAAAACCCTGTTCTTGAAGATGTCCCTGAGGATGTTTCTCAGGATGGTTCTGCTGAGGATATCGGTCAGGGTCCGGTAGCCGAATCCATGGAGCCTCCTGAGTTGAAGCCGGTCACTGTGGAGGAGATGGCCCGAGAGGATATAGACTGGTCCGCCTATTTGGGAGAGTATAGTGCCCCCGGGCCTATCTATTATGAATCTGAACAGCGGGAAGTTCCGGAATACGAGAATTTTCTGGCCCGCCGAGAATCTTTGAATGAGCATCTGATGTGGCAGCTCCTGCTTTGCGGTGTGAGCCGCAAAGAAGAAGAGATCGGCAGTGCGATTATTGGTAACCTCAACAAGGATGGTTATCTTCAGGCTGCAGTCGACGAGATTGCTATCATGACAGAGGTTGATACCTCACAGGTAGAGAAAGTCCTGAGCACGATGCAGGCTTTTGATCCCTCCGGCGTCTGTGCTCGGGATCTACCAGAGTGTCTTCTGATTCAGGTGGGGCATTTAGGGTTGCAGGATTCGATTGTCATCCAGATCATCCAGGATCAGTTGAAGCATGTGGAAAATAAGAACTACAAGGCGATTTCTCGGGCACTGGGTGTCAGCATGGATTGTGTCTCTTCAGCTGTCGAGGTCATTACAGGATTGGAACCAAAACCGGGCAGGGAGTTCAGCGAGGAAGAGCCCCAATATATTAGCCCGGATGTGTTTGTATACAAAATGGGTGATGAATTTGTCATTGTACTGAACGAGGACGGCTTGCCCAAGCTTCGTATAAGCTCCTTTTATAGAGAAGCTCTAACCAAAAAGGGAGACGAGATTTCCGGTCTTACTAAAGACTATATCCAAAACAAACTCCGATCCGCAGTGTGGCTCATTCGGAGCATTCAACAACGTCAGAGGACCATTTATAAGGTAGTTGAGAGTATTATCGGTTTCCAACTGGATTTCCTGGAGAAAGGGATTGCTTATTTGAAGCCCATGGTATTGAGGGATGTGGCTGCGGACATCGGGATGCACGAGTCGACCGTGAGTCGAGTTACCACGAACAAGTACGTCCATACGCCCCAGGGAATTTATGAGTTGAAGTTCTTTTTTAATAGTTCTATTAGTCGATTCAACGGAGAGACAATTTCTTCAGCCAGCGTCAAAGAACAAATCCGACAGATCGTTGAGTCTGAAGATTCTGCTAAACCTTACAGTGACAAAAAGATGGTTGACATTTTAGAAGCTTCAAACATTAGCATAGCGCGTAGAACAGTTGCTAAATACCGAGAGATGCTCGGTGTGCTCCCGTCTAACAAACGCAAGAAGTTATAAGGAGGCCAACAGGTATGCAAACGTCGGTGACATTCATCAACCTCGAGCCTTCAGAGACACTGAAGGCATATGCATGTGAGAAGTTGGATAGACTTGACAGGTATGTGGACAATCCTGCAAAAGCAAACGTCGTACTAACAGTTGAGAAATTCCGACACCTTGCCGACATTAACATCAGTGCGGACGGATTCGTCGTGAATGGTCATGAGGAAACCGGTGACATGTATTCGGCGATAGACATGGCTTTGGATAAGATCGAGAAGCAGATCATAAAGAACAAAACGAAATATAAGAAGCGTCGTTCGGTGGCGGCCAAATCCAAGATGTCTCGATATGAAGAGGTAGGGACTACTTCGGCACCGGATGTGGATTCGGAGACACCGTCCCGAATTGCTACGATCCAGAATATCGACTTTAAGCCCATGGACATTGAGGAGGCGGTTCTGCAAATGGACCTGATCAAGGACGCCTTTCTGGTGTTTACCAATTCCAAGAGTGAAGAGGTAAACGTATTGTACCGTCTAAAGGGTGGGGACTACGGGCTGATTCAACCCAGTTCCTGAAACCCGCTGAACAAGTTGGGGAATTCAATGGCGTATACGGGAATTTGTCTTGTTGACCAGACTATGCAATAATGGTTGAGTATGAAAATTCTAGACAGCCTGCAAGAAGAGACCATCATTTCTGAACTGGATGCTACCGATAAAAAGGGAGTACTGGAAGAGCTCACAGGCCCTGTGGCAAAGATCTCAGGGGTGGACCAGGAGGAAATGGTCCGCGTGCTCCTGGAACGTGAGCGATTAGGTAGCACCGGCATCGGGGAAGGCATTGCCATCCCCCACGGAAAGTTGAAATCTCTCCAGTCGTTGTTGGTTAGCTTTGGGCGAAGCCACAAGGGCGTTGACTTTGAAGCTATCGACGGCAAACCCGCCCACCTCTTTTTCCTGTTGATGGCTCCCGAAAACTCGACGGGGGATCATCTGCGGATGCTTGCCGGTATCTCCCGATTACTCAAAGACGATACATTCAGACAGCGGCTCATGACTGCAGAGGACCAACACAAGCTTTACACGGTCATCGCAGATGAAGACCGCGATTTCTGAACCAGGGCTCCACCTGTCGGAACGGTCTACATGGGCGCCCCGGTGCCCCCCACTTCGCTCCCTGGTTGAGGTCAGGCGGTTTGCGTGTTTGGATCAGGGTTACGATTGGATCGGAAGGCGCCCTTGTTAGCCTGACACGCCACAGGAGGTTATACGGAAATTGTTGCAACGAACCAAGGTAGTCATTATCAGCGGGCTTTCGGGATCCGGCAAAAGTACGGCAATCAAAGCATTGGAAGATGTCGGCTTTTTCTGTGTAGATAATCTTCCCGTCTTGCTGCTGCCAAAGTTCTTAGAGCTAAGAGCGGAGAGCCATTCGGAGATTTCCAAGCTTGCGTTGGTGATGGATATCAGGGAGAAAGATTTTGTATCATCGTATTCAGAGGTTCTGGAGACGCTGGGCAAGGGAGGATATCAATTTGAGATACTCTTTCTTGAGGCTTCGGACGAAAGCCTTCTGAGACGGTACAGCGAGACGCGAATGCAGCATCCTCTCGGTAAAGGGCAGCGGCTGTCGGAAGCAATACGTAACGAACGACAGCAGTTGGAAGGACTTAAGCAAATAGCTGATAAGGTCATTGATACCTCACACTACAACGTCCATGAGCTCAAAGCTGTCATTTTGGGCCATGTGCTCAAGGCGGTACAGACTGGACACTTGCAGGTGAATGTCCTCTCTTTTGGTTTCAAGTACGGCATTCCTCATGAGGCGGATTTGATCATTGATGTGCGCTTTCTGCCCAATCCCTACTTCGTGTCCGAGTTGAGAGGCCTTGATGGTACGGCATCTGAGGTCAGGGAGTTCGTGGAGAGAGGGAAGGAAACCCAGGTCTTTCTGGAAAAATATCTGGATTTGCTTGACTACCTTCTCCCTTTGTATGAAAAAGAGGGCAAATCCTACTTGACTGCGGCTGTGGGTTGTACAGGTGGACGACATCGCTCCGTTGTGATTGCCGGTAGGATATATGAGCATGTGAAAGAGAAGGTTGATCGCATCAACTTGATACATCGGGATATTGAGTTAAGTTAACAGGTGCCCAGCTTGTTTTGGTAAGAAGGGATGGATTTATGATAGGAATTGTCGTTGTTACGCATAGTGGACTTGGAGAGGCTCTCATTGAAGCAGCCGAGTCTATAGTAGAAGGACCCCTGGAAGCAGCAACCGCTGTTTCTGTCGATTTGAAGCAAAGCGCCGAGGAAATGAGAAAGAAGATAGGCAGTGGCATTAAGGCGGTTGACAAAGGCAAGGGCGTGCTCATTCTGACAGATATGTTTGGGGGGACGCCATCTAACCTCAGCCTTTCTTTCCTTGAGGAAGGCCGGATTGAGGTCCTCACTGGTGTCAATCTCCCTTTGGTGATCCGCGCTGCCAAAATGCGGAAGGACAAGGATTTGAATGAGCTGGCAGAGAGCCTGCAGACTTACGGCAAAAGAAGTATCTCGCTGGCCAGCGGGGTCTTGAAGGGAAACAAAAAAGCTTAGTCATAAGAGCTCAAATCTCAAGGCTCAAAGCTGAAAGCAAAACGATGTTCACCGTTCATCGTTGACCGTTCACCGACAAGAAACGAACGACTGGCAACGGGAAGGTGTTCCTCTTCTGGAAATATCAAAGAGACAAAAATATATTCCAACAACGGACAACGGTGAACGGACAACGGACAACGAATAACGGACAACGGAGAACGAGACCATGACAACGCGCAAACCTCTCATCGCAGGCAACTGGAAGATGTTCAAGACGGGCCCAGAGGCGGCAGAGACAGCAAGACGTTTGAAAGACCTGGTCTCGGACGCTGCAGATGTGGATATTATGGTTGCTCCGCCCTTTACGGCCATTGCAGTCGTGAAAGAGGTTCTAGGAGATTCATTTATCCACGTGGGGGGACAGGACCTGTTCTGGGAGGTTGAGGGGGCCTACACCGGGCAGATCTCGGCTCCCATGTTGAAGGCTGCAGGATGCACCCATGTGATCATCGGGCATTCCGAAAGGCGCCAGTTCTTTGAGGAGACCAACGACTCAGTGAACAAGAAGGTCCGGGCTGCACTCTCGGAAGACCTGATCCCTGTGGTGTGTGTGGGAGAATCTGAAGCTGAGCGAGAGTCGAACCGCACTTCTTCCGTAGTTCAAAACCAGTTGGAGGAAGGCTTGGCTGGCCTGACTTCTGAGGAGGCTCAGTACCTGACCATTGCCTATGAGCCGGTCTGGGCGATCGGTACGGGCAAGACCGCCTCGACCGAACAGGCTCAGGAGGTGCATGAGTTTATCAGAGAAAGAATGGAAACGACCTACGGAAATCAGGTTGCCAACGTTGTGAGGATATTATACGGTGGCAGCGTCAAACCGAATAACATTGGCGATTTGATGGCTATGGCTGACATTGACGGGGCATTGGTAGGAGGTGCCAGCCTGGATGCCGATTCATTTGCGGCCATTGTCCGGTTCTAGGGGCATGTTCCAGGAGTTGTTTACAAAACTCAAAGCCAACATGATTTCCGGGGTGAGCCGTTGGGGCGTTAAACTCGAAGCACGTGATGTTTTCGGATTTCGATATAGCGGCTGCGCCTTGAAAACATCACGAATTTCGGATTTAAGACATCGGGCCCCGTGCGGTCTTGAAGATTATGCAAGTTATTTACGAGACGTAACACTATATATTGCTATTGAGAAAGGGAGAATTCTTGTAAGATGTCAACTCTGATCATCATTGTGCACATCATCGTAGCCGTAGCGCTGATACTCATTGTCCTTTTGCAGACTGGTAAAGGGGCGGATATGGGAGCCGCTTTCGGCGGTGGGAGTAGTCAAACCCTTTTTGGGAGTACGGGCGCATCAACCTTTCTGAGCAGGCTGACAACCGGCGCTGCCATCGTCTTCATGCTTACATCTTTAACGCTGGCTTATGTGTCCAGTTCA
This sequence comes from Desulfobacterales bacterium, assembly GCA_032126655.1. GTDB lineage: Bacteria > Desulfobacterota > Desulfobacteria > Desulfobacterales. The sequence continues at coordinate 9,145 of JAQBAU010000258.1, forward strand.
GAGGCTTTATCGCAATAATAGGCGGCCTTATCGTAGCTTTTAAGTTGGAAATAGATAATAGAAAGTTCCAGATACGCATCGGCAAAACCGGGGTTATTTATAATAGCGTTTTTCAGAAGCTGTATTCTTTTATCGGGCATG
>JAQBAU010000259.1:0-12106 GCA_032126655.1 Desulfobacterales bacterium
AACACAGTAATGAATTCAGCGTTCTTGCTGATCCATAGCTTTTCGGCGATGATGGCATTTGTCAGCGAGTCTTTGAAATCAATCCAGTCCCGAAACAACCTGGGATCTTTTACCACCATCACAAAGTCCGCTTTTTTGGCCGTGCCTTCCTGAAATTTCAGTCTGCTTCGGGCGATTTGAATCATGAAGGGCCCTCCGCCCGTCTTGACCTGAATGGTCCTCTTCCAGCCGGCAAGATCATTCTGTACCCTGGCGCTCTTGGCGGCCCCGAGAGCCAGCTCTTGGAGATGGTCCATCACTGCCTTTAAGCCCTGTTTCGCCTTTTTTGTTGGCTTGGGAACACTCGGCGCCTTGGTAGTTGTCCAATCCAGGTCACTCTCAAGCAAACCCTTCTTCTTCCGTTGAGCGGCCTTGAGTTCACTTAGAGGCACGGCAAAGATGTCAGTGGGTTTGCCTGCGCGGTTCTTGCGAAAAACGACCTTCACCGGGGTGCCTTTTTTGAATATCCTGGGTGTAAGTACCCCCTTGGTCGTATAAACGTTAATCGGTAGCGCCGTATCCGCACCGTCCAGCAAGACACGCCCGCGCCCGAAGGGAACCTGATGCTGAAAGAGCGAGTGGGCAAAATAAGTGATCGGCGGTGTGCTGTTCATAACACCTTTGTCAGGCATTTCGATGAGCTCGAGCTCCGTAAAGTTACACTCCGGACAGTAGAGTTCAAAGGGAGGCACCCGCACAAGCTTACACTCAGGACATTTGGCGCCCAGGATGACTTTCCGTTCCTTCAGGGCAAGAAAGTAGGGAGAATGTTCCCCTTTTGAGCGTTTGTAGAAGGTAAACATGGCCTCGTTGGTTTGCAAGAAACGCTCGCCGCCTACCTCCAACACTTCAGAGCCGACGTCTGGAATCATATGCAGTGGAATGACTTTCTCTTTTGCCATCTCAGGACCTCCTCTCCATGATCATCACGCACCCGTACTGGGCTATGGTGGAGCCCGTTCCGTGGACCAAGCCGCGCCGCAGTTCCCGCTGGATGAGTTCTCTCCGAGCGCTCCAGCAGGAAAACATGTTGGAGCCCCCTACAAAGTGTCCGCCATAGGTCAACCCACCGCTCGGATTAACCAGGAGGGGCCCTCCAGGGGTCATGAGACCCTCATTGATGAGGTCATCGGATCTGCCCAGTTCCGTGAAGCCCATCTCAGCCATGGTGATTTGGAGCTGTTTGATGAAGGCATCGTGCAGTTCAATGACCTGAATCTCTTTGACAGGGTTCTTGATACCCGCCATCTTGTAGGCTGCCTGGGCTGAAAGATTGTCGGACATGATACGGTGCATCACTTTGTGTCTAAGGTCTTTGCCGGCCACATGGTGCTCGTTACTCGCCCCCATGCCGGTTATCCAAATGGGAGGAACCCCGGCATTCTTGCATATGGCCTCGGCCTTTTCCTTACTGGCAAAAATAACAGCCCCCGCCCCCTCAGTGTAGACACAAGTCTCGAGGAGCTTAAATGGGTAAACAACATACCGAGAATTCATCGCCATCTCAGCAGTCACCCGTTCACCGTATCGCTGTGCATAGGGATTATTCTGGACCTGTTCCGACAAGATTTCGGTGATCTTGGCAGACACATCATCCGAAAGATCCTCTGGATGCTCATCCATGTAAGCCAAAACGACCTCTGCATAGCTGTCTGAGGCGGTCCAGCCAAGTTCCCGCTCATAGAATGTGTCCCCCGACCACCCGATTGTCTTGATCACCTCAGGCGTTGACGTCTGAGAGGTAAAATCAAAACAGTCGGTGGCCTTTTCCACACCGAGGCATATCACGATGTCGTACAAACCGCTGGCAACCAAGGAATACCCGGTAAGCATGGCATAGGCTCCGGTGGCACCGCCAGTTGTCACGCGTAATCCCGGTTTGTTGGCCATACCAATGATCCCCTGAAGGGGGTGTTCCGGAATTGCTGACATCTCAAAAATGTCGTTGTAGATCCCATAGACCACTGCATCCACATCCTTCACGGGGATGCCAGCGTCTTCAAGGGCTGCTTTGACCGCCATCTGGGAGAGTCCATAATAGGTACGCTCCACCCATCGTCCTTTGCAGGGGGTAATCCCTGCCCCTACCACAGCGACTTCTCTCACCTTTTCTTCCTTTCTTCGTGCGTTACAGCCAAGTTAAGACATAAACCATGCTTGACTTTCGGAAATTGAGGAGTTTTGGATGAAAGGATCTTCAACCTATAAACCTATTGTCAATGACCACGAGTACTAAAAAGAGAAAGCTTGTGCAAGCCATAAAGTGGGAGATCTCTGCATATTGACAGACTCAATATAACACGTTATTAAACGCTCAATTGACGGAAACGATTATCTTAAGGGTTCAAAACAGATAGCCAAGTGTAGCCCCGCTGAGGCGGGGGTCCTGGAGAGGTTGCCGAGTGGCTGAAGGCCCCGCTCTCGAAAAGCGGTATCCCGATAGATCGGGATCGTGGGTTCGAATCCCACCCTCTCCGCCAGGACATTTTTGGCCGAATTCAGGAGAGATGGCCGAGCTGGCTGAAGGCGCACGACTGGAAATCGTGTGTACTGTTAACAGCGGTACCGAGGGTTCGAATCCCTCTCTCTCCGCCAAGACATTTTGACATGGAGTGTTGGAGTACTGGAGTGATGGAGTAATGGAGTAATGGAAAAAGCAATGTTTACAGCGCGCGAAGCGCCGGTTTTCTTTCCAGTACTCCAACACTCCATTACTCCATCGTTTTCTCACTCCATCACTCCAATACTCCATCATTCCAGGTGTTTTTGCTCCAGCAGCCCAGAAATGGAAAATAGGCGATAACAGAGGGAATCCATCTTTATGTCCTATCTCGTACTGGCAAGAAAATACCGGCCCCAGACCTTTGAAGAGGTCGTTGGCCAGGCTCATATAACGCAAACCCTCAAGAACGCCATCCGGGGGGACAGGGTTGCCCATGCCTTGCTCTTTGCCGGTCCCAGGGGCATCGGAAAAACCTCGGTGGCCCGTATTCTTGCCAAGGCAATGAACTGCAAAGAAGGCCCCATCCCGGTCCCATGCAATGTGTGCGCCTCTTGCAAGGAAATTACGGATGGCATTGCGGTCGATGTGTTTGAAATCGATGGTGCCTCCAACCGGGGCATTAACGAGATACGTGAACTTCGAGAGAACATCAAGTACATGCCTGGCCACAGCCGGTGCAAGATCTATATCATCGATGAAGTCCACATGCTTACGGCTGAAGCGTTCAATGCCCTTCTGAAAACTCTGGAGGAACCGCCGGCCCACGTCCTCTTCATGTTTGCCACTACTGAGCCCCGCAAGATTCCCGTCACGATCCTGTCGCGATGCCAGAGGCACGACTTCAAGCGCATCAGCCTCGAAGACATACTAAATCACTTGAAGGGTATCTGTAAGGAAACCTCCCTTGAAATCAGCGAGGAGAGCCTCCGGCTTCTTGCGAGGGAAGCTGATGGAAGCATGCGTGACGCTTTGAGCCTTCTCGATCAAGTCATGGCCTATTCTGAAGGGACTATTACTGATGATCAGGTTCTCGATATTCTGGGTGCAGTAGATCGAAAGGTGATATTTGACCTGTCCTCAGCCCTGCTCGCCCTCGACGTGGGAAAGGCATTAGTTCTCCTGGACGCTGTCTATAACCATGGCCATGATTTGAAGCGGCTTACCATGCAGATGGTGGAGCACTTCCGGCACCTGCTCGTTGTCAAGTTGGGTCACGGGAGTGGTCCCCTGGTCGATGTGCCGACACACGAACTGGCATTGATGGAACAGCAGATCGCAGATGTCTCACAGGAATCCCTTAACCAAGTCTTCACTACTCTTTTTCAGGCTGAAGTGGGCATTAGGCTTTCTCCTCAACCCAAAATAGCTCTGGAAATGCTCTTCATTAAGCTTTGCCAGTTGAAGCCAGTCGTATCCTTTGATCAAATCATCAGTAGACTGGACCATCTCACTGAAACAATCGGAACCGGTCAAGACATGGCCCGTCCAAAAGAAGTCCGCCAAGCGTCCGAACCCGAAACACCCCCAGCCCCCCAAGAGGCAACTGCGCCTGAGCCAAGACCGGCATCATCCGACAACCTCACACAAACCTGGGAACAACTGCTGGCAGTCATCGGCAAAGAGTGTCCGACTCTTATCCCCACGGTTGAACAGGCCAGTCTGACAAGGATTGGCAAGGATTTCCTGGAAATCACGGTAACGGGAAATTCCTTTCACACGGCCAGGCTTCGGGATAAGAAAAGTATGGCTTCACTGCAGAAAGTATGTGATCAGTGCTTTAAGCGCAGGATGAAGATCAAAATCCTTGAATCCGGGAAAGCGAGCCCCAAAAAGGGCGAATACAAGGAAAGCGATAAAGAAAGATATTTGAAGAAGGAAGCGCTGGATCATCCTCTTGTGACGGATGCGTTGGATGTGTTTAAGGGGAAAGTCGTCGACGTCAAAATCCTTTAGAAATGGAATAACTGGGGTAGGAATAGACGGAGTAACAGGGTGAGAACAACCGGAGTACTGGAGTATTGGAGTATTGGAAAGAAAACATGAGATTTCAGAGGTTGTCAGCTTTTTTCCCAGTACTCCATTACTCCATCACTCCAATACTCCAGTGTTTTGAGTGGCCATCGGCTTACACTATGATCTGTAGTAACCTGTTTTAGACGGGAGGGTTCAACATGTCAAAAGGCATGGGCAATATGATGAAGCAAGCACAAAAACTGCAGTCCAAAATCTTCAAGCTTCAGGAAGAGTTGGCTGACAGGACGGTTGAGACGACAGTTGGGGGCGGCATGGTCAAGGCCGTTGCAAATGGGAAGCAGGAATTGCTCTCGATAAAGATAGACCCCGAAGTCGTCGATCCGAATGATGTGCAGATGCTGGAAGACCTGATTGCGGCTGCAGTCAATGATGTGCTCAAGAAATCGCAAGAGATGGTTTCGGAAGAGATGACGAAGTTAACGGGCGGGTTCAATATCCCGGGGATAACATAGCCATGGAGTTTTATCCCCAATCCCTAATCCGCCTAATCAAACATCTATCGAAGCTTCCTGGCATTGGAGAGAAGACTGCGGCACGTCTAGCCCTACACATCCTCCGCTCATCCAATGAAGACGCAAGAGCACTGTCTGAAAGCATTCTTGAGGTCAGAGAGAAGATACGGTTTTGCTCAACATGTTTCGGCCTTTGTGAGACGGATCCTTGCAGGATCTGCGCCAACAAAGGTCGGGATCATACCATGGTCTGCGTTGTTGAGCACCCCAACGATTTGGTCGCACTCGAGAAATCGGGTGCATTTCAGGGCGTATATCATGTTCTCCACGGCACCCTATCCCCGATGAACGGTATCGGTCCGGATGACTTAAAGATAAGGGAACTCATGGAGCGAGTTGTGCAGGATGAAATCAAGGAGGTGGCTCTTGCTACCAACACCAATGTGGAAGGAGAAGCCACAGCTTCCTATCTCGCTCAAGTGCTGCAGTCACATCCTGTTCGGGTTACGCGAATAGCCACGGGTGTCCCTGTTGGGGGTGATCTCAAATACCTTGACGCAGTTACACTGAAGCGGGCCATGGAGAGGAGGCAGAGTCTCTGACGTGGTGAGGCTTTCGGAATTCTTTGAGTGCCAGAAGTGCGGTGAGTGCTGCAAGGGGTATGGAGGAGCTTTTGTAAGTGATCATGACCTTACACGCATTTCGCAATACCTGGACATAACTCCCGAACGCTTCCTTTACAATTACTGCGATTGGTCAGGTGGGCGGCCCTTAATCAAGACTGCAGAATCGGGGTATTGCATCTTCTGGGATGAGCTCTGCACTATCCACAAGATCAAGCCACGCATGTGCAAAATCTGGCCCTTCATTGACAGTATCCTCGTGGACACGTCAAACTGGGCCGTGATCAAGTCAATGTGCCCTGGAATTCGTGACAATGGCAATCTGGATGATCTTGTGAAGTGTGTGAAGATGGTCATTCAGGATCACGATAAGGCATAGAACCGTCTCTGGTGTAAGGAGCTATTTGGCCTGGATACATCTACGGTCGAGTGGCTAAGTCGTCTTTGACTCAACTATTCTACTAGTCACTCCGTACTTTGCTTTTGGAGGTCCCCTCTTGATTGGCGTGTTTGATTCAGGGATTGGCGGTCTCACCGTAGTCAAGGCAGTGAAGCGTCATCTTCCCGACTATGACATCCTTTACTTCGGGGATACCGCACGGACCCCCTACGGCACGAAAAGCCCGGAAACTGTTATTCAGTATGCTGTTGAGGATGCTGAGTTCCTTCTCGAAAAAGGAGCTCAAATGCTGGTCGTTGCCTGCAATACCGCCTCCAGTACTGCCACCGATACCCTGAAGGAACGGTTTGATGTGCCCATCCTTGAAGTCATATCACCAGCGGTGAACATGGCAGTTTCAGACCCAAATAGGACGCGTGTGGGGATTATCGGAACCAGGGCCACGGTGAATAGCCGGGTTTATGAAGACAAGATTAAAGCCATTCGGCCAGAAATGAAAGTGTATGGCCAGCCGTGCCCTCTGCTGGTACCCCTGGTGGAGGAAGGCTGGCTGAAGAAGGGGGAAACCAGAAAGATTGTCAAGAAGTACCTCCACCCACTCAAAGTCAAACAGATAGATGTTCTTATCCTGGGCTGCACGCATTATCCCCTCCTGAAGGATATCATACAGGCCAAAATTGGAAAGCGGGTGAAGGTTATTGACTCATCAGAAGCTCTGTCTGTTTCCGTCATTGACTTTCTCCACAATAACTCCGATGTTGAGAGCAGGCTAAAGAAGAACGGGACATGCCAGTTCTATGTATCGGATATCACCGAACAGTTTGCACAGATTGCAGGAACGATATTGAAGGGACCCGTGAAATTGGAGCATGTCAGGTTGTAAAACAGAAAGTGCGCTAAAGTGCCTAGAGTGCCTAAAATGCCTAAAGTTGAGGAAAGGAGACAGTCAGACCTCTTCTTGAAGCGTAAGCCGCAAAGCACGAAAGGAAAGAACAGGGGATGAAGAAAGATACGCAGCTTTCGGTATTCTTGAGGAATGTTCCGGGGGAACTCGGTCGGTTTGCCGACCTTATGGGAGAATCGAATGTCAACATTCTGGCCATGTTCATCCAGAACGCGGCCGACTATATTCAGGAGATGTTTGAAGCCCGCGGAAGGTCCATAAAGCGAACCGCCTCTGCTGCAAGCTATGGATCAGTCATCAAAGAAGCAAAAGAGTACTCCCTCATACGGGTTGTTGTGGATCAGCCGGAAAAGGCTCTAGCCCTATTGAAGCGGGCCGAGTACTGGGTGAATGCTTCAGAAGTGCTGGTCATGAGACTTGAGAACAGACCGGGTACACTGGGCAATATCTCAAGAAACTTCGGTGATGCCAATATCAATATCAACTATGTCTATGGTTCCGGGACCTCGGAAATAGAGCAGGCGATCTATGTGTTTCACGTCCCGGATGTGGACCAGGCCCTCACATCATTATCTTCAACCCAGACTTCCGGCGTGCAGTAAAACCTATCCCATAAATGCCATGACGTGACCTCTCCATGTTGGCTTTGAGCCTTGCTATCAAGGTGTAAGTAATGTTGAAGACAGTTGTTCAGTGTCTCCCCAAGTTTGGCCAGTGCGGCACAAATAACTCCAAGGTGTTTTGTGTTGGGTTGTCTAAAACAGCAACTCTAAGCTTAGCTCAGGCCCTCGAAACGCTTGGGTTTAAGGCAGCACATTGGCAGCACACAAAGACGCTGATCAACTATGTGGATGGCAAACCAGTTATCAACCCTGCCAAGCTTAAGGAATACGATGCATTTGCTGACATTCCCGTCTCAAGAGTATATCGCAAGCTTGACACAATATGCCCTGGTTCAAAGTTTATTCTGACAGTTCGGGAAACAGGCAGCTGGTTAAAGAGTATTGAAAAACATGTCTTACGGATAGATGTCTTCGGAGACAGTGAAATAGGAAAGCAATTGCATCTTGATCTTTATGGAAGTATTGAGTTCCATGAAGAAGGCTTTAAGGAATCGTATAACAGCTACGTGAGAGACGTGATGTCCTATTTCAGGAACAGAGAACAGGATTTACTTGTCATCAATATCTGTGCAGGGGAAGGTTGGGAGAAACTTTGTCCTTTCCTCAAGAAGCCTGTTCCAGAGGGAAAATTCCCCAGAGCCCACGTTTACAAACCCCGGGAAGCTAATCAGCAGTAAAGACCAAAGCTCATGTAGTAGCCCCCCAGGGCGCCTCTTCAATCGAGGTTTCTCTCTCTACATGGGCTCCTCTGCCAACCCTTCTTCGTTGCAAGCTTGCAGATTCGATTTCTCCTGCAAATTCGAACATGAGACTACGTCTCACCGGTCCGGCTCGTGCAGGCTTGAATGGTAAGTATGGATGATAGAAGTGGTACAAGGACTAAGTCAGTACGTGTGGAAGCAAAGCCCTATGTAAGAACCTATAGACCTATGCCGTCAATGTTCACATCACAGTTCGGGCACTTGCCATCAGTAATCACATTCTTGGAAATGTGATACCCCCACCGTTCAATCAAAGGCTGGCCGCAGCTGTAACAAATCGTATTCTCGCCGGTGTCGCCTGGCAGATTGCCGCTGTAAACGTAACGGAGTCCTGCCTCAAGCCCGATCTGTCGGGCCCGGTGGATGCTCTCCGCCGGTGTGGGCGGACGGTCTGTAAGCTTGTATGTGGGATGAAAGCGGCTAATGTGCCACGGGGTCTCGGGGCCAAGCTCGTCCGCCATAAAGGTGGCAAGCTCTTTCAGTTCCCCTTTATTATCATTGAGTCCCGGAATGAGCAGCGTTGTAACCTCCACAAAGACTCCAACTGACTTCATCAGTTTGAGGGTCTCCATCACATGCTTCCGCTTAGCGCTGCATTGCTCTTTGTAGAACTCATCATTGAAGGCCTTCAGGTCTACATTAGCTGCATCAAGGTAGGGCTGAATCATCTTTAAGGCCTCGGGCGTCATATACCCGTTTGTTACAAAGACGTTGAGGATCCCTCTTTCATGGGCAAGCTTCGCCGTATCATATGCAAATTCAAAAAATACGGTTGGCTCAGTATATGTGTAGGCAATGCTCCGACAGTTTGCTTGCTCTGCCGCACTTACCACGTCCTGTGGGGTGAAAAGGTCCCCAAGAATCATCCCCTTTCGGTCTGCGGGGAGTTGGGCAATATCTGCATTCTGGCAGAAACGGCACTTGAAATTGCACCCAACCGTTGCAATGGAATAAGAGAGAGACCCGGGCGACACATGATAAAGGGGTTTCTTTTCGACTGGGTCCACATTCTGGGCAATCAACTTTCCATATACAAGCGTCTTCAGGATGCCGTCCTGGTTTTCACGAACCGCGCAGATACCCCGTTTCCCTGCCTTGACAAGGCACCGATGGCTGCACAGATTGCATCGGACCTTCTGATCCTCCAATTTGTCGTATAAAAAAGCCTCCATGGCCCCTACCGTTCTCCCCTAAACTGTGTTGGGGTTTTCAATAACCCTGTGACAGCTCCCTTCGGCTGACGAACATAGTCTATGGGAATGTTCACAGTTTGATACCGCGGCACGAGGGTTACCACCATGCCAATGAAGCACCCAAAAGGACATTTCTGAACGAATGGCCATTCTTCCAGACGCTTGGTGTATTGCCTGAGGCTGACGGGCAAGTGCAGAACCGTTCCCCATTTGAGAGGGGTCTTGCCAAGAATCTGCACGACATGTCGTTTGGCCTGCCACACACTGAAGAACCTTGCACGATTATAGACGCTCTCCGAGAAAATGCCCCGCAGCCTTCGCTCAATTCCTTTGATTGCATATCGGTTCAGCACACCCAAGAAGATGCGACTCTCTGCTACACGACACGCCTCTTCAAGTGCCTTGTGGGCGTCATCAACAAATTCCAGGCTGGTAACTAAGGTGGCAATGTCGAAGCTGTTATCCTCAAAGGGGAGATCTTCTGCCACTCCCTGATGAAGCTCAGCACGGTGCCCAAGTTTTTCGGCCGCAATCCCAAGCATATGAGGCGATGGGTCCAGACCGGTTACGTCGAGTCTCATCTCAAGAAACATCTCAAGATGCCGCCCCGTGCCGCAACCAATGTCCAAAACCCTTTCCCCCTGTGCAGGCTGAAGAAGCCTTAACAGAAGCTGGTCTTCGAGATCAGCAACGAAACGGTTGTCAGGATTCTGGTACCAGGTGTCATACTTCCTGGCTATCTTGTATTCGAAAACGTATCCCATGGGAATATATGCCCTGGCCAAACAATCGCTATTCTCTGTTGACAGTCGCCCGTTATCTGTTGTCGAAACAGGAACCTTTGTTTGTTACTTCTTCCTTGCACACCACTCTCTCGATTAACAGCCCGCCAACTATTATAATAAACCAATCACGTTGCACAATAGGTAACGATTTCTTTACATTGAAAGAGATGCCCGAATCAAGGGTAAAACAGGGTTTCGCAGAAGACCACGGCTCCGATTTTTCTTGATTTCAAACCTGTCATCTACTATGGAGTGTGAAGCGTTTCCGTCCTGCCTGCCGTCTCTTGAATGTGGCCAATTCCCGTTGATGGACACCACAACCATCCACCATTTGGGATGCCTGAACTGGTGCGGGCTACCAGGCATTTTTTTGCTATCTTACATCTGTGAGAGGAGGACCCATGGCTGGCATCAACAAAGTTATTCTCGTAGGCAACTTGGGAAGAGACCCGGAGGTCCGCTACACGCCCAGCGGAACAGCTGTTGCCAATTTTACCCTCGCCACCACGGAAACGTGGACCGACAAGGACGGTGCGAAGCAGTCTCACACGGAGTGGCACCGCATTGTAGCATGGCGCAGACTAGGGGAAATCTGCGGCGAATACCTGTCTAAGGGCAAACAGGTCTACATCGAGGGACGTGTCCGGACAAAGGAATGGGAAGACCAGGAGGGGAATAAGCGAAAAACCACTGAGATTGAAGCCCAAACCATGCAAATGCTTGGCTCCAGGGCTCAGGGCGAACCGCCCTCGGATGCAAGTTCCGGTGCCGCGGATGAAAGAGGATCCAGTGGGCCGACTGAGGACGACATCCCCTTCTAGCCCTTCTTCGCACGAACCTATCGTAGGCAAGCGAGTTCGACGGCTACGGATTGATTGAAGCTCCCTGTAGTGGGTACCGGGAATTCGCTCGCTTCTGCGGTGCAGGAGTTTGGGCGGTAAGACATCTGAGCCTGACGGAAACGTTAGGCGAAATGGTGTTTTGGAGAAGGGTTCGAGGAGATGCGGTATCCCTCATTCCGGGACTGAGGCCATCAGGACTTTCGGTAGGAGGTGTTTGGCCTGAAGTCACAGGCTGAGTCAACGACCACCCGCATAGCGGGTGGCTTGGATTTCCGCCATAGGCGGAAAGACAAAAGCACGAACGTGCTTCCATCGTTGCGTTTGTCACCGCGTGCAAAGCACGCGGTTTGAGACAAACAATCGATCCGGCAAGAATCAAAAATCGAAGAGCTAGGCGTTCTTCTCATCGTCCAATTTGTTTGTCTCGTTTGACTCAGCTTTATCTTCCAGTTCCCCAGACGTGGCCTGCTTGAAGTTCTTGATCCCCCTGCCAATTCCGCTTCCAATCTCAGGCAGTTTGCCCGCCCCGAAAATGATGAGAATAATTACCAGAATGATGATCAGTTCTGGCATGCCGATTCCAAACATCTAAGCCCCCCTCTTCTTTCTGTTCATCTGAAAGGGTTTATATCACGCGCTATATATCCTGAAATCCGAAACGATTTAGTAACGATAGCACCAAAACCGCAGGGTGTCAATCGCTGACGGCTACGGGTATGTTTTCAGGATTCGCTACGGGTTTTTTGCTCGGGCCTCTCACGTGCCTCAGCCATAGTTCCGCGCATCTGGCCAGTCGGGTGAAACACCCCCAAATCCACCGCCAAAAAAACGAAGGACCAACAATAATCAATACCATTGCAATGGGTTATCTCAGAGCAGGGCCGTCGAAATCTGTCACCTTGCCGAGTTAGTTGCTAGGCTATTCTTTCCTTCGTTCTTTTGCGGCT
>JAQBAU010000260.1:0-3560 GCA_032126655.1 Desulfobacterales bacterium
ATGAGGGCAAGAAGGTCTGGGGAAAAAGAAAAGGTGACTTTTGGGCTCTCAGAGATGTCAATTTCACGGTGAATGAAGGAGACGTGGTTGGAATCATCGGAGCAAACGGGGCGGGCAAATCAACCCTGTGCCGGGTGCTTAGCGGTATTTTGAAGTCTGATCAGGGCGAGGTTTCTGTTGACGGTGACATTACTGCATTGCTCAGTTTTGGGGCCGGGTTTAACTATCAGCTCACAGGCAAAGACAACGTATATCTCAATGGTCTGATGCTTGGGATTCCCAAAAAGAAGCTTAGCAACGTATATGATGATATTGTAGAGTTTTCCGAGATAGAAAAATTCATGGACCAACCCGTTAAGAACTACTCCAGCGGCATGAGGGCAAGGCTGGGATTCAGCATTGCTGCTTCGCTTAGACCCGATGTGTTTATTATAGATGAGGCCCTAAGCGTTGGAGACATGTCTTTTTATGAGAAGGCGAGTGCCAAAATCCAGGAGCTGATGGAATGTGCGAAAGCTGTGATCGTGGTAACCCACAACATGACTTTTGTTGAGACCGTTTGCACAAGGGCACTGTGGTTGGACAACGGCACCATCAGGTTTGACGGTAGTCCCGAAGAAGCTGTTGAGATGTACCGCGAATCGGTAGAACACTGAAATTCGGGTAAATCATTGCATACAGCCACGAGGAAATGGCACGTATTTCGGCACTAGTGTAATCTTGGTTCTGTTCATAGTTTGGTTCATCTTTCTTCGCTGTTTCTTGACGCCGTTTTAGTTCATATTAGTAGTGGATGAATAGTCAGCCCTGGTATTCGAGATGATCCACAGGGTCTAAAGTAAAGGCGGCCCACATTATGAAAGCTTCAATGATTGAGAACCAAAAGGAGCGTTTTGTCGTCACTTTCATTGCCCCCCACCAACGGCCTACCTCGGGAGGCGTTTATGCGATCCAGCAGTTCTGCCGATATCTGGCGCCAGTAATGCAGGTAAATTTGGTGGTCCAGAAAGGTCCGGATAGACCCGTTCCAGGGGTTAATGTATATTTGTCCAAGTTCCTCAGGGCCTCTGAGATTCCGGATGGCGATGCGATTATACTTTATGCTGATTGTCCTGACGGAGAGGCGTTTAAAGAACTGCCTTCCACAAAAGGGAAGAAATGGCTGTTTTTGCAAGGTATGGGCGTGCATGAAAATCCCGTAGTTACATGGAATCTGCGCAGAGGATGGCCTGTTATTGCATGCTCGACCTGGTTGGTTGGGAAGGCAATCCGTCACGGAGCAAGGGGGCTCCATGTTCCTTATGGGCTAGATTCCGAGATCTTTCGGATTCAAGGAAAGGAAGAGCGCAACACCAAGCTAGTCTCAATGATGACACATGACCTTAGATGTAAAGGCACCGAAGACGGGCTTAAGGCACTGGATATTGTCCAGAGATCTTTGCCCGATACAGAGGTAGTTCTTTTTGGCGCTAAAGTCCCCCAATGTGATTTCGATTTCATGGATAGACCAAATCGATCAGAGATAGCTAGCCTATTTCGGGAAAGTGCTGTCTTTGTTTGTTCTAGCTGGCAAGAAGGCTTTGGAATGCCAGGCCTGGAGGCCCTCGCATGCGGGGTAGCCCTAGCCACAACTGACACCAAAGGGAGTTGCGACTATGCGATTGACGGAAAGACTGCACTTGTCACACCCCCGCGAGATCCCCAACGTCTGGCGGAAAGCGTCATCCACCTCCTTAGTAGTGCTGAATTGAGGTCACGGCTTACGGCGAATGCACAACAGTATATCTCTCTGAGGTACCAACCGTGGCCGCAGGCGGTTGTTAAATTCGGTGCTGCATTGCTCAATGGAGACCTGAAGCAACAATCACAACACATAGGGAAGTTGATTCGATGGATTGATGAACTCGATGTGGGGATTTCGGCGATGCTGAGCTCTCGACGTTGGATGATTAGTAATGCGATTGCTGAGCTTGGGCGAAGAGCGACGATCAGCTCTCGTGTGCCGAGGGCGACCAATGACCTGCACAGAATTATGCGGAAATTACGAGCATGGCGGAAGAGGTATGTTGATCCGATCGAGCAGGTACCAACAGAGTTCGAGATTAACCAGCAGGAAGATACTTCCGTGCCTATCAATCAACTGAGGAACCAGTGCAAGACTATGAAGCAGCGGTCACAAGACATAGACCAGCTGATTAGTTGGATTGAAGAGTTCGATTTCGTGACTTCGATCATTGTGAATTCGTGGGGTTGGAGGATTGGCAATGCGATCGGAGAGTTGAGTCGAAGAGCTCTGTTAAAACCTCGCGTGCCAATGGCAACGGATCACCTGGAGAAAGTAAAAAAAAGGTTCCGTGCATGGAAGAGACAGTTCAGGACGATCGAGAGCCATGCTCAACGTCAAGAAGGAACAGTCGCACTCAGCAGTGGCGGTCTGTCCGTGGAGGGTGGAGGGGGTTTTTCCTGATGCCTGTCTGTATCGTCGATCACGAACTGGAGACATTATCGTTTGTGTCCACAACGCACCTGATGACGTTAGTCAATGCCTCGATGCGTTAGAGCGTCACACGAATTTCCGCCAACATAGACTCATCCTTGTGGATGATGGAAGTGAACAGGAAACTGCCCGTATTGTCATCAATTATGTTACCTGACTTTCCTGTGCTCACATTCGCAATGAAACAGCACAGGGCTACACGAAGGCACCATCAGGTTTGACGGTAGTCCCGAAGAAGCTGTTGAGATGTACCGCGAGTCCGCAAAGATTTCCAAAAAATGAGTTGAGAGGCGCCTGAAATGCATAGCTTTTGGGAAACAATCATCGAGCCGGTTCTGGAAGTACTTCAGCCCGGAACCATAGTGGAGATTGGCGCAAGTGAGGGAAGAAACACGGCGAACCTGCTTGGCTTCTGCCAACGTCATGGGGCAACCCTGCACGCCATTGACCCTCTGCCAAAGTTTGATGTTGCTTCTTACCAGCAGCGATACGGCGAACGCTTCGTCTTTCATCATGCACTGAGTCTTGATGCAATACCCACCATCGATCGGTTCGATGTCGTATTCATTGACGGGGATCACAACTGGTATACGGTGTATAATGAACTGAAACTCATTGAAAAGATTTCCGCGGCCTCTTCACAACCTTTTCCTCTTGTTATGCTGCATGACATTGGCTGGCCATATGGCAGGAGGGATCTTTACTACAATCCTGAAAACATACCCGAGGCATTTCGAAAACCGTATGAACAAAGAGGCATACGGCCCGGGTCACCGGAACTCGTTGAGAGAGGAGGGATGAACCCTCATCTTTTCAATGCAGTTCAAGAAAATGTCCTGCAAAGTGGTGTGCTTACAGCGGTGGAGGATTTCTTGAAGGAGAGCGAACAGGCCCTTGAGCTGATGAAGTTCCCCGGTCTACACGGTTTCGGGATCCTCGTTCCCGCGCTGATCAGGGAGCAGAAGTCGGAGCTGGGGAGACTCCTTGATGATCTTGACCTCGCACCTTTTGCACGACAACACGTTGACCTGATCGAGGAGGTACGAATAGAGACGGAAATCGT
>JAQBAU010000261.1:0-11378 GCA_032126655.1 Desulfobacterales bacterium
TCCACGGCGTGGTCCACGTGCGAAACGATTTCGTGTTTCACCGGAAGATCCTTTGCGAGAAGTGGCGAGAGATAGAACTTCTTTCCAAGGCTGACGTTATTATGGCCATCCAGAAAAACGACGTCGATGCGTTCCGGAAAATGGTGCCTGAGCGGAAGGTGATCCTGGTTCATCACCATTCAGATATCAAGAAGCTTGAGATGGCTGGGGATAAAGAAACGTTTGCAGTGATCGGAGACGGCCATCCGCCCAACCTGCACGCGCTTTCCTGGTTTCTGGAGAAGGTCTGGCCCACTATCCAACGGGAACGGCCGAAGGCGGTTTTTTTGGTTTACGGTAGGATGGCCCAGGCTGCACCTGACTCTTCGGCAATACGGCCGGTCGGTTTTGTGCACGACCTGGAAGAAGCCTACCGCTTTGCTCGAGTCATGATCAACCCGATACAACTCGGTACCGGCCTGAAGGTTAAGACAGTGGAGGCATTGTGTTACGGAAAGGCTTTGGTAACCACCTCTTGTGGGGCGGACGGCCTCGAGGAAGGGGCCGGATCAGCTTTCATTGTGGAGGACGACCCGGCAGCTTTCGGTCAGGCTGTTGTGAGACTTCTGGGTGACGATGAAGCCAGGCGACAGTTGGAGGACGGCGCTCTCCAATTTGCCCGCCATCATTTCAGCAGGAAGACAGCGTTTGCAGAGTTGATGGCTATCCTCAACCGGAAGCAGGAAAACTAGTCCCCCCCCCTTCCTAGGCGGTACGGGGTTAGGTGCGTCCATGTGTTAAGATACCCGATTAGGTCACTCGGCCACTAATTTGCCAATAACTTCCAGCTGCCAGCCTTCCAGCTCAGTAGCCACGTAGAACTCAGGAAACAGGAGATAGTTGTCGGGCGTGATCACACCTTCACTGAGAGCCGTCTTTGCGAGGGCCGTATAGGGGTGGATTCAAATGCCGGGAGTGATCTTCATCATTGACTGGAAGCGAATCAGCAAAGGCCACAGCTCCATAGGCAAGATTCAATTGCGTTGATTTTTATCGTGAATTGACAAGTTGGTTCATAACCACGCCAGTGTATCGTGTTATATGCCGCATCTTTCCCAAAGGTAAGTGGAGCCTACGAGCAGTGGAATGAATCAACACGGAGATTGACATGAATGTTATGACTGCCTGTAACAGCACCTACAGTTTCTTCCTGCAGCCTTTGGTACGCAGTGTGCGCAAGTTTTACGACAAGCCGATAGTTCTCTATGATTTGGGACTTACGGATAGCGAAAGGGCAGGATTAGACGCCGAGATCATTCCGATAAAGGACGTTCAAATTGAATGGACTGGGAGAGAAATTGAAATCAATCATGAGGGCAAGATAGTCAACCGGGATGGAGCGGTAATAGACTTCAAGGATAATCTGCCAGCATTTTTTAGCCGGCCTAGGGGAACCTTCAAACCGTTCTGTATTGGGCACTATTTTCAGCACCATAATAAGCCGGTCATTTGGGCAGATGTGGACACGTTGTTCACAGAACGCGTTGAAGAGAAGGGATTTGATGTTGGCGTTACCCTCAGACCAAGGAATGAGATGAAACCGGATGACAAGTATTGGGGGCTGATCAACACAGGTGTCATGTTCTTTAACAATTACAACAACCTTGTCGAAGCCTGGATGGAGACGTCCAAAGGGGAAGAGCTTTGTGACCAAGGGTCTATAAACCGGCTCTTAGATGAGACTGTTAACTGGGATGATCCTGATGTGTACGGGAAGGTATACGATTGGCACGGTGTGCAGGTGAAGATATTCGATATCCATACATACAATGACTACCATCTAAAAGATGGTAAGATTTGGCATTTCAAAAAAGGTTCCAAAACTCCCGAAGACAGGAAAAAATGGTATAAAGAGCGGGTGAGCAGATTGGATCTTTCTTTCCTCAATACTGAAGGCGGAGGGGCTTCTAAATGACCTCTAAGCCTTCCCATGTGCAATGGACCAAATTTGCATGGTGGATGGTGATACTGTGTCTGATACTCATCGGCAGGGTGGCGATTGTTCAGCAACACGTTGCAATTCACAACGACGAGATCCATTACACAACAGATGGGATGTGGGCGAGGGCGAAGCTTCCCTTGACCCAAGTTCTATGGGGTCTACTATACAACCACATCCATCCCCATCCATTCTACAATCCCAAGACTGAAGAGATCGGATACCACGGAAAACTCGTGTCAGGGTTTCCGAAGCCTAGAAGCAATCTCGGCCCGCACCCGCGAACGGGTCATCCCAGTCTCTACATGCTGATTCTTGGACCTCTGTTTATGTTGTTCGATCAGGCCTGGCTTATCGGCAAAGGTAGCGTTTACGTAGGACGAGCTGTAAGCGCCGTATTTGATACACTTGGGTGGCTTTTTTTCTTGGACGCGATGCGTCGGCTGGTAGGTGCTCGGATAGCTCTGACCATCACGGCCGCAGTTCTTCTATGGCCATACACCTTTGTTCTGGGCGTTTTGGCATATCTTGATTCACTGGGAACCTTCTTCGTAAATCTGAGTCTTTGGTACTATGTGAGTAGAGTTCGCCATTCCACCCAACTTCGGCAATGGGCTCTGCTGGGCGTGTTGGTCGGATTCGCCATTCTTTCAAAGCAGTCCAACTTGATAGCGATCCCCCCCCTTCTGTCGGTCATATTGATAGCACCTCCTCGCATGACCTGGCGGCGGATAGTCTTTGCTACCGTCTGTTCTTTTGTCACCATGATAATAACTGTCTCCAGTTTGTGTAATCCGGTTGGCCTTTACGTGGAAACGCGTTATCCGGAAGACCCCGCAATGGATCTTCAGGTGACTCCACAGATCGTGCTGCATCGTCTAACACTCCCTTTCCATCCAAAGGATCACTATCATTTCGGCGAACGACGACACGGAGGCTGGGATAACAAACCTCCTCCTGTTCGGTCAAAACTCATGGTGAAAATATATGAGATTACCACGCCGGCCTTTTTCTTAGTATTTTACCTCGCAGTCATTTATGCTGCAGTGCGGCGAAAGTGGAAAGCGCTACTTCTCGCCCTGAGTGTTATTTGGCTCCTGGCCTATATTCCTATGGGAAGCTGCATGAGGAGGGCCTATGTTCTGATGCCTTTTGCGACACTCGTAATTGCATTGGCTATCCGCGACGTCTGTGATCTGAGAAGAGGAGCGATCCAATCCAATCATTCATCTCCAGAGCCTGCTCACTGAGTATGGCCGCAGGCCAGCCTGCTAATTGAAGTCTCTATTCTATCACAGAATCACTCGCCAACCGCTTTCCGCCCCGGCTTGAAATGCCGATGTTCCCCGGTTAAAGAGAAAAGGTGGACTTTCCTGTATGTCCCTGCAACAGACCCGTCCCTGTCTACCACGTACGCCGTGTTGTACACCTTGCCTCTTGCTTTTTCCGGCATAGACCCAATGATTGTCAGACGAAGCTTCCTGGCCACAGAGGACAAGTCTTCAAGAATCCTCGGTGTTGTTTCGGATAGCTCCTTGAGACGCTTGTTCGCAAAACCCGTGGACCACATCTCCGGCAGTACGACGAAGCGGGCACCTTGCTCCGCCATTGCAGCTATCCGCCGCTTCACTGTCTTGACATTCCACGCAACGTCACCTCGGCGAATATCAAACTGCATGATGGCAGCTCTAATCATTTTGTATTTCGCCACGTTATCTACCACAAGATCAAATCGAAAATAATGTCAAAAAGTTTCGATTACAATCGAAACTTTCTTCTTTCGTGTTTAACATACTGATCTTGTTATCAATTTATACAATAAGTCTTTGTTGCCAAACACCTGGTCCCAATAAGACCAATAACCCGGAACAAGGACACACTGACCATCTACTAACAAATCGTCAACAAGTTGAGCAATATGGTAAATGCTCGGGGCTTTTGATGCGATTTTCATAACCTCTTGGCATTCTTAACTAATCACCTTCCAGCAACGCACTCTGTGATGTTCACTTGCATGGTAGAACTCCACCGCTTCTCTGCGACATCGATCTTCAACCATAGGACATCTTCCCTGAAACCTGCACCCGGGAGGCGGGTCCATTGGGCTTGGCACATCTCCGGAAAGGGTCTGCAGTTCGCGTTTATGACCAGGCTCAGCAACGGGCACTGCTGAAAGCAATGCCAGGGTGTAGGGATGAAGGGGGCTGTCGAAAAGCTTGTTGGCAGGGGCATATTCCATGATGTGGCCCAAGTACATGACAGCGACCGTGTCGCTGATGTACCCTACTACATTGAGATCATGGGCAATAAAGAGATAGCTCAGAGAAAACCTTTCCTGGAGATCCTCAAGGAGGTTGATAATCTGGGCCTGGATAGAGACATCCAGAGCCGAGACCGGCTCGTCACATATGATCAAAGACGGATCAACGCTCAAGGCCCGGGCAATGCCGATGCGCTGTCTCTGACCACCACTGAATTCATGGGGATAGAGACCAGCCGTCCTGGCCGACATACCCACCATGTCCAGAAGGTCCTCAACACGGGCCTTTCGCTCACTCCGGCTTTTCACGTCGGAAACCCGCAGTCCTTCTTCTATCGATTGGCCTATAGTCATTCGTGGATTCAAGGATCCGTATGGATCCTGGAAGATGATCTGTGCCTCTTTTCGCAAGGGCTTCATCTGGCTCTGAGAAAAACCGCTAATATCTTCACCCCGAAAAATGATCTTTCCCGCATCCGGTTCAAGCAGTTTCAAGATCAGCCTGCCAGCCGTGGACTTGCCGCATCCACTCTCGCCCACCAGGCCCAATGTCTTCCCAGCTTCGATATCAAAGTCCACCCCGTCAACGGCCTGGATTTTTCCGATGACGCGCTGAAAAAACCCACGGCGCACGGGGAAATGCTTTGTGAGGCCCTCTACCCTGAGGATAATGTCGTTTGATGAATTCATAGACTCAAACATAACAGACTGGAGTGTTGGAGTAATGGAGTGATGGAGTGATGGAACAACCCAAAGACGACCAATCTCCGAATCCAGTACTCCAGTACTTCAGTACTCCAATGCCCCGGTGTCCTGTTGCTAAACGCCGTCGATCTCGGAACAGACGTCATTCAGCGCCACCCTTGTTTTCATACAGAACGAGTCAAGAGATAGGGGACGTCCATGAAATTATGACTTTCTTGATCCCAAAAGCCTCTCCGGCACTAGAATGTAATAATTTCATGGACGTCCCCTACTTCTTGGCTTTCGTGTTTTCGTACTTTCGTGCTTTCGTGATTAGTTTTTTTAGTCTTTTTGATACAGCACTGGACATCGGCTCAGGTGACCATCTCCGTAATCACACATGTCCGGAAACTCACTCCGGCACGTTTCAACAGCAGAACCGCATCTGGGGTGAAACGGGCAACCACCGGGTTTGTGCGCAGGGTCCGGCACGGCCCCCGGGATGCTTTGAAGCTTTGTCCCCCGCTTGGCCCGACTTGGCAGCGACGCGAGGAGCCCCTGCGTGTATGGGTGACACGGACGATGAAAAATAGCATACGCGTCACCCTGCTCTGTGATGATGCCAGCATACATGACGTATATGCGATCTGCTATATTCGCCACTACACCCAAGTCGTGGGTGATGTACAGAAGTGACATGTCTCTTTTTTCCTGAATCTCCTCAAATAGATCAAGAATCTGCGCTTGAATGGTTACGTCAAGGGCTGTGGTGGGTTCGTCAGCAATGACTACATCGGGGTTGCACGCCAGTGCCATGGCAATCATGACCCGTTGACGCTGACCGCCGCTCATCTGATGCGGATAGTCACTAAGGCGTTCTTCAGGCAACGGAATACCAACGTCTTTCAAGAGTTGAACACACCTTTGACGGACTTCGGTTTCACTCACAGCTTCGTGGACCATGATGGCCTCCTCGATCTGGTCCCCTATGGTAAAGACGGGATTCAAGGAGGTCATAGGCTCCTGAAACACCATGGCGATCCGGTTTCCACGAATCTTTTGCATCTCCGCTTCATTCAGATTCAAAAGGTTTTGCTCGTTGAACAGGATTTTTCCCCCTACGATTCTTCCTGGAGGTTGTGGAACAAGCCCGAGGATGGACAAAGCTGATACGGTCTTCCCACAACCTGATTCTCCCACAATGCAGACGGTCTCGCTCTCACTGACCGCATAACTTACGCCATCCAAGGCTCGGGCAATCGTCTCGTCTCCCTCAAAATGTACTCTGAGATCTTGGACAGAGAGTAAGAATTGACCGTTCTTCACCATCACTTCACTTCCATTCGCTTTTCTAGTAACGCTCTCGCAACTTCGGGTTCAATACGTCGCGCAGCCCTTCACCGAACAGATTGAATGAGAGGACTACAATGAGGATAGCAAACCCGGGGATAAAGGTGAGCCACGGCGCATCAAAGATGAAATCCTTGCCGCTGGCAAGAATGTTTCCCCAGGTAGCATCCGGGGGAGGAACCCCAAATCCCAAGAAGCTCAACCCCGCTTCTGTCAAAATGGCCGTTGCAATACCAATCGTCGCCGACACCAGAACAGGAGCAATGGCGTTGGGAATCATGTGACGGAATATAATCCGCGCATGGTTAAGTCCCAGGGCCCGCGCAGCTGTCACGAAATCCTGTTCTCGCAATGAAAGAAACTCAGCTCTCACAAAACGTGTAGTACCCATCCAGCTGGTCAACCCAATCACGATCATGATGTTATACATACTGGCTGGAAGAAGTGCCACAACCGTGAGTATAAGGAAGAAGCTTGGGAAACAGAGCATGATATCCACAAATCGCATGATCAGGGTATCGATGAAAGGGCGGTCCTGTCCGAAATAACCTGCTATACCGCCCATTAAGATACCGATAAGGACCGAGATCCCTACCGCCACAAATCCAACGGTAAGCGAAACCCAAGCGCCCTGAAGCATCCTGGCAAAAACGTCCCGCCCCAGGTCGTCCGTTCCAAACAGATAGATTCCGAGCACTGGTATTTCTTCAGGAAGCAAGGTTTCCAAGCTAGGCTTAGAAAGCGGGGGACGCAATTTTTCCTGCAGTCGAACGAGAGAAGGATCAAACACAGGTTTGGTGCCAGACGTTAGAACGAGTCCTACAGTAGCAATACACAGGAAAAGGACAAAGAAGACAAGGCCTACACAAGCAAGCTTGTTTATTTTGATGAGCCGCCAAGACTCACGCCAACGTGAATCTCTAGGGAGGCGAGGCACTTCCAATGAGTTAGGCATAGGTGATTTTGACGTGTCAGTCATCTGCCACTTGTCACTTGTCATTGGGTACTAGGTATTGGGTACTGGGTACTCGGTACTGGGTATTAGGTATTGGTCATTAGCCCTTCTTTGCTCCATTACTCCAGTACTCCAGCACTCCAATACTCCAGTTGTTTTGGTGCTCCATTACTCCATTTCTTTGTCATAACCGTATCCTTGGATCGACAACCATATAGAGCAGATCGGAAATGAAGGTTCCTGCCAGGACCAGCACGGCCGATATGAAGTTCACCGTTATGATGATTGGATAATCCCGCGCCAGTATGGCCTCGTACGCCATCCTACCCATGCCTGGCCACGAAAAAATTGATTCAATGATGACTGATCCGCCGATCAGCCCGGGCAGGATGAGGCCGAACATTGTGACAAAGGGGAGCAGGGCATTGCGCAGGGCATGCTTATAGTGGACCTGCTCTTCAGGTACACCCTTAGCTCTGGCAGTGCGTACGTAGTCTTGACCTTCCACTTCAAGCATCTGACTGCGAACATAGCGCGACAGAATCGCAATGCCACCTGTGGCTCCGAGTATTGAGGGTAGGAGCAGGTGCCAGGTCCGGTCCATGATACTGCGAACCCAGGATTGCTCTCCTAACCCGAAGGTCTTCATCCCTATAACCGGCACGTGCAAGAGCGGAACCATGAATTTGATCAGGATGTAGGCAAAGAAGAATCCGGGGATGGAAATCAACAGATAGGCAACAAAGGTTGAGCTTCGATCATAGATCCCTCCCCTATTGATGGCTGAACGAATTCCTATGGGGAAAGACAGAGTCCAGGTAATGATGGTGCCGACAATAAACAAAGGAAGGCTGTTGAGAAATCGCTCCCATATCTTTCCAAGGACGGGCTGGTTATCCTTCCACGAGACCGTCTTGCCCGTAAAGAGATCCGAATAGAAGTTCACAAATTGGACATGAAGGGGCTTATCCAAATGAAACTCTTTTCGAAATCGCTCGACCATCTCGGGTGTGAACTTGGGATTAAGCGGGTCCACCTGGCTCGGTTCACCAGGGGCCAGGTGGATAATCAGGAAAGAAACAACCATCACAAAAAACAGGGTGATGATCTTCTGTATGATGCTGCGACCGATAAATGATAGCATTATCTTATCTGTAGTCCCTTAGCGATAGAGTCCACGATATCCTGCGGAACTGTGGCAAAGCAAAAAGATTATCACGCCTCTTCTCAAGGCGAATGCCGCAAAGCACGAAAGACATAAAAACACGAAAAAAGCCGAGCGCAGTTGTGGGACGTCCCGTACCCTCTGTCATTTCGACCGAAGGGAGAAATCTTGTCCTTCCAACAGACTGCACAACGAAGATTTCTCCCTGGCCCAGACCTGGACTAGCAGGCTGGTAGCTCATAACAAGCAAGGCGTCCCTGGCCCAGACCTGGATCCCTGGGCTAGCAGCTTATTCGTAGTTGAAGCGCCAGGGCAGGCAGGGCAGGCGCTTCGCTCGAAATGACGAGAAAACTCGAAATGGCAGAAAAGGAAATCGAAATGCAGGCCAGCCACGTAATTTTACCTTTCTTGACGATGGACTAGGGGACGTCCATGAAATTATGACTTTCTTGATCCCAAAAGCTTTTCCGGCACTAGAATGTTATAATTTCATGGACGTCCCCTATTGACTTTCGTGCTTTGTCTTTTATTTGCGACTTACGCCTTGAGAACATTACGTGCTTTGCGGCATTCGCCTTGAGAAGAGGCGTGATAGTCGTTTTATCCCTCTGCGCTGAAGTTGGGGGCTTCTGGGAGTTTTATCCATTTATTGAAATAGAAGGTGTAGTTTCCAGTTTTGGTTGGCGTAATCTTCTTATGGACCCGATTTCCCTCAGCGTCCAATTCCTGGATCACAATTCGCTTGTCCAGAACGGCCGTCCATTTGCCCACATATAGAAAAGTATATGGTTGTTCTTCTGCAATGATCTCGTGGAGGCGGTGGCAATAGGCCACTTGTCGATCATGATCGTATTCTTGTCTGATTTTGATGATCAGATCATCTGCCTCGCTGTTCTTGAAGGCAACGAAATTCAGCTGATGAGGATGCGTCTGGCTTGAATGCCATATTTGGTATAGGTCGGGTTCTATTCCCATGCTCCAGCCCAGGATAAGGGCGTCAAAATCAGCCTTATTCACGCGCTCCTGTATGAAGACTGACCACTCAAGCAGATCGGTCCGAACATCAATCCCAATCTGCTTCCAAGCATCCTGGGCCGTTGTGAGAATGGCCTTTCGCAAATTGTTACCCATGTTGGTGATGAGCGTAAACTGGAACGTCTTTCCATTCTTTTCAAGCCAACCCTCTTTGTTTCGCATCCAACCCGCCTCGGCCAGGAGCTGCAAAGCTCCCTCCGGATCGTAGGGGACAGGCTGGATTCTGTTATTGTAGTAATCGGTTTGCTTAATGAAAGGTCCTGTTATCCGGTCTCCCTGACCGTAAAGAACATATTTTATGATCTTGTCCACGTCTATGGCCATGCCAAGCGCTCGACGCACCCGCGGATCGTCAAAGGGCGGGCGCCGCATGTTGTAACCGATATATGTGTAGCCAAAAGAGAGGCCGGAAAAATCCTGATACGTTGGATCGTTCTTCAAACGTTCCACTTGATGAGGTTGGACGCCGTAACTGTCAACGGTACCCGCATAGAACTCCATCTCCTGGGTCAGGGGATCCGGCACGATCCGATAGACGTACCGCTCATAGTTCGGAGCGCCCTCCCAATAGTCGCTGAAGCGATCCAAAAGGATGTACTGATCTGATTTCCATTCCCGAAAGACAAACGGCCCACAACCAATGGGATGCCGATTGAAGCTACTCTGCCGCATAGAGAACTGCTCCGGGTCTTTTCCGAGGCTATCCGCCTCCTTTCTCAGGGCGTCGTCGTTGAGAAGGTGCTCGGGAAGTATCTCCATCCCCCAAGTCCCAAGGGCAGGCGAATAGAGCCGTTTGTACACAATGCGCACGGTCAGAGGATCAATCACCTCTACACTCTTGATCGGTTCGTAGTCCGGAATTCGCGGCGAAAGGTTCTTTGAGTTCATGATGGCGTGATAAGTGAACTTCACATCGTCTGCATCGAACACATGGCCGTCATGAAATGCGACGTTGGGTCTGAGGTGAAACACCACAATGGGATTGTGTTCAGTAGCTGGAAGGATTTCCCTGGCATATACGGCTCGCTTTGCTTGCCATCCTTCATCATCTACGGCGACATAACCAGAACCGTCAAAGCCGGTAAAATAGTCGTGTCCGAGAATCTGCGAGAGATTTGTAAAAAGATCCTGATCTACCCTGTTGAGACTTAGCTTGATCCTCGCCGGAGCCGAAACCCGAATCTTGACCTCGGTAGTCTTCTTATCACCTTCTTCGCTCTTCTCCTGTCT
Organism: Desulfobacterales bacterium; assembly: GCA_032126655.1. Taxonomy (GTDB): domain Bacteria; phylum Desulfobacterota; class Desulfobacteria; order Desulfobacterales. The sequence continues at coordinate 10,658 of JAQBAU010000261.1, forward strand.
CGTCACCAAGGACTCCCCACCTGGAATCAGCGAAACTTCCCTGATATTTTCCAATGTGGTCATCAGTTCGGCGCTGGCCGGAACCTCTCCAACTCTAGCCTTGTCCAAAAAGGACGCCACCTTCTGTTCTCCTACCCTTCCCAGACCAGGGATGCTCGCCTGTTCGTTAACAAAGAAGAAGGCCTCTTCATAGATTTCCCATGACGTGGCCAGGCGACCTCTGAAACGCAACTCTTCATCGCGGTCGATGAGGCCTTCAAATACCAGAGAGTTGATGTCGCTGCTGGCTGAGTCTGCAGAGAGGATGGGATTCAGAATGCTTGCATCACCGATGGAAGCCGTGATGAATTCATTGAGACGATAAGGATTGCCTCGTGTCTGTTGTTCGTAGGTAGGCACCCAGAAATAGGATTGGAGAAGAAACAGGATGAGCAGAGTGGGAGCAAGTATAAGAACGCGTCGGATTGTCATTGTTCTCTTTCAAGGGGCTGGAAAGCAGACTGAACAACCCTCGTCTATAAGACGAGGGGTTCAACAATGGGGTTGATTAAAATCAACAATGTTTTAAGCCAGACCTGCTGTGGACGTCATGCCGGACTCGATCCGGCATCCAGAATTCCTGCGCGCCCTATTCCCTGGATAGCGCTAATGGTTGCGCCTGACGGCTTAAAAAGAGGTACTACGTCCCCGGCTTTCGCCGGAATGACAAGTCGCCTGGCGA
>JAQBAU010000262.1:0-6148 GCA_032126655.1 Desulfobacterales bacterium
GAACGATATCAACATATTTCCAAAGACACTTCAATATGCTTATTTTAAGGCTTTTATGTTTTTGATGTCCTGGGATTTGCCCAGCATGACCAATATGTCGCTGTCTTTTATAACAAAGCTTGCCGGTGGTACCAGAAGGAAATTCTCCGGAACCAGTTCTTTAATGGCAATAATATGTACGTTGTACTTGGCGCGCAGATTCAACTCCTTGAGACTCTTGCCGATGAATTCCGTGGGAGGTCCGACCTGAACTAAATCGAACCCTTCTGCCAAAGGGATGAAGTCCAGCACGTTGGGCCGGGACAATCCCCGAGACACCCGCAAGGCCATGTCGCGTTCCGGGTGAATGATTTCCGTGGCTCCGACACGCTTAAGGATTTTCCCGTGGTCGTCATCCAGCGCTTTAGCCAGTATCATCTTGATCCCAATCTCTTGCAGGTAAAGGCATATCAGAATGCTGGTGCCGATCTTTGTACCGGTTGAAACAATGACCCCATCCATGTTTTCCAGCCCGAGGGCTTTCAGAGCATCCTTATCCGTGGCATCCATAACGATGGCTTCCGTAGAATAGGGGTCTATCGCTTGTACTCGGGTTTTGTCCGAATCGATGGCCACAACCTCATTACCATCTTCATACAAAGACTTGGCCGCATGAAAACCAAAATTTCCAAGTCCTATGACTGCAAATCTTTTCATGTTTGCTCTCCTTTTATCCGATCATGAGATTCTCTTCGGAGTATTCAATACCGTTGGTTGTACCGGCCCCTACGATAATGTAGGAGAAGGTAAGCACTCCCACCCGTCCGATGATCATCATGAAGATAATCCAGAATTTTCCCCATGCGCTTAAGTTCGACGTCACACCCATTGACAACCCGACCGTACCGAAGGCTGATACTGTTTCATAAAGATAAGAAAGGAAAAAGCCATGGTTTCCTTGTACCTCGCGACCGTTTGCCGAGTCACCCACGAGGAGCAGGAACAGTACCGTTCCAATGATACCGATGGAGACGAGGATCAGCGATACGCTTCGAGTTACGGTCTCGGCAGGGATGCTCTTCCTGAACATGTTAACGCGGTGTCTTCTTCTTATTCTACTATGGGTAAACACTGCGATCAGGGCCAGTGTCGTGGTCTTGACCCCGCCGCCGCAGGAACCTGGTGAGGCACCGAAAAACATCAGAAAGATCATCATGGCGAGCGTTGCATCTTTCAAGGAAGCGATATCCACCGTGTTGAAGCCTGCAGTGCGGCATGTTATGGATTGAAAGACCGGGGCTAAAATGCAGTGCGGAAGTGATTGCGCTTCCATCAAGGCCTGTCGCTCCAAGAATGCAAACATCAAAGCCCCTGACACGATCAAGATCAAGGTTGTACAAAGCACCGTTTTGGTTTGTATCGACAGGCGAACCCGTTTTTCCTTTCTACTGACAAGCCAGGATTGCAGATCGAAAAGCACCGGAAACCCGATACCGCCGAAAATGATCAACGAACACATGACGATGTTGAGAAGGAGATCATCTCTGTAACGCATCATGCTGTCGGAGAACAAGGCAAACCCGGCATTGCAGAAAGCCGAAACCGAGTGAAAGATCGCCGTATAGACAGCGCGCAAAAACGGGAGTTCCTGGCTCCAATGGATGGACAGGAAGACGGCCCCTATAATTTCCGCGCCGAGCGTGAACAGGACAATGCTTTTGACGAGGCCGAAGATATCCTCGCGCGGCGTATGGGCGAACAGATCCTGCATGGCCATGCGCTGACGAAAAGAGATATTTCGGCCGATCCAGCGAAACAAGACCACGGAAATGGTCATTACGCCAAGACCGCCGATCTGAATAAGCGCGAGGATCACGCACTGTCCGAACACGGTGAAATAGCTCCCCGTATCCACCACTACCAGACCGGTGACGCATACGGCAGACGTGGCCGTGAACAGCGCATCAATCAACGCGATCGACCCGTTTTTCGTGGAAACCGGCAGTATCAGCAACGCTGCCCCAGCAGCGATGGCCAAGAGAAAGCTCGCCAGTACTAGGCTTGCTGGATTTGCCTTGAGAATTCGACTGCGAAGCATCATGATTTAAGCCTCGGATTCAAGAAGTATTCACAATGTAAATGACTGCCGGTTTCACAAACTTCACGCAGCCGCCTACCTCCCAATACCATATGGTTTCGGTAAGCCTGACAGGTGATTAATTCGCTATGGTTGTCGATGGGTGTATAATTGAGAAAAGGACATAATTGGGCCAAGATTCGATCGATGCGGATCGAGACTCCACCATTCCGAACGAGGTTGGAAATATATCCAGGATCAATGTGCTCTTTTGATTGGCGCATCTCCACAAAATCCAACCCGGCATTTTGCATCTGCAGGGTAATATCACGGTGCAAATGGTCCATCGAGGCAAAGAGCGGCATTTCTTTTGTCAAAGGATGGTTTTTCAGACAGGTGCACAGTTCAATTATGCCGTCCCGGTCGGATATATTCCGTGTTGAAAAACAGATCATGATTAATTCGAAAGTCCTTGTAGTCGCCTCGCTCATGCAGGTCAACTGGCTGTGGGTAACAGTCACCCCATCAGATTTCACAATCTCAAGTTCTTGAAGAAGCTGACAAACCAAAATCAATGATTGTGCTGATGAAACCATACAGCCTCCATTCTACGCCCTTAATGCAATCAAGACGCACTTCGACAGGCGCTATGCCATAATTATAGCAAAATGGATGCCAAGTGTTATATCTATCAGTATTTATTGATATTTAGCAGTATCGGACGGGAGGGGAAGGAGGGTTTCTCTATTGGATCTTGAATTTTGCAAGAAAATGACCTTGCAACATGCAAGGATTAATCCAGTTGGTATTTCTTGCGTTTGCGCCATAAGGTGACCGGGTCAATTCCCAGTACCCTGGCAGCCTCTTCAAGAGAGGTGGTATGTAAAATCACGTTTTGGATATGTGGCTTTTCCAATTCCGCCAGACTTTCGAGCGGGGTGGCGGAGGCGGCGGATGGATTGAAATTTGCAATGTTGGAGGATAGGTCAACCATTTTGAGCTCAATGTCATGCGCCATGATCACCGAACGTTCAATGGTGTTGATCAGCTCCCGGATATTTCCCGGCCAGGGATAATCTTGCAGACGTTGCATAACATCGGGTGCGATGCTTTGAATCGCTTTGTCGTTCAACCGTGTCAAGCGTTTCAGATAATGTTCCGCCAGTAGTGAAATATCTTCCGGGCGCTCCCGTAGAGGGGGCAGGAACAGCTCCAACACATTGAGACGGAAATATAGGTCTTTTCGAAAGGCTTCCTCACCAACCAGCTCCTCCAAATCCTTGTTGGTAGCAGCGATGATACGCACATCAACCGTACGCGGTTTAGGATCTCCCAGACACTCATATTCGTGGTGCTGTATGAAACGAAGAAGCTTTCCTTGAACGGCATGTGGAATCTCCGATACTTCATCCAGGAAAACGGTGCCTCCATCGGCCAATTTAAGCTTGCCCTCCTTGTCGCGTAAAGCACCCGTGAATGCCCCTCTAACATGACCAAACAGATCGCTTTCCAGAAGATTCTCGTGCATTGCTGCGCAATCCACTATGACGAAAGGGCGATCGGCTCTCGGACTCCAGTCGTGAATCAGGCGCGCCAGCAGCCCCTTGCCGGTGCCGCTTTCACCGCTGATCAAGACAATTGCGTTGGAATCGGCCGCTTGACGCGCCATTTTCAGTATTTTTTGCATCCTTTTGTTGCGTGTCAGAATATCACCCTCGGAAAAAATACCTTTTAGGGTGAAGATTTCCATCTCCATTTGATGAAACTTTTTTAGCCTCTCCAAGACAAGATCGAGCTGACCTGGGACGAACGGCTTGGGGAGATAGTCGAACGCGCCCATCTTAACGGCGTTGACTGCATTCTCGATAGTAGCATAGGCGGTAATCATCAGAACCTGGGTTTTGATGCCACTTGTAACGATTTCTTTGAGTACATCCAGTCCGTCCCGGTCCGGCAGCTTCATGTCCAGCAGCACCAGATCAGGCGTTTTGTTACTGAAACACTGAAGGCCTTCCGCACCAGAAGCCGCCGTGACCGTTTCGAACCCTTTATCTTCGAGATACATCTCCAACGTGGTCAAAATGTTGCGGTCATCATCAATGATCAGTGCTTTTTTCACCTTTTTCCTCCTTTAGGGCCGGTATCCAGAAAGTGAAGGTGGTGCCTTCCCCCAGCCGGCTTTGAACCTGGATGTCACCGCCATGCTGCTCGATGATATCCTTAACGATTGCAAGTCCCAGACCGATAGTACCGCTTTTGCCGCGCTCTGAAAACTGTGTGAATCGGTCAAAAATCTGCGGCAGGTATTGAGGGTCGATACCGCTGCCGGTGTCGGTGCACTGGAAATAGAATCGCTGTCCCTGCTTGTGGATTTTCAGTTTAATACGACCACCGCGATCGGTGTACCGCAGCGCATTGCCCACAAGGTTAGTAATGACCCATGGAAAACGGAAAGAATCAATGGTCACCTGTGGCAGGTTTTCCGATATGTCGATGTCAATGGAAATGCCCTCATCGTCGGCCTGTTTTATCAGCGGTGCAAGGCTCTCCCGAATCACCACGGCGATATCGAGAGTCTCTTTGAGTCGCGGTCGAGACATCGCTTCAAGACGTGATATATCCACCAGTTCATTAATCAAGGCCGCCAGCCGGATGCAGTCTTCATTGGCAGTGGCAACCATTTTGCCCCGTTTTTCGGAGCTGAGTCCTTCCCCGCCTCTATGGAGCATTCCCACGCTCATGGCCAGCGATGTCATCGGCGTTTTTAGCTGGTGAGAAATCTCGGCAATAAACCGTCCTTTGGCTTCTTCACCACGACGGACTTTTTCCTTTTCGGCCGACAGGATATCATCCCGGTAAAGGTCATACTGCTCTAAGCGGCTAAACAAACGGTTGAACGAATTTATCAAAAACCCGATCTCATCGTTCGACCGGATACGAACCGTTGGATAAACACCTCTGCCTTCCTGTGCGTTTGAAAGATGACTTGCAAGCGTCATGATCGGGCGAGCGATACGATAGGATAGAAAATAGCTCAATGCCAAAATGGCTATGATAATCACAATAAAAAGTGTCGCTGCATTACGCTGGGCATGGCTGGCAAGAAGCCGTGTCCGTTGTTCTGCGTGTTCCATGGCTTCCTCGTTGATGGATACCAAGTTGTCAAGGAGTGCTACCATATCAGCTGTCAGCACCAGAAACGCGGCAAAACGCTCGTTCGCCCAATGGCCTGTGTCTACCTCGGTCAGCGACTGGACAAGTCGTCCGTATCGATGGTAATTATCCAATAACTGATCGGTCAGTTCACGCTCACCAGATTCAGTGATATTTTCTCGGCAAATGTCCAGATTGGATGACAGGCTGCTAAGCGCTTCTGCGGGTATCCCTTCAGCGCTTTGTCTTTGTGAGACCTGCTCCAACAACCGGTTGCGCGTTTCTTCCAGTATTTTGCGCGCCTGCTGGGAGGCCCGGATGCTTTTGTAATTTTTGGAAAGGATCTGTTCAGCACTGTCTCCCAGTGAATCCAAGTATTGATTGTTGAGCAACGCCGCAGCCAGCAAGGCCAGCGTCGGCACCAGGCTCACCAGAAAAATTTTGAACCGTATCGGATACCGGATAGGCTTTTTTTCCTTTTGTTCTTTCTTCTTCACTTTCATAATTCATAAAAAATACGGAAGATTCATCTTCGGTCTTTTCCGTTTATTAACATTGACTCCAGATTTTGATCGGGTGCTTCATATTGAATGGGTTTTATAGCGTTCGGTCCGATCAATGCAATATCGAATGTAGTTTGAAAATGATATTCCGCCAATTCAAGAACTAACTCAAGCACAAAATATTGAGATCCCGAAATTTTCTGCCAGCACAGATACCTTGCAAAAAGTCCAGATATCTAATGATTACAAACTGATGTGATACTAAAAACCTATCTATCACCCAATTTCAATATTTTAATGAAAATCTGGTCATCCCGTCAACACTATATCTTGTATAATTCTGTTTCGTTACAAGCCGGTTTTAAATTCACAATGCCTTGTTCACATTCCTTAAGAGACCTTTAAGTCATTCGCTTGAGTTTTTTTGCGTCTATCC
>JAQBAU010000263.1:0-48018 GCA_032126655.1 Desulfobacterales bacterium
AGGCTCGCCCTGTATTGGTGCGGGCGCGGGCGATTTGGGCCCGTATACCGGTGACTGTGTCCCGTGCGAGGGCGTAAGCATGCCTGATATGGGGGCAACGAGTTGTGAACAAGAGCCTTCAAACAATCCACCAACAGCCAATGCCGGCCCTGACGTCACCATTACCGAGGACGACGTGGATACCACGACAATCCAGGGGTTGGCTTCAGATCCGGATGCTGCCGATGTCCTTTCTTATCGTTGGTCGGAAGGCGCGGTGGTTCTGCTTGATTGGACAGAAGTAACGGCTGCCGGTGGCTATTGTCCTTTGGCCCTGAGCGGCCTTGGACTCGGTGTGGGAACGCACACTCTGACCCTGGAGGTTAAGGATGCAGAGTTTACGGTGTCGGATGACATGCTACTCACCATTGAGGAGGTCAATCATCCACCCGTGGCACATGCTGGGGATAATCTCCAGATTCTGAGTGAGGACCAGGCCTACACGGTCATTGAGGGAACGGCTTCGGACGAGGACGGCGATGCGCTAGAATACCGATGGCTTGAAGGTGCTGCAGTCCTTGCTGATTGGTTTTTGGTGGGAACACTTGGTGAGGCTTATCTCGACCTCGCTGGGGTGCCGTATTTCTCCGTTGGAGATCATGACCTGACCCTGGAGGTCCGTGAGACGTCGACGCCAGAGCAACTCACCGCCTCAGATACCATGGAGCTAACGGTCAACAACTCGCCACCTGATGTCAACGCCGAACCCGACACTCAGACGGTCGAGATCGGTGTTGACCCGATTGTGGTTCAAGCTCAGATTTCCGACTTCGACGGGGACATCGTGTCATACGACTGGTTCCTGGGGAGCGAGAGTCTTGGGTCTGGCAGCGTTGCAACCGTCCTGGGTGGAGATCCTATTTCCATCCCTGATCTTTACATCGCAGCAGGTGATGGGCGGTTCCCCTTGGGCGACCATTTCATTGACCTTGTAGTAAACGATGGGTCCATCGATCCGGTCAGTGATCGGGTAAAGGTGACGGTCCAAGACACAGGAGGCCCGAGCCTCGGTCCCGTGACCTGTCCGCCCATGGGCATCCTGTGGCCACCGAATCACAAGCTGGTGCCTATTAACATCTGTGCCTATGCTTTTGACAACGACTTCAGCGGAGATATTACGCTGGCTGTTCGGGTTGAAAGCAGCGAGCCGCCGAATGCGAATGCAGATGGGAACACGATACCTGATGTTGTCTACATTCCTGACCAGGAAAACTGCTGGAGTTGGGACCCTGAAACCGGCGGTACCATTAACCTGGAGCTTCGCTCTGAGCGACAGGGAACCGGCGATGGCCGAATCTACACGATCTTTATTACTGCAACCGATGCAAGTGGGAACTTTGCTGAAGCATCGCTGACCGTGCTTGCACCGCACGACAAGCGGAAGAAGTAGAAAGCTGTCGTTGCAGTAGTCGTGCAGTTGAGTTCAGATATCCAAGGCTGCGCGGGGAGCTTTTCCCCGCGCGGCCCGTTTTTCATTGTGCCACGACAGTGGGTGCAAAACGACTCAAAGCCCCTTGAAACTGTTGTGTGAAATGGTGTGCTAGGCATGACGAATATTGGGGGACATATCTTATATGCACAGAGGGATGTAGTCCCCATCATCAGATGATCCGCCACATTAATCGTATTTGACGTAAGGCTTCAGAATACCACAGATTGGGATTCAAAGATTTTCCCCAAAACTTACGGTTACTGCTATAGATCTATACTTCACCCTCTCCCGGCTACCGTTTCGATAGGAGTTTACAATCTTCAGGAGTAGGATTTCACCGGAAGAAGCTGACGCAAGACTCGCGATAACAAGAAAAAATCCATAGAATAGCCAAATTCAAGATACTGCCATACAAGATCTCAAAAATGGACGCTGAAAAACTTATCATTTGCAACTGCTATCTCTAAATATGGCCTCAGAATGAGTGGCCAGCCTTGATCAAAACCATACGGCTTTTTCCCATGTTTTGTTGGAATAGCCACTTCCTTTCCACCCGCTGGTTTTCCTTGACATTTTTCTGATTGTGCTTACTTTGCGAAGCTTGATTCTTCGATTGGGAGAATCCAAAGGATAGAGATAAATACGTTAACAACCTCATATTAGAGTTACGGCTCTGCTAGAGGGACAGAAAGGAAACGCATATGAAGCCTAAAAAGAGAATCGCTTTAGTCGCTCATGACCAGAGAAAAGAGGATTTGGTCAGCTGGGTGAAATACAATGCTGAGCGGCTGACGGAACATGAACTCTATGCCACTGGAACAACGGGGCAAATCATATCTGAGAAGTGTTCACTGGAAGTTCACAGACTGAAAAGTGGTCCACTGGGTGGCGACCAACAGCTTGGTGCCATGATAGCCAACGGCGAACTTGATGTTCTGATATTCTTTTGGGACCCTATGACCACCCAGCCACATGATGTTGACGTCAAAGCATTGCTCAGGATGGCGGTATTATACAACATACCAGTGGCTTGCAACAGATCCACCGCAGATTTCATTATATCAAGCAGCTTGTTTAATGAGCAGTATGACCCAGTAATTAAGGATTATGGTAAATACATAGGCAGAAAACTATAGTTTTACGGAGTTTAGCAGCGTCCCCAAAATGAGTGGCCTACCAAGGTCACGGCTATTGGTTCCACCCTGAATTTTCGGCCAAAGAGTCTTCGTTTCCCAGAATCTTCCCCGACAGTTTGAAAAAACTTATCAAGGGTTTCATATCTTTGACTGCGGTCTTGCGTCAGACGGAATGCCCGCCAATTCACAATATCAAGAAACGATCTCTAAGATAGCCAACTGTAATACTACCCAGTGTTATGTTGTAGTTCAGCCGACCTCCTAAATCTAACGACTTGTCACAGTTATCCTCAATTGTCACTGAAGTAACGCTATGACAAAAATCCGGGTTGTACCCGGTTGATTTAGTGCTTGACAAGCCCCTGATTTTCCTAATATACTTACACGTTACGGCATAAAGAACCACAGGCGGACGCAGAATCATAGTCTGTTTGTGATTGGCAACCCATCACCGAATCGAGAAGAAAATGGCTGCAAGAAAGACAAAGAAGCGTTCCGCCAAGGTGACACGTACCACTAGTGAAACAGACGTCAAGCTCCAGTTGACCATAGAAGGGAAGGGCAAGTGCGCCATTTCCACTGGCATACCGTTTATGGATCACATGCTCACCCTGATGGCTGCACACGGTTTCTTTGATCTGACCCTCAATGCCAAGGGTGACGTTGATATAGACGATCATCACACAATTGAAGACGTAGGGATCGTATTGGGTGAAGCCTTCAGCAAGGCACTTGGAGACCGGAAGGGAATCAAAAGGTACGGGAGAGGGCTCGTCCCGATGGACGAAGCCATTGGCTCTGTGGTGATTGATTTCTCAAACCGGCCATTTCTTGTCTACAATGTGAGGCTAAAACGCGAAATGATCGGGCGCTTTGACGCACAGATCTGTGAAGAGTTCTTCAGGGCCTTTGTCAACCGAAGCGGCACTACGCTTCATGTGAATGTCATGTATGGCGAGAACACGCATCACATAGTAGAAGCTGTGTTTAAGGCCTTTGGCCAGGCGCTCGACGAGGCCTCCACGTTGGATAGCCGGATTGGAACGGTGCGGTCAACCAAGGGCGTGTTATAGGAAGGGGACTCGGTATGTATCGATCAGGTCATAGAGGATCTTGTACCAAAGCTGCACTGTACGTGTTGATTGTTGTGAGTTTGTCCCTTGCGGGGTGTGCCAGCAGCGAACCAGCACCCAGTGCTCCACATCCGAAGGTGTCGAATGTACAAACGTTGCTGGTGGTGCCCTTTGGAATTGCGTCCGAAGGATACCAGGTGGGGACGACCGCGCGGTGTTCCATGTGCGGTACCATCTTTATCACCGGCCCCAGCGCTCCGAACGACGGCACGTACATGACAGATCAACTGTTGGCCTACCTGAGGACCAAGACTGACTATACTTTGATTCCTCCCGGGTCAGGTGCAGGGGTTCGAGCCCAGATTCTTTCAGAAACCATGGATATACCGGAGAGAGATCTCCTGCTCCAGATGGGCCGAAAGCTGGGCGCCGATGCCGTGGTCAGCGGCAAGATTTTTCGCTTCCAGCAGCGTGTGGGGACCTCCTATTCGGTCGAGACCCCAGCCTCTGTTGCCTTCAGCATGTATTTGCTGCGAGTAGTGGACGGGGACATGATATGGGCTGGAAATTTCGATGAAACCCAGCGACCTCTCAGTGAGAACCTTCTACAGATCTCCACATGGGCCAAACGTGGGGCCCGTTTTCTTACCTCAGAAGAACTGGCCCACTCCGGGCTGACTAAGGTGATGGCCGCTTTTCCTGTTCCCTAGTCACAAGCTGTTCCTTAGGAATATTCCCAGATGTTGATTATCCCAGCGGTAGATATCAAGGGTGGGCAATGCGTTCGGCTCCTTCAGGGGCGTGAAGATTCAGAGACGGTCTTCGGGGACGATCCCTCTGCCATGGCAGCGAGATGGGAGGCGGAGGGCGCTCAACTGCTGCATGTTATCGATTTGGACGGTGCTTTTAACAAGAGTCCTCAGAATATTGAAGCCATCGAACGGATCGTGGATTCGGTCGACATACCCATCCAGCTTGGCGGCGGGATAAGGAACATGGAAACAGTGTCGATGTTCCTTAATCTTGGGGTGAGGCGGGTTATTCTTGGAACCGAAGCGATCAGGGATCCTGGCCTGGTTGAACAAGCCTGTGAGGCATTTCCAGGTCAAATTATCGTTGGCATTGATGCTCGTAAGGGGATGGTAGCCATAGAGGGTTGGACCGAGACGACTGAGCGGGAGGCCATTGAGGTGGCCAGGCGTTTTGAGGGACTCGGGCTGGCAGGTATTGTGTTTACGGACATACACAAAGACGGTATGCAGAGTGGCCCAAACATCGAAGAGACAAAAAAGATTGCCGAGTCCGTGTCGACACCGATTATCGCATCAGGAGGGGTGAACGATATCAATGACATAAAGGCCCTTGCAGAACTGGAACCTGTGGGTGTGATTGGGGTCATCACTGGAAGGGCGCTGTATGAGGGGTCCTTGGTTCTCAAGGATGCCCTGGAGGTGACGCGGGCGAAAAACTGAACACCAACATTTTTGGGTTGACAATCCTTCCATAAATAATTATAATTTAGGTTTCACAAAAAAACCCTGATCGGGTGGCCAGACCCCTTCTTGGAGCGAATTATTCGAAGCCTTCCATCCGTCTTACACTTGACGCATCCTTTGTTCAGAATAAGCTCTATAGATTTGTCTTTACTTGCCATTTGTCCCGATCTGCTTTTTCGCCTATCAAAACAGAGAGTTAACTTGCCTTTTTCAGAATCGAGATGTTTTTAAAGGAAACTATTGCCCAGCAACTTGCTGGGGCAACAAAAGCAAAAGATGCGGTTCGGATGAACACGCTTCGTATGTTGCGTGCGGCGATCAAGAACCGGGAGGTCGAGCTTCGGGCTGAACTGGAGGACGAGGAAATCTTGCGTGTCATTGGCTCCCAAATCAAGCAACGCAAGGAGTCCATTCGTCAATATGAAGAGGGGGGGCGAACCGATCTCGCCAAGAAAGAAGAAGACGAACGGGACATATTGATGTCCCTCATGCCTGAGCAGATGTCCGAGGAACAGGTCACCAGGATGGTCTTGGAAATCATCGAGGAACTCGATGCCAAAGAGATGAAGGATATGGGCAGGGTGATGAAAGCCGCCATGGCCAAGTTTGCTGGTTCGGCCGACGGCAAGATGGTGAACGAGATTGTGAAGAGGAACCTGAGTCCTGAGCCGCATTCTTAAAATGGGTTCGGGACTACTGGTAGGAGTAACCTCCCTTGGCGGGATTCATACCCGAAGACATCATTGACCGCGTTAGAGAGGCGACAAACATCGTTGATGTGATTGGCGAATGTGTTGCCTTGAAAAAGACAGGTAAGAATTTCGTTGGGTTGTGCCCATTTCACGCAGACACAACGCCTTCTTTCACCGTAAGTGAGGAGAAACAGATATTCCACTGTTTCGGTTGTGGACAGGGGGGCAATGTTCTGACGTTTCTCATGCAATACAACAATCTGAACTTTCCGGAAGCTGTAGGGTTTCTGTCACGAAAGTGCGGGATCGATATACCGAAGAAGAAGATGTCCCCAGCTCAGAAGAAGGAGTTGGAAGAAAGGGAACTGTTACTACAGATCAACAGCGAAGCAGCCATATATTACAAAGCGATGTTATCGGATCCCTCCTCGGGTAAGCAGGCAAGAGATTACTTGAAAAAGCGGCAGATGAAGCCGGAAGTGATTGATCGCTTTATGCTCGGGTATGCTCCGGCGTCATGGACCGGCCTGATGCAGCACCTCTCAAGAAGAAAAGTTTCGGTGGATCATCTACAAAAAGCAGGGCTGGTGGTTGCCAAAAACGGCAAGCGCTATGATCGGTTTCGTGATCGGATCATATTCCCTATCGTTGATATTCATCAGAAAGTTGTGGGCTGTGGGGGGCGCAGCCTGGACGACAGCCTCCCCAAGTACCTCAACTCTCCTGATACGCTCGTTTATAGCAAGAGTAGAACACTGTACGGATTGCACGTTGCCAAAGACGCTTGTCGCCAGAGTGGGCAAGCCTTTATCGTCGAAGGTTACTTTGATCTCCTGGCTCTTCATTGTCACGGCGTAGAAAACGTCGTCGCCACGCTTGGCACAGCACTTACACGGCAGCAGGTGCGTATAATGAAGGGGTATGCCCGGCAGATGGTTCTCGTGTTTGATTCAGATGAGGCCGGCATAAAGGCTGCGGAACGGAGCCTCTCTTTATTTATGGAAGAAAAGGTTGACGCTCGCATATTGGTGCTTCCCGGGGGGCAAGATCCGGATTCCTATATCTTTGAGGTTGGTGCCGAGGGTTTTATAAAGGCAAGTGACAAAGCTCTGGGAGTCATGCCATTTTTGATTGCCTCTGCCATCGAGCGACACGGTCTTTCTCTGGAAGGCAAAGTGCGCATTATTGAGGCACTCAAAGGTCCGGTTGGGTCTTTGCAGGATAGTGTGAGTCGATCTGTCTACATAAAGGATTTGGCGGAACGCCTTGACATCGATGAATCGGCTATCTTGGAACAGGTCCGAGTTTCGGCATCCAAGGGGAAGAAGGCGGGCGGGGAACCAAAGCCGCGGCATGGATCAAAGCTGGAGGAGGCACTTGTTGCAATTATGCTGCAGTGGCCCGAGATTCTGTCTGCCCTGAATCCAGAGGAAATTGTGGAAGGGTTTGAAACCGTGGAGTTTAGGAAATTAGGCCGCCTGATCTTAGAAAAATCAACGCCGGAAAAGCCCGTGACGGGTGCTGATCTGATGGCAAACATAGATGATCCCCGGATCAGGAATTTGATGTCTTCACTCTTATTGGAAGAGATTCAGCAGGATCGCGACAGTTGCCACAAGATTGTGAAACAGTATCAAACCCACCTCAGGAAACGCCAAATCAAGGTGCTTTCAAAGAAGATTAAAGAGGCGGAAAGGACGAACAATCAGGAATTGTTGAATCAACTCCTTGTTGAGAAACAACAGTGGGCTGAGCAGCAGATAGAAGCCTCTTCATAAAGATAGATCGAAAAGGAGAATCTTATGGGCGGGAAAGCCAAGGTTGAGAATCTGAAACAACTGATAACCAAAGGGAAGAAACAGGGCTACCTGACCTATGAGGAGCTCAACGATGCCCTGCCGGAAGGCAGGGTCTCCTCCGATCAGATTGACCAGATGATCATGGTCTTTGATGAGCTCGATATCGAGGTGATCGATGAGAGCAAAATCCAGCTGTTTGAGCTGGAAATAGAGAGGAAGGTTTTAGAAGAGGAGGCCGCCACACCGCCGCAACCAGAGCGAGATCTATTTGGCAGGGTTACCGACCCAGTCAAGATGTACCTTCGTGAGATGGGATTGGTTTCTTTGCTTAGTCGAGAGGACGAAGTCGAGATCGCCAAGCAGATAGAAGTAGGGGAGCAGGAAGTGTTGACGGCTCTCGTGCATTCAACTGTTGGGGTAGAGAAGCTTGTCCGTCTCGGCACCCCTCTTTCGAAGGGCGAACTTCGTCTGAGAGACGTTTTGCGGGACGTAGATGAAATCGATACGTTTGTCGAAGAATCGGTGCATACGGAAAAAATCTGTAAGATTATTAACGCTATTAGAAGAGTTCACCGGGAGAATGACAAGCATAGGGAGTCCCTCTTCTTGACTAAGATGGATGCCAGCGCTCGTCGCAAAGTGAGGCGTTCAATAAATCGTAGGAACCAGAGAATTTTCGAACTGATCGAGGATTGGAGGCTCGATGCCAGATTCATTGCTATGATTGTAGAGGCCATTGAAGACCGTATCGCCCGGTTTCACAGCCTAGAGCGTGAGGTGGCACAATGCGCTTCACAGTTGGGAGAGACATTGACCGACCTGCGCGCGGGCTGTAAGAGCAAAACAAAGTACATTGCCAAGTTGGCAAAGCAGCTTGACCTTAAGAAGACTGAGATTACAGCCATTATTAACCATGCCATCCTGACGATGGAGACCATCCAACAAGAAGAGCTCCAGGTGAGAATGAATGGCCAGGCGTTGAAGCGCGTATTGGCCCGGATAGAAGAGGGTCAATACAATACCAGAATTGCCAAAGGGAGGATGATCAATGCCAATTTGAGGCTGGTCGTTAGCATTGCCAAGAAGTATACAAATAGGGGACTTCAATTCCTGGATCTGATCCAGGAAGGAAACATAGGCCTTATGAAGGCTGTGGACAAGTTTGAATATCGAAGGGGATACAAATTCAGCACGTATGCTACGTGGTGGATTAGACAGGCTATCACGAGAGCCATTGCTGATCAGGCCCGAACCATTCGGATCCCGGTCCACATGATCGAGACAATAAACAAGCTGATTCGGACTTCTCGCTATTTGGTGCAGGAGTTGGGCAGAGAGCCGAGGCCTGAGGAGATTGCTGAAAAAATGGAGTTTCCTCTGGAGAAAGTGCGGAAGGTTTTGAAGATTGCCAAGGAGCCCATATCTCTTGAAACACCTATCGGTGAAGAAGAGGACAGTCATCTCGGGGACTTTATAGAGGACAAGAAGATCATGTCGCCTTCTGAAGCTGCCATCACCCTGAATCTGGCCGAACAGACCCGAAAAGTCCTGGCAACGTTGACGCCTCGTGAGGAGAAGGTTCTGCGTATGCGATTCGGGATTGGTGAGAAGTCGGATCATACGCTTGAAGAAGTGGGAAAGGATTTTACGGTAACCCGGGAACGTATTAGACAGATTGAGGCAAAAGCCTTGAGGAAGCTGCGTCACCCTACGAGGAGCCGCAAACTGAAGGCGTTCTTGGAGATTTGATCGGTTCAATTTTCTTGACAAGTGGAGCCGTTGTGGCTACAGATTGGCTCAACGCGATTTTTTGGGCCCATAGCTCAGCTGGCAGAGCCACCGGCTCATAACCGGTAGGTCCCTGGTTCGATCCCAGGTGGGCCCACCATGAAGAAGAAACAAGTATGGGGCGTGGAAAGGTATATAAAGGGCGTGAAGCCAAAGGGCCTGCCGCAAAAGGTGGGCTCTGGCTGCTAAATGAAAAGGTGTGATCTTTTGATCACGCCTTTTCACTTTTTTGGGGAGGACCTTTCATGGCAGGATCAGGAGACATGCTGGGTCGGACATTGGGTACACAGGAGAGTATATTGTGAAAAGACAGGTTGACCTTTTGGTAGAACTTCAGGAGAAAGATAAGAAGATAGACCGGTTGAGATGGCAAATACGTCAAGGCCCTGAACGGCTCAAAGGACTTGAGACTCAGTTGCAGACGCTTGAACAAGTTATTGAAGCTGATAAGAAGCGGGTCGAAGAGCTTCAGCAGGCACAACGCGAGTATGAAAGTGACATAGAGGACGGCGTAGCGCACATCAGGAAAAGCCGGGGACGCCTTATGGGCATCAAGAATAACAGAGAGTACAAAGCCCTGCTGAGAGAGATTGAGGATACCGAAAAAGAAAACGCAAAGAAAGAAGACAAAGTCTTGGAGTGTCTGGAGGAGATTGAAGGGCTTAGTCAGGGATTTGAATTGAAGGAAGACGAGCTGTCGACAAGGCGGGATGAGCTTGAAAGCGAAAGAAAAGCGGTTGACGAAGAAGTTGCCCGCATTGAGGAAGATCTCGCCGATATGGAACAGGGCAGGGAGGAGCTGACGCAGACCATAGACTCTAACCTCCTTGGAAAGTACAAACAGATTAAAACAACGAGCGGCGCTATAGTACTTTCGCTGGTTAATCATGCCACTTGTGGCGCATGCCACCTGGGTATTCCTCCGCAGATGTACAATGAGCTTCAGAGACAAGACACCCTACAGTTTTGTCCTCATTGCCAACGCATTATCTACTGGAAAGAGGCTGAACCTACACCCTGACCGGCGGGTTCCCCGAGCAATGCCCACCTTTCGAGACTGGGGATTTCAGAAAATATGTTGCGTGTTTCTTGTGGGAAGCGTAATATAGCCATACCCAGTTCTTGACGTAAATGCAGTCCAACAGCTTTTCCGCCTGTGTCAGAGCAGGCCAAACGATCGCTCGCGTCTTCAGCTGTTTGCTGGCGATGCGGGAGGAAAGTCCGAGCTCCGGAGGGCAAGGTGCTCCGTAACGCGGAGTCGTGGCAACGCGAAGGAAAGTGCCACAGAAAAGATACCGCCTTGTGAAGAACTCACAGGGTAAGGGTGAAAAGGTGCGGTAAGAGCGCACCAGTTCCTCGGGTGACTGGGGAAGCTTGGTAAACCCCACCTGGAGCAAGACCAAATAGGGAAGCGCTTGAGGGTGGCCCGCCCAAGCTTCCGGGTTGGTCGCAAGAGGTATTGGGCAACTGATACCCAGAGATGAATGATCGTTGTTCCGTAAAGGGCGACCGATACGGAAAACAGAACTCGGCTTATGGCCTGCTCTGACTCTCATTACTGTTCAGGGAGACCTAGTAGGTTATGACGAAGAAGATGGCAGTTCACGCCAACGTTGCCTTCGGTGAGAAGGTTAGTACATTCTCCAAAGAATTCCTCAAGTGTTGCCTCTATATCTCCAAGACTGAGCCCACTCGTGAGACATTTACTAAGAAGTTGTACGCCAAAATGGTTTCAACCTCCAAGCTACTGGAAGATTTCCTGGACATTCATGGTGCGAAGAACAATGCTCACTGGTATTACTATCGCGAACTCGTTTCGAGTGTGAGAAATCTGTCCGAAGCGAGCTATTCACAGAAACACATTGCAAAGCGATTCCCTATGTACGGGTTGGAAGAGACCGAGGGATTTAAGGAGAACGGATATGCCACACACAAGTTCCTGATAGACTCTTTGAGAAAAATATCCCGCACTGCATTGACCGAAGCGGGGCGGCTTCAAATCGAGTCACCCAAAAGTCGTTTTGAGTGGGACGATTTTCCGGGTATATCGACGGAGAGTTTCCTCGAGTTTGACATCGATGATCAGGACTTGGAGGAAGAGAAGAAGAACCTCGTCAAGATAACCACCGAGTTTCTTAGGGTGGCCCAGGAATTTGAATCATTGGGTTTTTATGAGGTTTACAGCTTGGATGAGATCAGAAGAATCATTCCTTCCTGCTTCAATGAACAAGAGGCACGGCGATTTGAAACGGTCGTTCATAGCCTTCAGTCGTCCTTTGACACCTATGTGAACAGAAGTGGCGCGAGGTTTGACGATGTCAGACGCAAGGAGCTAAGGGGGTATATTTCGGTCGTTCTTCACCTTTTAGAATTGACACGTCGTCTGTTGCACTACTACGAACGGCATCTCCATGAGGTAGGATACAGGAATATCTACAAGGGGGTACGTGACAAATTGGCCACAGCCGTCAGTCCCGAATACATGCTTGATAGAATCGTGAATTACGGCCTTTACTATATCTCGCATTTTCTGGTGCAAGGTCAGGATGTCGCCCATGAGGTTCTGAACGAAAACATAGAACGTAGCTCCGTTTCAGTGGGGATACCCCAAGAACTCGGTTTTCATAGTCGGCCGTGCATGTTGGTCGCAAAGATCGTCCAGTATTACGGCGGTCAAGTGGAACTTTTGGTGGACTCCGATCAGTTTGATGCCAGCAGTGTTTTAGACCTTCAGTGGGCCGGGGGGAAGATTCAAAAAGAAGGGATCAAGGAGGTTGTCTTCAAGGGTGATCTTCGCGCTTTGAGGGACATCAAAATTCTTGCAAGTGTGAACTACGGTGAAGACACCATGGGCAAAGACATTGCGTTGCCGAAGGAGCTTTCCTACCTGAAGTAATAGAGCCCGTCTGTTTAAATTACCTCTCATCCGGCATCAGGCGATAAGCAACTTTTATATCTCCACATAATACAGATTGAACTATGACTGTGCCAAACAAGAAAGTTGCGGCCATCGTTGTTGGGGCAGGAGAGGGCATCCGGATGGGGACCAGCACGAGGAAGCAATACATGATGCTGGGAGACCGTCCTGTTCTGGCCCATGCCGTTCTTGCCTTTGAGAAGTGCGATGCCATTGAAGAGATATTCCTGGTTATTCCGGCGGGAGACGATGTGCTCTGCAAGAAGGAGATCATCGATCCGCTCAAACTCCGCAAGCCGATCACGCTGGTACCAGGAGGGAGCACAAGGCAGGAGTCAGTGTTCAATGGCTTGCGAGCCATTGACGGTCAATGTGAACTCGTTGCCATTCACGACGGTGTGCGGCCGCTGGTGCGGATCGGGGACATCGCTGAATGCGTCAGAATAGCAGACGAATACGGGGGCTGCATCCTGGCCCTGCCGGCGAGTGATAGCATAAAGACGGTTGACGTCGAGGACCGTGTGGTCGTGACGATGAAGCGCCACATAATCAGGATGGCCCAGACACCGCAGGCCTTCCGCTACGACCTCATCCTTGGAGCCCATATCACTGCACAAGAAGAAGACTATGTGGGGACGGATGACGCTGAACTGGCAGAGCGTTGCGGCGAGGTGGTAAAAGTGATGCCGGGTGATCCTTACAACATCAAGATTACTACACCGGAGGATCTGAAGCTGGCTGAAGTCTTACTGATAGGAAGGGTGTAGATTCCTAAGTCTGTAGCGTCCCCACGATCTGGCCGATATCGTCGATATCATTCTCCTCGAGATAACTACTCAGGCCGTTGATAATCTCCATGGTTGCTCGCGGATTGACAAAATTCGCGGTACCCACCTGCACGGCGCTGGCGCCTACAATCATGAACTCCAGCACGTCATTGGCGTTCGCAATACCCCCTATGCCAATCACCGGCACACGGACTGTCTGTGCTACCTCCCACACCATTCTTAGCGCAATCGGCTTTATCGCAGGTCCGGAAAGCCCTCCTGTGATGTTGCCAAGCTTTGGCTTTCGCTTACAGATATCCACGGCCATTCCGGTGATAGTATTGATCAGAGAAACCGCATCAGCTCCGGCTTCTTCTACACTCCGCGCAATTGTCTTAATATCAGTGATATTTGGCGAGAGCTTGACGATCAATGGGAGACTTGTTTTTTCCCTCACTGCCCTCACTACGGCAAAGGCGGCCTTTGGGTCAGTCCCGAAGGCAATCCCGCCGGCCTTGACATTAGGACAAGAGATGTTGACCTCAATGGCGGCTATTCCTTCTATGTCTTGAATCCGTTCAGCCAACTCTCCGTAGGCCGTGGCCTCGTGACCGTATATGTTCAGGATGACGGGGGTGTTCAGAGTCTGTAGAAACGGGAGCTTGTCCTGGACAAAGGCTTCCAGTCCGATGTTCTCAAGGCCGATGGCATTTAACATCCCGGCGGCTGTTTCTACTGTCCTGGGCGGAGGATTGCCGGTTGAAGGCGTAAGTGAAAGGCCCTTGACGATGATGCCACCCAGACTGTTCAGATCAAACAGTGACGCAAATTCCTCTCCGTACCCGAATGTGCCTGAGGCGGTCATTACGGGGTTTCTCATGTGGATCCCGCCGATGTCTACAGAAAGACTCTTCGAATGCGGAGTTTGGAATTCGGGCATGTTTTCAAGCCTCTAGGCGCAATTCGGGAATGTTTTGCGCCAGGCTTCACTTCGTGCCAAGCCGCCAGGCGCAATTGACTCAGACATCATTTACTCTCGAGATTGACTATTCGACTATTCAGCCATATCCCTGACTGGTTCCGCAATAGCAGGGCTTCGGAATTTGGGCATGTTTTCAAGCCGCTAGGCGCAATGCGGAGTTAATTAGGACATCATTCTGACGGCCTCAAGGAGTCAACTATTTCAGCATGTCTTTAACTGCTTTCACAATAGCAGGTGCATCAATGCCATAATTGGAGCGCAGTATCTTCTGGGAACCGTGTTCAACAAACTTATCCGGGATGCCGAGCCGTACGACTCGGCACGATGTAACACCGGCGTCAGCAAGGCACTCAAGAACGGCACTGCCAAAGCCACCCTGCAGGACGTTTTCTTCAACGGTGATGATGCGGGGTATCTCCCTGGCAAGCCGGGTGATCAACTCAGTATCGAGAGGTTTTACAAAACGGCTGTTGACTATCGTCACGGAAATGTTTTCAGCTTCGAGTTGTTTGTTCGCTTCGACCGCTTCCCTGACCGTGGCGCCGACAGCCAGGATCGCCACATCAGTTCCGGTGGTTAGAACCTCTCCTTTACCCATAGGAAGGGTGTGGGTCTCATCATCCATGGGTATCCCGAGGCCGTAACCTCGTGGATACCTGACAGCAATCGGCCCGGAATGTTCGAGAGCGGTCCGCAACATGTGTCGCAGTTCGTTTTCGTCTTTAGGTGCCATGACAACCATGTTGGGCAAGCTGCGCAAATAGCTCAGATCAAAGAGGCCATGATGGGTAGGGCCGTCTTCACCAACAATCCCTCCCCGATCTAAGGCAAAGACAACCGGATGGGCCTCAAGACATACGTCATGAAGGACCTGGTCATACGCTCGCTGCAGAAAGGTGGAATAAATAGCCACCACAGGGCGCAATCCCTCAGTGGCCAAGCCGGCTGCAAAGGTCACTGCATGTTGTTCGGCAATACCGACATCCACAAAGCGGTCAGGAAAGGCCTCTGAAAAGGCTTTGAGCCCGGTTCCTTCCGGCATGGCTGCGGTTACGGCGACAATCTTTTCGTTTTCGCGGGCAAGTTCAAGCAGGGTATCCCCGAACACTTCAGTATAGGTCGGCGGTTTCTCTTTTGATGAGATACCGTTACCTGTTTTGATTTCAAAAGATCCGACCCCATGAAAGTAGGTGGGGTTGCGTTCTGCCGGGGCGTAGCCTTTGCCTTTCGTGGTTGTTACATGAAACAAAATAGGTTTTTTCATGTCTTTGACATTATGGAGTGTTTCGATCATATGGTCGAGCCGGTGGCCTTTTATGGGTCCAAAGTAATTGAACCCAAATGCTTCAAAGAGCATTCCGGGCGTAACGAATGCCTTGAATGACTCCTCAGTGCGCTTGGCCAGATTGTACACGTCATCTCCAAACTTGGGCACGGACTTGAGCAAGTCTTTGACTTCCTCCCTGAGGCTCACAAAATGCTTTGCCGAAAGTTTCCTGCTCAAAAACGAGGAAAGCACTCCCACATTTCGTGCGATAGACATCTCGTTGTCGTTCAAAACGACGATGAGGCCTTTTTGAAGATCACCTGTCTGATTCAACCCTTCATAGGCAAGGCCACCCGTCATGGAACCATCGCCAATCACGGCAATGACCTTTCCCTCATCCTTTTTCAGGCATCTTCCGTAAGCAATACCGAGTCCTGCGGAAATAGAGGTGCTGGCATGCCCTGTTGAAAAGGCATCATAAGGACTTTCGCTCATGCGAGTGAAGCCACTCAAGCCCCCGTGTTGGCGCAGGGAATGAAAACGATCCTTTCGCCCGGTGAGCAGCTTGTACGCGTAGGACTGATGGCCGACATCCCATATAATCTTATCCTTGGGCGGATCGAAGACATAGAGCAGTGCGATAGTCAACTCGATCACTCCCAGGCTTGGGGCCAGGTGTCCCCCTGTCCGGGATACGGTCTCGATGATCACCTGGCGGAGTTCTTTCGCCAGTTCGGGAAGTTCTGAGCGCTCTAAGCGTTTCAGATCTTCGGGAGAATCAATTTTGTCCAGGTATTTCACGACGGCATATTGTCCTTCAGATCCCTGACCGCGTAGAACAGCGAGAAGAAAATATCATGCCTCTTTATAAGGCGCAGCCGCAAAACACGTAATGTTCTCAAGGCGTAAGCCGCAAAAGAAGAAGAAAGCACGAAAGTATGTCTGGTCATTTCCTTCTTTCAATTATGTAGCGGGCCAGAGCGGCGAGCGGCTGCCCTCTCATATCAAAGACTTCCAGTTCTTCCAAGGCGGAATCTACCAGTTCAAGGGCGCGGGCCTTGGCCTGTTCCAATCCAATCAAAGAGGGACCGGTTATCTTGTGGTGGGCCTGATCGCTTCCCACTGGCTTGCCGATTATCTCGGGTTTGCCCTCAACATTAAGTATATCGTCTGCCAGCTGAAAGGCAAGGCCGATGTGCTGACCATAGGCGGCGAGGGCAGCAACTTCCTGAGGGGTGCCTCCTCCAAGGAGTGCTCCAGCCTTCACAGAGATTTCAATGAGTGCCCCGGTCTTAAGCTGTTGAAGCGTTTCTAGCTCTTCCAGGGTAATGGCTTTTCCCTCAACCGAGAGATCCATCATCTGCCCCTGCACCATTCCAGTGCATCCGGCAGCCCGGGCAATGAGATACGAAACCTCCAACCATTTCAAGGGATCACTGCCCCGGGTTCGTCCTGCTGAGGCCAGAACCTCAAAAGCAGCTGTCAACAACCCATCGCCGGCCAAAATAGCGGTTGCCTCATCAAAGGCCTTGTGACACGTCGGCTTTCCGCGGCGAAGGTCATCATCGTCCATGGCCGGCAGGTCGTCATGTATGAGCGAATAGGTGTGAATAAGCTCAAGTGCGCATGCAGCAGGCATCACATCAGCGTCAGATCCCCCAACCGCTTCTGAAGCAGCAAAACACAACATGGGTCGCAACCGTTTGCCCCCAGCCTCCAGAGAGTAGCGCATGGCTTGGATCAGCGGGGTAGGGAAGGGCTCTGTGTCGTCCCAGAGCCTCTCAAGGGCGGCATTAATTTCCTGTTGTTTTGCTTTCAGGTAAGCCTTAAGATCAAACATGAAAGGGCTTAACGCCAAATGAACCCGGCAAACGCCTATGCCGAGTCATCGTTTGGATTGTTATCCGGCGAGAAGGGTTCCGCGCGAATCTTCCCATCTTCGTCTTTCAGCAGTATGGAGACCCTCTTCTCTGTCTCATCCAGCATCTGTGAACACAGGCTGGACAGCTTCACACCCTCTTGAAACTTCTTCATCGCCTCGTCAAGCGTCAGGTCTCCGCTCTCCAGATCCTGGACGATGGCTTCGAGGCGTTTCATCGCATTCTCAAATGTCTGCTTGGCCATGCTTCTCTTTCCTCTCCACGCGGCACAGCATTCCGCCCAGGGATAGAGTCACTTGCACTTGCTGTCCCACGCTGACTTGCTGCACATCCTTGACCAGGGCATAACCTGGCAAGGCCCGCGTGACACTGTAACCACGATCCAGGATTGCCAATGGGCTCAAAGCATCTAACCTCGCCATGGCGGTCTGCAGTGAGCCCCTATTGGATTGCACATATAATTGCATTGTAGAAGAAAGGTTAAGAAGGTTATGTTTGAGCTTTACATGAAGTTTTTCAACCAGGGATTGGGGGCTGGCTCGGAAGAGTCGGCCTTTCAGTAGATCCTGACGATCTCTCATGGTGCCCAGGTTCCTGGACAACCCTTTAACCATTTTCTCGGTGGTGTCGTCGAGGCGCAGGCGATAGTCGGCAATCTGCCTCTCGGGGTGTACAAGGCGGCGAGATACCTGTGCAGTCCTTTCTCTCAAGAACCGAAGCCTCTTCAATAGACTGGTTTTCAAAGCTCCCGAAACCTGCTCCAAAGTCCTTACAAGGTCTTCTTTTACAGGGACAATCAGTTCGGCAGCTGCGGAAGGCGTGGGAGCACGCACATCGGCCACAAAGTCAGCAATGGTGAAATCTGTTTCGTGACCCACAGCGGAAACCACTGGAATTGAGGAGGAAAAAATGGCACGAGCCACGACCTCTGAGTTGAAGGCTTGGAGGTCTTCCAAAGACCCCCCACCGCGGGAAACCACAATGACCTCGGCAAGGCCACGCTCATTGATCAAGTTCACCCCCTCGGCGATCTCTTCGGGGGCTTGTTCCCCTTGAACCCTGGCCGGGGCAATTTCCAAGTCCACATTGGGATACCTGCGATTGATGACGTTTAAAATGTCGCGAATAGCAGCCCCGGTCGGGGAAGTCACAACAGCAATCTTTCCAGGCAAGAAGGGGAGGGGTTTCTTGAATCTTTCGTCGAACAGGCCCTCTTCTGCCAGCTTGGCCTTAAGCTTCTCAAAGGCCAATTGCAGAACGCCCACCCCTTCAGGCTCCAAATACTCAAGGATGATTTGATAAACCCCCCTGGGTTCGTAGACGTTAAGGCGCCCCATGGCAATGACCGAGAGTCCATCTTCAGGCGTGAATCTGAGGGTCTTGTTCTGGGCACGGAACATCACCGCGCTGATCTGTGAGTCGGGGTCCTTTAACGTGAAATAAAAGTGCCCGGATCCCGGAACCCGAAAGTTGGAGATCTCCCCTATTAGCCAGACAAACGGATATGCAGATTCCAGCAGCGACTTTATTTTGTGCGTGAGCTCGGTGACTGTAAAGATGTGTCGCTCTGAGGCTGGTGGATCGGTTTGCATGGGGGATGCATAGCACAGGCTGGATTTGTCGACAATGCCTTTTTCCGGGGTTAAGGTAGGAGAAGGGGTCTCTTTGGGAAGCTGCTTGGAGAAGGGGGTTCTTTGTGTCAGTGTATGACTGGTGCTGGACCTATCTATACATAACGTCTGATAATATATATTATGTAAACAAACGGATCTATCTGGGCCAGGTCAGCCAAAACAATGCCCGACCGTTTTCCATTGCGCAATTCCTTATGCCCTACCCCTGCGATGCAGCCCAGAGAAAGCAACAGATTGGTGAGCAGCATAAGTTTGAAGCTTGAGGGCTCTATTCGATTATCAGGATCGAGCCCTTGCCAGGAGTTCTCGGACAGCAGGAACCACATAAATCCCCTCGAGGTCGATGCTGGCAAGACATTTGGACAAGGCTGCGATTCTTTTGGGGAGGTCTTGTGAGGTGTCCATAATGTAGATGTTTTTCCCCTTGATCCTGCAGAGTCCACTTCTCACGCCATATTCAGAACCTTTCAGAGCCTCGTATCTTATTGAAATACCTGCCTTTTCTGCCAGTTCTTCGAGGTGTTGGTAGGTCTTTTCCGGGTCCATTGCTCTATCTTAGGGGCCTCAGAAGCGGTTGGTAATCCTGCGCGGACGGAGTTCCTCGGGAACCTGTCTCAAGAAGTATTGGTCAGTCATGCCGGCAATGAAGTCTCGAACGATCTCAGGGGCCTCGGTGTTGGTGATATATTGCTCAGACATGTCACGGAGATATTCCTTAAAGATAATGGAGGCTTCCTTTCCTTCCTCCAGATCTTCAAGATAACGTTCAAATAGAACATAAAATAGTTGCCTTATCTTGTCGGAATCAGGTTTTATTTTCTTATTAAGATAAATGTTGGTTAAATTGAAGTCCTTGAGGCGCTTGAGGGCATCTGATGTGGCAGGGGTGAAGGCGATCGCCGGTCTTTCGTAGCTATTTCGAATCAGGTCGGTTACCAGGTTGTATACTATAGTCCCATTGGTGTTTCCCAGTTGTTGGACACATGCGCTGGGCAGCTGATCCCGCTGGATGAGATTGAGGCGTATGGCATCTTCAATGTCGCGACCAACATAGCTGATGGTGTCAGCCATCCGCATCACACACCCTTCGAGGGTCATAGGCGTCAACGGAATCGAAGGATCCCGGTCTTTACAGGCCATTTCTTCATCGAACGTGTCAAAGGTCTTGTCGCGCTTTGGGGAGAGCTCTGAAACGTGAATCTCGCCGTCGTGACACATGATTCCATCCAATGTCTGAAGGGTTAGATTCAACCCCCTACCCTTTCGTTCGATTTTATCCATAGAACGGACGCTTTGAAGATTGTGCTGGAACGGTGTGATGCCGTGTGCCTCACAAAGTTCAGAGAGATACGTTTCGCCGTCATGACCGAAGGGGCAGTGGCCCAGATCGTGACCGAGGGCAATTGCTTCGATGAGGTCTTCATTCAGGCCGAGGAAACGGCCGATCGTACGAGAGATCTTAGAAACCAGTTGGACGTGAAGAACCCGGTGGGTAATGTGGTCATTGTCTACGAGGTAAAAGACCTGCGTCTTATCAATATAGCGGGTGTACGAAAGTGAATGAAGGATGCGATCTGAATCCACGGCGTAGTTCTGCCTGTGCCCCGCATCGATGCGTTTCTCAGCAAAACGGCGGACAGCATCCTTGCTGTGAGCAGCCAGGGGAGAAAAGAAGCGCTCTTCCAGCTCGTTCAAAGACTCTCGAATTTTCTGCAGGTCAACTGAATCAGATCTGTCCATTCTCAATCAAGTCATCCATGAGCTTGTAGTAGTCAATTCCTGCCCGCCTGAGTCCTTCTCTGCCAAACTTCATGTTTGCCTCGAGGACCCAGTAACGACCATTGGAAAAACAGACGTCGAGTCCCACGTCGTCCAGCTGGCAAAGCCGAGCCGTGTTCTTGGCAACGTCGAGGCCTTCTTCGGGAATGTCGTCAAAGCTTATTGTTGCACCCTGCGAGACATTGCTGCGAAACTCACCTGACGGCGCGATACGCCAGTAGGCGAGGATGATCTGGCCTCGAATCAACACCACGCGAAGATCTCGGTCGATCTCAAGATATTCCTGTATGTATGCTGGACGGCCGAGTTGGTTGTATTCCTCAAGATCGGCTTCATTGCGAATCAGGTATATCCCCCGGCCGAGCGCTGACCCGCGACCAATTTTTGCTACAAAGGGAAATTCAAAGTGGTCCAGTATCTTTGTCTTTTGATGGTTACCATAGAAAACCCTTGTTTTTGGGTGCGGAATCTTGAGGAGGTTGAAAAGGGCAGTCTGCTTAATCTTGTCCATCGTGTATTTATAGGTATGATAGTTAGGAAAAGTCCGCTTGCCCATGGTGTCAAAGATGTCAGCATAAAAAGCTGTGGGATACAGAATGACATCAGACTCCCGAATCAGTTCTCTTTGCCAATCCTCATAGTCAGACAGATTTGTGCGGACACCGAGCGTGAGTACATTCTTGCAGTGTCGCAGCCTTCTCTCTAGGGCTATCTTGGGTTTAGTTATCATAGTCAGGATGATGTGCTCATTAGTCAAAGAATCTGAATCTTATGATATGGAAAAGCGCTGCTAAACCGTCTCTCCAGGTGATCTTTTTCCCTTCATCATAATTTCTGCCACTGTAGGATATCGAGACTTCATAGATGCGGCATCTTTGTCGGGCGAACTTTGCGGTGATCTCCGGCTCGAATCCGAACCGATTCGACTTGATTGTGATCTTTTCGAGGAGGCTGGAACGAAAGACCTTGTAGCAGGTCTCCATGTCAGAGAGATTTATGTTCGTGAGCATATTGGACAAAAGCGTCAAGAATCTATTCCCGACATAGTGCCAGAAAAAGAGGACGCGCTGCGGCCCGCCAGTAAATCTGGACCCATACACCACATCCGCACGGCCATCGAGAATAGGCTCAATGAGACGACCGTATTCGCCTGGGTCGTATTCCAAATCTGCATCCTGAATGATAATGATGTCGCCAGATACCTGCCCAAAACCGGTTCTGACAGCGGCTCCTTTGCCTCTATTCTGTTCATGAAACAGGACAGTCGTGTTCTCGTCGGATATCTGACGCAACCGCTCAGTGCTCCCGTCAGTGGATGCGTCATCAACGACAATGATCTCTTTGTCATAGGGTACTGACTGTACCCGTTTCAGGATTTCATTGAGGGTGGCCATTTCATTGTAGACGGGAATAACAATAGATAGCTTCATGATTGCTCTTTCTCTTCCGGTTGACTGTTACTAAATCGCACCACTATAATGATAGACAGCACTGATGTGTTTTACTCCTCCAAGAGGCGCTGTATCTCCAAGCGACTTCGTTCTATATGACTCCCCTCCCAATACACCTTTCCGCAAGCTTTGCATTCGGAGAAGCTGTTGTGTCGAGTCCATATGTGGTCTGGAACTCTCTCAACCACGTCTTGGGGCTCCGCTGGGTCAAGAAGCCCGTTGCATGCTGTGCAACGACTGAAGAACTTGTCCGGATCAGGTTCTAGGCCGAGAAGACGAACAACGCTCCGGACCTGCACCTTGGGATCGTTTGCCTCCACAAATATCAGCCCGCCTGGAGCCGCTTTGCCCACAAGCCTGGTATTGCGTGAGAGAAGAATTCGACCTTCGTTTGCGAGCCCAAGGAACTCGTCGGTGGCAAGGCTTCGGGAATAGAGCGTATCGTAGCCGAGAATACGAAGCCACTTCGCCAGCTTTCCAAGCATTCGATCAGCAGCAAACCTCATGGCATAAAAGAACTTCGTTATCAAGAGGTAGCTCAGGAATTGAGATCAGTCACCTCTTCTCCAGAAACGTCCAGATTGTAGGCCCCGTCAGGGATCGAAACATTTGTCCAGAACCTTTGCACCATGATTGACCAGAGCGGTCCATCAGGATCTGAAATTTCGATTCTGTGCGGAAGGAGAAAGGATTCCACCTGATGAAACTCGCTGAATGCGACCCTGTATTGAAGTTGACCCCATCCGTCGAATACCTCGATTTGCTCCACGGTTGTTTCATCGTCCTTCAGCCAAATCTTCTCAACGAGGCGCCCCCATGTTTTGTAGAGGCTTATCAGCCAACCCCCTTCTTCTGTTGAAGCCCGAATCTTGGCTCGATGAAACGGAAGGATCGGAGGCTGTCCAGACAAGAGCGTAAAGAGATCTTCGGGCCTAACAGGCATGGATACGAAACGTGACAGGTTGCGAGCATTGGCATCACCTTTGACATAGCGGTTATCTTGACGGGAATAAAGGGAGAAAGCCACCTCATTCACAACCAGGGTGAGGGTGGGCTGACCCCATGGTCCCAATGTTTCCACTCGGAGATTCTGCGGTTGAGACCCGATCCAAACTGCACGGAAGGACTTAACGCCGGTTCCGCGAAGGGCCTTTAACCTTCCCGTTCCTCTAAAACTCTTGAGTTCACTATTGTGCTCTTCCAAGGACGACAGAATATGACTGGCGTCAGGTATTGGTTGGGTTGGGAGGGTTTTCGGTCTGGGAACACATGCGCAGAAAGATAGTAGAGAAAGGAAGGTCGCAAGCGTAACTAGCGGGTAACTAGAAGCCATTTCAAAGCCTCAGATCGCCGTTGGCGGGATGGTCCTAAGTACAGAGCGAAGCGAGTACTTAGGGGCGCCATTAGGCGCTTGGGTTTATGTTTTGCACAGCAAAACAACAGGCTCTCAACACAGCCATCGGGCGTTAGATGGGGTTTTGAAATGGCTTCTACGCATCCTCGCCCAACTGCTTTTCGACGGATTGAATCTTCTGTTCAAGAACCTCTGTATCTGTGTCTTCTCCCTTAATCTTGAGTGCCTCTTTGTAATGTTTCAGCCCCTTCTCGGGATTGTTTGCCTTAACATAAGCATCCCCCAGGTGCTCTATAATGGTGGGATCATCGGGAGCCAGTTTAGTCGCTTCTTCGAGGAACTTGATAGCCTCCAGATATAGGCCTTTCTTGTAATAGACCCATCCAAGGCTATCAGTAATGTAACCATCGTTTGGTTGATGCTGCATAGCCCGCTTGATCAGGCCCTCAGCCTCGTCAAGATTTGTACCCTGCTCTGCATAGGTGTAGCCAAGATAGTTCAGAGCCTGCGCATTGCTCGGCTCTAATTCAATGACTGCCTTCATCTCTTTAACACAGGCGTCCTTATTGCCGGTCTTGTCATAAACCACACCGAGCCGAAAACGAAGCCCTGCACTGTCCGGTTTAACTTCTAAGCCGTTCTTGAGAGTAGCCAATGCTTCGTCATATGACTCCATCTCCTCATACAGGGCTCCCAGGAACAAATAGAGCTCGGGATCATTGGGGGCCTGGCCAACTGCTTCCTTCATCACTCGGATTGCTTTTTCTGTTTCACCCGCTTCGTTGTACAGAAAACCCAAGTGCACAACAGCGCTTCGCTGATAAGACGACGTTTCAGGAATTCCCTCAAAAGACGATATTGCCTTGTCAGTCTCGTTTAATCCCTCGAAAGCCATCCCTAAGAAATAGAGGAGCTCAGGATTGTCAACATCGTTTTTCAGAAGTAGCTGGAAGGTAGTCGACGCCTCCTCATACCTCTTCTCGTCGAGGTATATGAGGGCAATCTGTTTGATAATGTGAGGGTTTGCCTTGCTGCGAAGCTTTAGCTCCTCGAATGTTCGTTCGGCTTCCTCGGTTTTTCCCAATTTAAGGTAAGAACGGCCAAGCCCAACTGCTGCTCTGAGATTTTCTGGATTACTATCCAAAATGTCCTTATACGTTTGAATGACTTTCTTGTGTTTGCCAGTTGCCTCGTAGACATTAATAAGTTCGAAAAAAGTCCGTTCGTATTCAGGGTTCAGTTCAATCGCTTTCATTAAAGAGGCTTCTGCTTGGTCGTAGCGCTTCAATGATGCATTGAGTGTTCCGAGATAGAAATGTCCAGCAAATGAAGAAGGATTGGTCTGGATCAGGCTTTGGTAAAGCTTCGTAGCTTCGTCTGGCCGTTTGTTCTTGACATACTCCGAGCCCAAGAGAAAGTGAATGTTCTCGGACTTCGGATCAAGTGCGAGCGCTTTCTCGTAGAGTTGGATTGCATCTGTGGGCTGATTCAGTACGGAGTAAATCCCTCCAAGAATCACTAAGGAAGAGACATCTTCGGGGTGCTTCTCGACGATATCGAGTGCAACGCCCAAGGCTGCATTGAAGTCTTTCTGATGAAGATAAAGCCGCACCAGTTCGTTCTTCAGAAACATGGAGCCCTCATCCTTTACCACAGCCTCTTTCAGCGAACCTGTGGCCTCGTCAAGCTGCCCGTGTCTTCTCATTAGCCGAGACTCGGTGTAGTAATAGTATCCCCCAGGATCTTTGATCGGGCCTTCAGGCGACTCCGCCGACACAGGTGCCCTCTGTTGAGGCACGGTACAGGCAGCCAGGAACAATGTCACGGTAATGGATATGAGTAACTTGATGACCATCATATGAGAATAGTTTCTCCCCTCAGCGTAGAAGTCGAACCTGTGTACTTCGCTAATCCAGGTGTCCGAGGAATGATTCAAAATCCGGAATCTCACGTTGGAAATGTGCTTTGATCTTCTTTATCATCCCATTTTCAATCTGGCGAACGCGTTCTCTTGTAATGTCGTAGCGCTCGCCAATCTCTTGAAGAGTTGACGGGCTGTCAGAAAAGACGCGGTTTTCAAGGATATAGATTTCCCGCTCACTCAAGTCCTTCCTCAATGAAGCAAGCTTTTCGTGAATGATGGCCTCCATCTGCTTCTTGCCTACCTGTGCCTCTGCAGATGGTGCCTGGGTGGGGACAAAATCGATTCTCTCGTCGTCTGACCCTTCCTTGATAGGGGCATCGAGTGATACCTCCCATCTATCTAACCGCTGATCCATCTCTGTGACCTCTCGTTCGGAGACTCCCAGCCTTTCCGAAAGGAGTTTTGGCTTGGGATCAAACCCCTCAGAGGCCAGCTTCTGTTTTTCTTTTTTCAGCCTGAAGAAAAGTTTTCGCTGGGCTTGGGTCGTTCCGATCTTGACAAGTCGCCAATTGTCCATAATGAATTTCAGGATGTAGGCCTTGATCCAAAAAGAGGCGTAATAGGAGAACTTCACCCCTTTGTACGGATCGAACTTCTGGACGGCTTGCATGAGGCCGATATTCCCCTCCTGGATCAAGTCAAGCAGATTTTGCATCCACACCCGCTGGAAGTCTATGGCGATCTTTACCACCAGTCTAAGGTTTGAAGTAACAAGCCTGTAGGCGGCATCCCGATCCCCCTGCTCTCTTACCCTGATGCCCAGTTCTATTTCTTCTTCTCTTGAAAGGAGTCCGTACTGACCCAGATCCTGAAGGTATTTCTGGAGGGGGTCGTACTTGACAAGAGCGGACTTCGCCGGAGTCTGGAGGCTCTTAACTTCCGAATCGTCCTTGTTTCGAGCCTCTTTTCTGGGTTTGCCGGGGGCGGCTTTTGGCCGTACCGGTTTCTTCTTATTCTTCTTTGTCTTCTTCACTGGATTGGAAACTCACACCAGTACCCATCACTATGAGACTGATTCATGGATGGGCACCACTTAGGTTGTTGTTTTTGCAGTAGGATATCAGATACCTACGCTATTATCAAGACGTAAACAGGTTTATATGTACAAGCAGGGGTCACTGTACGAGGCTTGGCGGAAAGCCCCTGACAGAGTGCTGAAAACGGCTTGTCTGAAAGCTGAGATTGGTGTAAAGTCGTTTCACGTTCCTGACTGAATGTGCGCCTGTAGCTCAGTTGGATAGAGCAACGGACTTCTAATCCGTAGGTCGGGGGTTCGAATCCCTCCAGGCGTACCAAATGATTTCGCCCACTTACGCAACACAAGCCCCCTGCCCTATTTCCACTTTATTTTCGTTATTCTAGCGATTGCCCATACTGTCAGCCTCACTAAATAGACCAAGGCAATAGGAGATAAGATGACATAGACACTCAATGGCAAGGATTCTCGAGGGCGGACGCCAACTGATAACAGGACAACAGCAGTCAGGACGCTCAGAATGAGGGCCGCCATCAACCACAGCCACTCTTTAGTTACATCGTTCATTACCAACTCCCATCGACCCTATTTTCCCCACTTTCGTGCGATCCGTGAATCCCCTTGAACGTTTGCTATCTCGATGCAGGGGACCTATCCAATAGCACAGAATCTGGATAATTTGGCACTTTATGGTTGCATTTTAATCCATTTCCTATTCAATGAACAGGAAATTACTGTCCCGCCCTGCAGGATGGCAGGCTCTTCTCCGCATTCCCGGAGATCTTTGGGGGAATTCTGGGTCGGCGGGAAATCTCTCGCCGCACGACAAGAAGAAGCTCGGGTAGAGCTGATGGCACCGATTTCGGATTCCCCATTTGATCTTCATACTCCAAGTCCACAGTCACTGACAACTTCCTGTGCGGCCTTCTTGACTTCCCTGCCTATATGCTTATTCTTATACATAGGATTGGCCGTTGAGCCATCTGAAACGCGGTCATAATCCTACCTCCCAACCCCCGGGGACTTGGAAATGTGGAATGGCATAGGGTCTCTCCCTTATCTATGTGTTCCCCGGTTCCCGGGGGTTATTTTTGCAGAAGTATGCCTGCCGGGTGGGCCCGCCCAAAATGGAGAAAATGGCAGATATCAAAGTTTGTGCATACATTGCTATTTCTCTGATCTATAACCCCGTTCAAGACCAGATGCGGTCTTGAGCCTGGACGTGCTTTCAAATCCTGGCTCCACTTTTGAGGTTGACTTTTCTTGAAAAAACCCAAAAAATGACATGATTTTCCATGTATTTTCACAGCGCCCTTTGGACCAAGAGAGGCACATGATAAGAGAAATGAGGGCTGTTGCGTCATACATGGTTGTACCAGGCTTTGCCTGGTCATCATGCTGTTTCAGCGCTGCTGCTTGCCACTTTAGGATTTCTGATGGGAATGCCCTTCCCCATCGGCATACGCTTGGCAGATGGTACTGATACGAAGCTGGTTCCTTGGTCCTGGGCCGTCAATGGCTGCCTGTCTGTTGTAAGCTCAGTATTAAGCGTCATCATAGCCCTGGGCTTTGGGTTTTCTGTGGTGCTGAGATGTGCTGCAGTTTTGTACCTTTTGGCTATGCTATCCATGCAACGAGGACCCCGTCTGTTTTCGGTTCGAGGCTCTTCAGAAGTCGTTTGAGGCATTCTTTGCGCCTACCTTTCAGCCACCCGATACAAAGACAAGTGCTCACTTGAAACTCGTAGCGAACAAGATGAAAGTACTATTCGCAAAACCCCACATCCGTTTTCTCCTTTTGCTGCTTCTTGTGATTGCCCTTTTGCTGCTTGGAACACTTGTGCCAATTGACAAAGAAGCGATTGACGACTTCTTGAAGGGTATTCCCCTTGCCTATTCATCTGTAGCATTTGCTTTTCTGTATGTTGTTGGAACCTTTGTTGTCTGGTACCTAAAAGACCCCCTGAAGGTAGTCGGTGCTATTGTTTTCGGCGCCTATCTGAGCACGCTGCTTATCTACATAGCGGAGATAATCAACGCGTGCATATTTTTTCAGATAACTAACAGCCTTGGTAAGGATTATGTAGAAAAGACTCTGCGAGGAAGATTCAAGAGGTTTTACGAAAGAATTGATGAGATAAATTTGGGTTGGATTTTCTTGCTACGAGCAGTTCCGCTGATTCCTTATCGCGTTTTGGATATTAGTTTTGGTTTGAGCAAACTCCCCCTTAAGAAGTACATTCTGATCGTGATTCTGGCATCCTGGCCGAGGATATTCTGGGTGCAATTTGTCCTGGCCGGCATGAAAGGGTTTTCCATAAACAGTGCCGTCGCCTACTGCAATGAGAACAACGTTGTTTTCTTCCTGAGCCTCGCTTACTTTGTGATCACCTTAATCGTTGCGTTCAGAACCAAGAAGAAATTCGAATGATCCCCGTACCGCTTTGGACCCTAGTTGGGCACAAAGCCTATTGCTATGGTGCTAACCCCGTTGTGTGGGTTTCGAGGAAGTGCCTCAATTGAGTGGCTTGCTCTTCAGTGAATTCCCCGAATTGAACAGCACAGCGCCTCCTCTCGACAAAAGGATTGAAAGTGTAATGATCATTGCCGACGCTGCAGTCATATACGGTCTCGGCAGGTATTCGAGACAGATGAAAACGTGCTCCAGATACAAAGAGGTCTATTTCTCCGGAGTCCTTTTTTGCCCCTTCAAAGGTCACGTACTCAAAGGCCATGCCACCCTTGCTTATATCCTTGATCTTGCCCAATTTCGTGAAATGGGGTCTGAATACGGCAAAAGCCATGTCCTGCGCTATAAATCGCCTAAACTTTCTATTCTCCGTTTCCACTTGTTCACCTTTCTCCCACACAAATTGCCGACTCAAGTTCGAGATACTCACACCATCACCTAATGGATGCTTCGGCCAAAGGTCCAGTACTTAGAGAGGATGACCTATCGTTCTTAATAAGATCTTATTATGGAACTTCAGGAAAATGGCAAGGGGGATTTTGGGGGGTACAAAGTGGGTATAAGCCATCCTCCCTCTTGTCCAACCAAGCGATATTAAATACCTTATAATCAGTAAGTCATGGCGCAGCCATCTGCTAGATAATGATCAGAATCCAAGATGTGGGTCAGTGCGAACAGACTCAGTGTACGGCATGCCTCTTTCTCAAATTCGCTTCAAGGAAACTCCTCAGGCCCTGGCCTGAATGCTGGATATTGAGTTTCCTGCGGATGTTTTTCCGATGGGTTTTCACTGTGCTTAGAGAGATGTGGAGTTGGTTGGCTATCTCCTGGCTGGTCAGTTCGTTCATAATCATGGATGCGATGCGCAGCTCGGTGGAAGAAAGGTTGCCGGCTATTCTCGTGTCGCGGCCGAGGTCTGGGGTCAGCTCTTCTATGTGACCCATCAGGGTACTCAGATCAGCTTGGTACCTGGACAGGGTTTTGTCTCCTTGGAGCTTTTCAACAATAGGCACGATCAACGACCTGACTTTCAGCACGATTCGCTTTTCCGACTCTTCCCGCGTCCTTTCCAGGTTTTCCGCCAGAACTGACAAGGCCTTATTGGTTTCTAAAAGCTGCTCGTTAATGTCCCCCAGGCGATGTCCGTAAGCGAGGCACTCACCCTGGCTGTGTTCCAACTCTCTGACGGTTCTCTTCAACTCCTCTTCCATCATGTGGGTGTGCATGGCACGCTTAACGGCATGAGAGAGGACCGTCATATTGATCGGTTTGTCGAGAAAGTCAAAGACACCCAACCTGATCGCGGTGACAGCCTTTTCCTTGTCGGCATAGCCGGTCATAATGATAATTTTTGTGTCCGGACAAAGTTCGTGTATCTCCGGAATCAGATCAAATCCGGACTTGTCGGGCATTACAATATCCAGCAGCACGATGTTGTAACACGTCTTCTTCATGTGACTGATCACCGCGTTAGGCCTCGTCATAGCCTTGGTTTCGATTCCCCATCCAAGGAGTGTTTCCTGGAGGGCATCACACAGATTACGGTCATCGTCAACAACGAGAAGACGAGAATCTTTGTAGTCCATTGCGTCAAGGTTATCTTGCATAATCTTCAATTATATCAGATAGATTTGCTTTTCCGACCAATCCAGACCAAACGTCAGGTTGAAATATCAGAGATTCCGTAAACCTGTACTACGATTTTATTACGCTGAAAATACGGAGTAGAAACCAGTATGCCCTCTGTGGCCAAGTGCTGGAATGCCCAGTGGTTTGGATCTCGCAGGAACCCTAAAGGGCCTATTTGGTGGCTGTGGGTTCATGATAGAGAATCGTCATGACCAGCCAGGCAAGCACGATCAGTGCCGGGACCACGATGACTACAAGGGACACAATCGTTTGCTTTCGTGAGCTTTTTCGCATCTTAGGAGTCTTCTTCTTAGATGGAACTGCCATAGGTCTGTCCTTCAACCATTAGTTGAATGTATCAGTTTCTTGACTCATTAGATAGGTCCTGTCAGTTGTCGGGCATATAGTAGGGAGCAAGGAGTAAGCAGCTGAAGAACGGCAAAGCTCAACTTCTTGTTATGTTCACTGCTTACTGCCTACTCCTTACTGTTTTTTGTCAAAGGTCCACACAGCAAGACTGGTCAAGAAAAAAGCAATGATCGCGGCAAGGCCCAGGCCACGCCATGAAGTTCTGGTCGGTATTAACCCGAATGCAAGAATGAAGACCAGAACCCAGCAGGCAACATGCCAAGGCTTCACCAAGCTTGCTACAAACCGCCCCACCAGTCTCTCCCAGCTTCTTTGCTGCTTGTCTTTTTGAATCTGTCGAACTATGTCCCTTGCCTCAAAATCTGTGTGAAGGGAGTATCCTCTGTCCTGCTCGTGACGGTGATCATAATCCACGACTTTTTCCTGGGTGCCGTGCACATTCCACGACGTCCATTTCCCATCCCTCTTGCCGAAATACCAGTGACTTTCCTGTGCCTTCTGCCCGTTCACATACCAGTCGGTCCACTTCCCATGCATCTTTCCATAAAGAAAGTGACCCTCAACGATCTTTGTTCCGCGCTCGTCCAATTTGACCCAGGGGCCTGTTTTCTCCCCGTTGGAATATTCACCTTCTAATTGCTTTTGGCTATTTTTGTACCAAAATAACCATGTGCCGTGACGCTTCCCGTTAAGCAAGGTCCCCTCAGCATATTTGATTCGGGGTTTCCAGAAGCAGAGCCCTTTTGGCCAGTATAATATGGTTGTTTCAGTTTTTGACATAAGCGATGAGTCTCCACATAAAGCGCTAATGAAAGCTCAGTTCAATTTGTTCAACGTCGCCCACCGTGAGGTTGCCCAGGGATCTAAACTTCAAGGGGATACTCTTAGTAATTGCCCACGCGTTGAGGTCCGAGTCGTACTCAAAAAAGAGCGGTTCGGTATATCTGAAGATGGGTATACCAGGAATTCTGTAACGGACTGCAAGTTTCATATAGAAAGGTTTCTGTTGCGTAGCATGCTTTTCAGGTA
The DNA here is from genome assembly GCA_032126655.1 of Desulfobacterales bacterium. Taxonomy (GTDB): domain Bacteria; phylum Desulfobacterota; class Desulfobacteria; order Desulfobacterales. The sequence continues at coordinate 31,883 of JAQBAU010000263.1, forward strand.
TAGGAATATCCGGAATCTCCAATCTCACGGCGCCTGCCCCCGACTCCACTCTTTGGTGAACGCCTGGCATGTTTGCTATAAAGGCCACCTGCCCTGCCCAGTACCAGAAGCCGTCAACCTTGTGAATGAGGGCATCCACGCCGCCCGTGTTCTTGACAAAAATACCCCCCTCATCCGTATCCAGGACAATGAGAGGCCTAAGAACTCCCGAGCTTCCTAACCCCACCAGGATCAGGAACAGGACAAGACCCCCCCCAACTGCCCATTTTTTGTCTAGGCTCCTGAGCTTTTCCTTCAGATAGGCAAACGTCTCAGGGTGTAATCCTACAGACATAATTCCCGCACAATCTTACGACAGACGAACCTTGAAGTGAGGCTTGAGTTTTTACATCTTCTTGACGATACCGCCATATTCCAGTTCAGAGTAGGGTAACATAGCGGCCCCAGAAAAACCCTGTTTTTTGATTTCATAGGTTTTGCGCGAAACCTTTTTCCGCACATAATCCCAGAACGGATGGTCAAAGGCGCCGGCACACCTTCCGGCAAAGGGGGGTCAAATACGTGGATGAGTTGGCTGAAGAAATCGCGTTGGCATTCGTTAGCCCTTTGGATCTGCTGTTCAGTTGGCTTTTTGGAGGTGCCAGCAGACAAGCCTATCTCCGGTCAGGCAATATCCCCTAATCGTATACAATCAACTTTCATAGGACTCGACCCGGTTTCGTCCATTCTCTTTGGCTTTGTACAGAGCCTGATCCGCAAACTCAATGAGCTCTTTTGAATCGTGGATTTTCTCATGTGGAAATGTGGCAACTCCGACGCTGATAGTAACATGCAGGACATTACCATTGTCCTTAATCTCATGGCTTTCCACCATATGTCGGAGACGTTCAGCTGCCTCTATGGCTGCTGTCTGGTCTGTATGGTACATGATGAGCGCAAACTCTTCGCCTCCGTATCTTGCTGCCAAGTCGCTTTCCCTTATTGAGCGCTCAATGACTTCTGCGAGCGCCCTCAAGACGACGTCGCCTGTCTGATGGCCATAGGTGTCGTTGAATTTCTTAAAGAAGTCTATATCTAACAAAACGCAGGATATAGTCTCATGATACCGTCTTGCACGCAAAAAATCCTGTGACAACTGTTCGTGGAAATATCGGTGGTTGTAAAGTCCTGTCAGTCCATCCCGATTAGCCATTTCCTGAAGTAGTCGATTCTGCTCCTGCACCTCTTGATAAAGTTCTCTGAGCTTCAGGTGAATATTCACACGAGCAATTAACTCCGCTTCATCAAAGGGTTTGATCACGTAATCCAGGGCCCCCATCTGAAGACCTTTTACTTTGTCGGAGGTTTCTGCCTTTGACGTAACCATGATGATGGGAATCTCTTGAGTTGCTTCGTCCGCTTTAAGGTGTTCGCACACCTCGTAGCCATCCATGACCGGCATGATCAGATCCAACAGGATGATGTCGGGCTGTCCAAATTTGGCTGCTTCAACGCCGGCCTTGCCATCCTGAGCCAAAATCACTTCGTGTCCCTGTTTGGTCAGCATGGTCTTGGCGACATGGGCTATCAACTTGCTATCGTCTACGATCAGTATTTTGGCCATAAGACAATCCCCTGTATCAGTAGTCTATTTCATAGATTTGTACAGAACCTCGTCATCGCTCAGCTAGCTTCGAAAGAACGATGCCCAAGATGTCACCGAGCGGAGCCACCACGTCAGCGGCACCAATCTCGATAGCCGCTCCGGGCATGCCAAAAACGACCGATGTGGCTTCGTCTTGAGCAATGGTAAAAGCCCCGGCCTGCTTCATTGCCAGGAGGCCGTCGCTCCCATCATTACCCATGCCGGTCAAAAGCACGCCAATAGCCTTGTCTCCTGCGGCCTTTGCAACCGAGTGGAACAAAACGTCTACCGAAGGCCGTTGATACTTCACCGGTTCGCCATGGTGCAGTCGGACGAAATATCCTTCGTGATCACTAACCAATTCCAGGTGTAATCCCCCGGGCGCTAAAAAGACCTTCCCTCTGACGACGCGGTCTCCGTCTTCGGCCTCCTTGACGTCGAGCGCACAGGACGCGTCCAAGTTCTGTGCAAAGGTCTTCGTGAACCGAGGCGGCATATGCTGTACAATAATCATTCCGTTCATATTTGAAGGCATAGCGACGAGAAGCCTATGGATAGCGCGTGTGCCGCCAGTCGAGGCTCCAATTGCGATGATCCTGTCGGACGGGCCAATGAGAGCCTCAGGCACAGGGGGTTTTTCAGGCTGTCGGAACAGCACGGAGGGTTTGATTTTGGCCTGTGCAGCTGCCCGGATTTTTGTCACGATTTCGTGTTTCAGTTCCTGAAGACCGGTCTTTAGGTCGTCAGTTGGTTTGGCAACGAAATCGACGGCCCCAGCGTCCAGGGCTTCTAAGGTGCGTACGCTGTTTTCACGGGTGTAAGAGCTGATCATGATTACTGGCAAAGGACGGAAGCTCATGAGGCGTTTCAGAAAGGTGATGCCATCCATTCTAGGCATCTCAATATCCAGAGTAATTACATCGGGTTTTTTTCGGACAATCAAGTCCTTAGCTTCATATGGATCAGAAGCCGTTCCCACTATCTGAATATCAGATTCCTCCGCGAGAATGTTCTTCAGCACGGCCTGGACTGTAGGAGAATCGTCAACTATGAGTACGCGAATCGGTTTCATGTCTTGAACATTATTACTGGGGATTTTTCGAGTCGTTTCTGGAAAACCCTTGCCTTATAAGCCTGCTCATTCCGAACGAATCCTCGTTCTCTTCTTATATCAAACCGTTTCACAAGGACGCGAGTAGTATCACTGTAGAACATAATCTTTCTCCCCTTGTTTCCTCCAACATCTTCATTCACAGTAGGGATCCCCTCCAGCTCCAGAAACTTCCTTGCAAAACGAATATTTGATGTGGTGACGTCGCCATCATCCCTTCTGAATTTAAGTACTTTGCCGCCCCCGAACAGTTTTGCCTTAAGGTCGTTTCTGCGAGCGCCAAGTTTGATCAGTTCGCCAATCAACAGTTCCATGGCATACATACCGTAACGGCCGACATCGCAAGAAAGCATCTCATCAGGATGTACCATTCCGGGAAGTAAAAAATGGTTCATCCCCCCCACTTTCCGTTCCGCGTCGTAGATACACGTGGCGATACAGGATCCTACGATAGTGTAAAGCACCTCACCATTTTGCGTTGCAAAATACTCTCCTGACGTGAGCATAATGAGAGTTTTCTTCAGTTTCTCGCTGTAAAACCGGTTCAAGCGCGTGTCCCGTTCTTTATCCCTGCTTCTGATAGGTGGAATGACCCACCAAGGCAAAGCGTTTATCAACGCCGATTAGCGACTCTGAGGCCCCTATACACAGAAAACCGTCTGTATCCAAAAGGCGGTAGAAACCTGCAATGAGCTTCTTCTTGAATTGGGAATCAAAATATATCATCACGTTTCGACAAAAAATTATATCTACAGGACTCTTGAAAGGGAATTCCGCGCTCATGAAGTTAAGCCTGCGAAAGACGATGTTTTTTTTCAGCTGTTCCTTAGCTATGTACAGTCCCTTATCCCTTCCCTCTCCTTCTATGAAATATCTCTTGAGGTACTATGTCTGAATCACTTCGATATCGCGGTTCGGATACGATCCTTTATAAGCAAGTTTAAGAGCGTCTGTATCAATGTCAGTGCCTAAGATCTTAATGTCCCAGTCCTCTTCGGTTGCAAGGGCGTCGTCTACTATCATGGCAATACTGTACGCCTCTTCGCCTGTTGCACATCCGGCGGACCATATACGCAGTTTCTTCGTAATCTTGTGTGCGGCAATCTGTGGCAGTACGATGTTTGCCATATGTTCAAATTGTCTTTTGTGCCGGAAGAATGCAGTCTGGTCAATGGTAATTTTGTTAATAAGTTGCCTAAGTTCCAATCCGCCATCTTTGTCATGAAGCAGGTGTTTATGATATGCACGGTACGAGTCCAATCCCAACTGGTTCATTCGTGAGGATAACTTCCTCTGCAACGTTGCTAAATTTCTAGGAGATAATGAAATGCCAGCATGCTTGTTGATAAGTCGTCTGAATAGCTCAAACTCCGTCCTGGACAGGGGGGAGTTCATAACAGCTGACCGTGCGGATTAGGTGGCATCAAGGATTTCGAGTTCCTCGGGACTCAAGAGTCGATCCGCATTCAATAAGACGATAAGCCCTTGATCTTTCTTCCCAATGCCTTGTATGTATTCCACGTGCACACCAGGAGGGAGACTGGACGCCGCCTGGACTTCTTCAGGTAAGAGTTCCACGACGTCGGAAATTTCATCCACAATCACTCCCATCATCCTTCCCGATATCTCCATAACAATAATCGAGTGGAAAGGGGTGTAGGTGGTTTTCGGGAGTTTAAACTTATCTCTCAGATCAAATACAGGGAGAATTATTCCCCGCAGGTTGATGATCCCCTTGATGAATTCCTTCATGTTGGGCAGCGGGGTGATCTTCTGATAACTCACAACCTCTTTTATTTTGAGGATGTCAACCCCGTATACTTGCTCGTTGATCGAGAAGATCACATATTGCTGCATTTCAGACATCAGAATTCCTCAAATCCTTCGTCCAACTCTTTGTCTATTGAGTCCTCCGGATTCTCTTCCATTGGTTGTTGGACGATAAGATCTTCACGTAAAGATTTTATGGTAGGAGGTACAGTGCCCCGCCTCTCTGTCTTTGAAAGGCGGAGGCTTTTTGAGAATCCGAGCTCTTCAATTTCGATATCACCCTCATCGCCCAAATTAAACTTTTCAGTCATATGTTGCAGCTGGGCTGATTTTTGATTCAGCTGCTCGGTAGCACTGGCCAACTCGTCCACGAGTGTTGCATTGTGTTCAGTGACATCACTCAACTCCTCCATCCCTTGTCCAATTTGCTCAATTCCACGTGAGCTTTCCTGAGTGGCTAACGAGACTTCGCTGAGTGCATCAGATACTTGTTTGATGGTCTGGATAATCTCCTTGAATCCGGCTTCGAGTTGGGCGACCCATTCCTTACCGGTGTTAACCTGGTCCATGATGTTACGCACAAGACTTTGAATATCCTTGGAGGCATCAGAACTCCTCTTTGCAAGGCCGCGCACCTCGTTTGCGACAACGGCAAATCCCCGCCCCTGCTCTCCGGCACGGGCAGCTTCGACCGCCGCATTGATTGAAAGCAGATTGGTTTGAAAAGTTATCTCGTTGATCAAATCCATCATCTCAACGATTTTGCGGCTACCCTCTGCCATGTCATTCATGGCCTGGGTTGTCCTTTCAACGGTCTCTCCACCGTCCACGGCCACAGCCACCGCCTCCTTTGCAAGAGCGTCGGCCCGTTGCATATTTGAAGCATTTTGGTTGACGTTGGATACGAGTTCTTCCACGGTTGCGCTTGTCTCTTCTACAGTAGCGGCCTGTTCCTGCGTTCGCTGCGAGAGCTCCTGGTTTCCCTCAGACATGTGCTGGACTCCCCTGACCACCGTAAGCGCAGACCTTTTGGTTTGACTGATGAGCTCTTTCATCTGATCAAGGGTTGCGTTGGTCCTCTTCACCAGATGGTCCATTGCATCGTCTTCACCGCTCATCTCAGCTCTCACCGTGAGATCCCCATCAGCAACCTGTTCAAAAATGTCTGTCAGATTCTCAACTCTGTTCTGCAACTTCTTCTTTGCCGCCGCTTCCTTATGGATTGACTCTTTCAGGACCGATTCTGCTTCAACTTCTTTGGAGATGTCGCGTAAAAGTTCAAAACCGCCCAGGATGTTGCCATCAGAGTCCTTCAGGGCGGCCCCACTCACCATTATAGGAATTTCCTTTCCCGAAGCATCTTTCATGATAACCCTTTGACCTACGGTGGCCCGTCCCGTTTCCATTGCTCTTTTTATGGCGCAGGCAGTCTCACACACATCGCTATCAAATACCTCTCGACAGGTCATTTTTCCCTCAACATCCTCGGGCCGAACACCTGCAGCTTTTGCAGCAGCGTCATTCATATAGGTTACATTCATATCCGTATCCACCATGAAAAAGGGCTCTGAAATACCCAATTTGAGGCTGTTGGCGTACTCCATCCGGTCGCGAATGTTTCTGATCATCTGGTTAAAGTTGCCGGCCAGCCAGCCAATCGAGTCTCTGGTATCATCGTGGACTTCAACCGTGACATCCCCAGCTGAGACCTGCCCCGTCTTTTCCGCTAAGGCATGAATTCGCCGTGTCACCAGGCGATAAAAGAGGAAGTTAATAAGAAGAATGATCCCAACGATCTCCACCAGGGAAAATCCGATGAGGCGATTTCTGGCTGACGCCAGCAACGAATAGAGATCTGTGACGGAGCGTTTGACAACCATGGCGCCGAGCACTTTTCGAGTGGCTCCATGGCAGTGATGACATTGTCCTTCGTTTAAGAGGGGCCGGATCGTAACCAGGAAGGATTCATCGTCTTTGGACTCCGCGAAGGACTGGTCGGGCGACAGCCCCGAACTCATGGCATCTCTGAGGGCTTTTTGGGTCTTTTCCTCCGACAGATGGTGCATGATGTTGGTATGAATAAGTTCCTCTTCTGAGGCATAGGTGAGCCTGTTGTCAAAGTCAGATATATAGACTTGCACGCCCTCCATATGACTTTTCATATCTTTCAGCTGCGCCTCAACAGTCTTGCTGTCTCCAATCGACATGGGATATTTAATGGCGCTGTACGTGCTCTCGAGCAGGTCATGGCTCGACCGGTCCACTTGGTCTAAAGCGCTCCTGGTATGAAAAGACACGGTCTGATAAAGGAACCCAGCCGTAAAGCCCACCACCACGGTAATTGTGGCAATGAGGATCTTGACGCGAAGCCCGGTTCCCTTGAGCAATCTGTCAATCCAGCTTATCATGACTTCACCTCCACCGGTTAATGGGCACCACCGTGTACCATTGGTTTGTATCGAAAGGCGCTCACCCTTTCTTCAGTGTGACATTTCTGACAAATCTCTATGGTTACCTTGGTAACAAGATCTCCCGGGTCCTCGCTCTCAATGTGTCTTCCACCCGGGCCATGGCAAACCTCGCAACCAGCGTCTTTCATTTCCGGGGTTTCTTCAAGACTGACAAAGCCACCGGGCTTGCCGAATCCGGTCGTGTGGCATACATAGCATCCCTTGATTTGATCGGAGGCAAGCCCCTTTTTCATTTTCAACACACTCTGAAACGAGTGGCTTTTTCGGGCATACTTGGTGAAGTTCTCGTACTCATGTTCGTGGCACGGCATGCAAGAATCGGACCCCACGTAGTCTATTGGATCGTCTTCAGCCAAAGCCGGGAGGCACATAACAAAGAAAAAAACTATGCACACAAACCCCTTAGCCTGACTTGCCCTCTTTCTTGCCTTCATGGTTCATTTCTCCTTTAAGGGAATCCTTGAAAAAGATCTCCTCGAGTCCCAAAAGATCCAAGACCAGTGAGACCGAGCCGTCCCCCAAGATCGTAGCACCGGAAAGCCCCTTAACGCTGCGGTAATTGGTCTCGAGGGTCTTGACAATGATTTGCTTCGGTTCCAAAAGCTCATCAACAGCCATACCAAAGGCTTTTGTCCCCGTGTCCACGAAAATCACCACGCTACTGTGCCCATTTGTTGACGACGTTCCAGTGTCAAGAATCTTCGCAACGTTGACAAGTGGAAGATAGTCGCCCCGGAATGGATAGACCCGTTCCTCCGATCCAACCTGTTTGACGAGGCTCTCTTCAAAGCGTTGAGTCCCGACAACGACCTGGACCGGCACCAGGTATGACGTCCCTTCAACCACTACATGCAAGACTTCCATAAGGGCAGATGTCAGGGGGAGGCATAAGATAAAAGTTGTTCCCCTATCCTTTTCCGTCCGTACCTCTATGGTGCCTCCCAGTTTATCAAGCTGCGTTTTGACCACGTCCATCCCAACCCCCCTGCCGGAGAGCTCGGTGACTTCAGTGGTTGTGGAGAATCCGGATCTGAAAATGAAGTCGAGTAGTTCCTGTTCACTCGGGACCTGGTTGGGTTGAATCCAACCCTTCTCCAGAGCCTTTTGGTGGATGCTCTGTAGATCAATGCCTCTACCATCCTCTGAAATCTCAACGAAGATCCGCCCTCCCCTCTGGTATGCACGAAGTTCAACTGTTCCTTCCGGCGGTTTTCCTTTGGCCTCTCTTTCTTCCGGCGTTTCTATGCCGTGATCAACGCAGTTGCGGACGAGATGTTTCAGAGGGTCTGTACAGTATTCTATCACCTCTTTGTCCAGTTCAGTGTCAAGTCCGGCCAAGATCACCTTGATTCGCTTGTTTTGTTTGAGGGCCAGATCTCTTGCCATGCGTTGAAATCTGCGAAATGTTCCTTCCAGAGGAAACATGCGGACCCTTGCCACACGTTCCTGAAGCTCACGATTCACTTTCAGAAGGTTTTCCATCTCTTCCAGGATTTCCATGCGCTGGGAGCCAAGAAGTTTTTCTAGGAGCGACTGCGCCTTAGAAAGACCAATCCCCATCTCTTCACCCAGGTTCACGAGTCTGTCTATTTTATCCACGTCAACTCGAATGGTGGTTTTGCGATAGATTTTTCTGCTTTCTTCCTGCGCTGCAATTGCTTTCTCGAGTTCTTCGGGCTGAATCTTTCCGTCTTCAACCAGAATTTCACCGAGCATTTTCTGTTTCTTCAGGGCACGGGTCAATGTCTCCTCGGTGATCTTGCTTTCTCCCACAAGAACTTCACCGAGTTTCTTGTCAGCCAGTTTTGTGTCGATGCCTTCCCTGTAGTCTTTGGTGATGTCTTCAATACGAATGTCATTGTCATCCATTACGAACATGAAGATATCATCAATGTCCTCTCTGGGCATCTTGGTCTTGATGATGATTTGCCAGGATATGTAGAGCTCGAACATGGAAAGGTTTTCGAAACCCGGAAGCTCTGAAAGGTTGGGCACTACTGAAACAAATTCGGCTAATTCAGAAAGATTGAGTAAAAGGAGGAGCGGATCCTGCCCGGAATAGAAGAGGTGTTTTTCGAAATTCAGATCAATCTTGTAGAAGGAAAACTTCTCTGCAGGTTCCTCGAGAGGTTGTGTCAGTGCTGCCTCGACTTCGTCTTCACGTGGAGTCGCAGCTTCCACGCCCAAATAGCGCTTTACCTGCCCCTGTCGCTGACTGAGAACTTCAGGGTCGGCTTCAGCTTCGCCTTCAGCCACCCGATCAAGCATGGATCGAATGAAATCGATGGCGTCCAGAAGGAAAGTAATCAGGTTATTTGTCACGGCCAGCTTGCCGGACCTGAGACGCTCCAGGAGGTTTTCAAGGAGGTGGGTGTACTCTGAAATACCCATAAACCCGACCATGGCCGCGCCACTCTTCATGGTATGAACAGACCTGAACAGTTGTTCTATGTCTTCGGTGGATTCAGGAGTGGATTCAAGCGCCAGCAAGCTTTCTTCGGCCGACTTTACCAGCTCATCCGTCTCGGAGAAGAAAATCTGCAGGGTTTCGTCCAGTTCACTCATTTCGGCCATACCACCTTTTTGACGGCCCACAGGAGCTGCTCCGGTTGGAAAGGCTTCAGCAGCCACCCGGAAGCCCCTGCAGCTCGACCCTCTTCTATCAATGACTCTTCAGATTCCGTGCTAAGAACCAGTATGGGGATGAATTTGAATTCGGTCTCTTTTACTTTCGTTATGAAAGTGATCCCGTCCATTCGCGGCATATTAATGTCGGTGATGATGAGAGCAAGGGGCTGCTCCTTGTCTTTTATGGACTGTAGTTTGTCGAGGCCATCCATTCCGTCTTCGGCCTCTGTCACCCTGTATCCTGCATTGCGCAGGCAGAAGGTGACTGATGACCTCATCGTCGGGGAATCATCTACAAACAGGATAAGCTTTTCCATCTTGGCACACCATCAAAGGAATGCGGTTCTAAGCCCCGAGAGGGACAAGATGTCCTCTACCTCAGCAGAGAGGGCAGAGATCTTCAACTCGGTATCAGGCTCTATCCACCTTTTAAAGGCAATGAGGAGTTGCAGGACAGCAGTATCTATAAACCCAACTTCCGCAAAGGAAATAACGATCTTCTTATTCTTTCCGCTTTTTAGGGACTTCTCTAGAAAATCTTTGAGCTCTTCCAGTTCATGGATAGTGAGCTCACCTTGAAGGTGGTAGGTGCCGCGTTTGTCTTGGTTTAAGCTAAAGTTTTTTGAAGCCATTTGGCAGGACTGTCAGTTTATGCCCGTAGGATAGGTGTAAATTTTTTTTGAGCCTATCACAGTTTCTCTCTATTTACAAATCCATTTAAGGAATCCGTCCTCGACAATTCAGGCACAAAATCAAACAGATCAGTGGCGAGGCAATATGAGAAGTCGTCTTCCTGTCCTAGGAGCCTGAGGCGTGCAGCCCCTTCCCCATCCATGATCCTTTTTATCATAGCATCGGGATTCTGGGGTTTTCCTTCCGCAATTCCCTTCAGATACTGCGCACAAAGATCATCTTCAATTGCCCTGGATACGCCTTCGGTGCCCACCGCCAGCCAAGTCACAAAGGGCGAATCGCTTTGGCTTAGCATGCCCACGAGTGCACGTGCATTAGCAAAGCTCCCGACAAGAATTCTTTCTGCATGTCGGGCATGCCATGTTGCCCGTGTGCCGCCGGAAGTCGTCAGAATAACGTTCTTACCCACAAGGTTCATCTGAGAGGCGTCGTGCGGGGAGTTGCCCATATCAAATCCGTCAATCGTTATTCCTTTACGCTCCCCGGCCAGCAAGCATTCAGGATGTAGCTTCTTTAGATCAAAAGCTTCCTTTACCTTCATTACGGGAATGACAGACGATGCTCCTCGAGCAAGTAGCATCAGAATCGTGTTACTTGCACGGAAGACATCGATGATGACAACAGTGCCACCGGCAGTCTCGGCACCATCTATACCATGTCTGATAGTGGTCTTCATTCAGGTTCATTTCCGCGAGAACGGCAAACGAGCCCGTGCCCCCGGTACTCTCGTCTCATAACAACCCCTTTTCTTTGAGAAAGGTCATGGCTTTGTTGCTGATAGTTGTCGCATAAGTGATGGCTCGTGAAAGATTGTCCAGGGCACCGTGGGAGACTTTCGAATCGACCATGACCAGACTCCCGTCAAGCTGCTCCCGAATTTTGGCCCACCCATCTTGAGGAGAGATCTTGTGGGCCAACCCTATATCTCCATACAGGGTTCTCAAGAAGGTGGAGAAAACCCGGTTTCCGCCTGCTCTTTCATGTTCCGGAAGCCCTTCAATGAGCATGGCCATTTGTGTCCCGACGATGAGGGCTGCTTTCATTCTCTCCCCCATCATGAAGTCGAGGATAGCGTCTCTTTCCGTCATAATCGTTTCCTTCCGCCAAGTGATTCGGGTTCGTTTTGTCCGCTGGAAAGATCAATTTCAGCCTGTCGCACTGCTTTAACAAAAGCCCTTACGGCGTTTTTGTCCTTACGAAACCGAATCGGTCTTCTGTCTCCGTCAACCGCATTTGTTCTTGTGCAGCTATCCACACCAAACGGCCGAACTTCCATGATAGCCTCATAAACATTTTGCGGGGAGAGCCCGCCCGCCAAAATAACTGGCAGGGGGCTCGTTTCTATGAGCTCCCGGGCCACCATCCAATCGCAGGTGTGCCCGGTGATGCCAACAAATCCATGAACAGGCTCGTTACCCAGAGAGGTGTCCACAAGGAAATAGTCGCTCGCTGCTTCAAAACACTTCGCCACATCAAAGGTCGGAATGATCTGTTCACCTTTAGAGGCCCGCACAGGAATAGTACGCATGATTTCGATCTCAGGAAATCGTTCTCTGATGGAGATCTGGAGGTCAGCAAGGGCTTCCCCCGACATCTTCAAACTTGCTTCATCAGCGAAAGCCTCGCAGAAATGGATGATGTTTGGTGCGTAGTAGTCGACGGAGTGAAACAAGGCTTCCTTTGTGACGAAAAGCGGGATCAGGCTGTGTTTCACCCCGGCTTCCTTTGAAACTATGACCGCCTCTCTAATGGCAGGGACTTTCCAGTCTTTTTCAGAGAGAATAACACTGCCAATCCGATCAACCCCAAGCGCAATTATCGCCTCAGCCTCCGCAGGATTCTGTATTTCGTATATCTGCACTACAATGCTATGCGTTGCCATTCGTACAGCGACCCTTTAACGGCTTACACCCCGGACACCAAGCGCTGAGGCTCAGCAGAGCCCCTTTCTTCAAGACGGGGAGGCTTCAAAAATTCCTGACCGCACCGCCTGTGGGCGGTTCTCCTTGTTAAGATGTTCCTTGAGTTTTTGGAAGACTGCTTCCCCCTCTTTTTGCCAACCGAGCTGCGTCTGATATGATTGATGGGGTTTGAACGGATGCCGGCATTCCTCAAGCGGGGATCCTATGATTCTGATAGTGTCGATGTTGCCTTCTCCCAGTCCATCCTGGCTGCAGAAGCTCAGATAACCGATCGATTCGGGATCAAACCCCATCAGGTGCGCAGCGACTGTGTCGACCGCTACCCCATCTGTACCGGCGACAGCCACGCCCCAGTCAACCTTGTTTCCGGAGACCGGCCCATTTCCTTCCATGGCGGCGAAACCATCCAGCACACACAAGTGGGGAGGGATGATGCGGACAAGCTGGTAGAGAAACAAATGTATCCTCAGGTAGCCCTGGTGCAAGCGGACCTTGTCGCTGCCCGAGAATTTCGTAATACCCATTCGACTCAACCCCTGGAAAGAAAACAGGGGTTTCAGGCAGGACGGAACCACTTTGATGAGTCGATCCACAGCGCCCCCCATGAGGTTCACCAGGTTGAATCCCATATCACGAATGAGACTGCCAACGACCATATTCTTGAGACTCAGGGTCACCACCGCGGCATCATGGGTCTTGGGGATCGAGAGGGAGATTCGGTGGTCACTCTCCATCATCGTTTTTGATATGCGAAAGGGTTGGGGCTTTAGTTCTTCATCGTAGAGTGCCACAGTTTCATAAAGATCCCTGTTCAAATCGAAAAGTTCAACGTCTCCATATCTTTCCGCTAGTGTGGTAAAGCCAAAATGCTTGTAGCCCTCAAATGTGTCGGAGGCGGCAGCGCCTTCGGCTATGATCACCGGATGGTCACTCTCCGTGCGGATATGATCGATTACTGCCTTTGCGGCGTCTCGATGGGTAGCTGCCAACTGAACCTTTGTGGACACAAAGTTCGGTTTCACAATATGTTTCTTCCCAAAGACTGCTTTTTCACCCAGGAGGGCCAAAGCCTCTCTGATATTATCGTAACGGTCTGGACCCTTAACAAGGGCTACGGTACTGGAGCTTGGTGTTGTCATCATTGTTCAACAGAGGGTTTGCCTCATGTTCGTTTGCGCGTTCTCTCAAGTGAGGGATGGAACTTTCCCCGAACCCCTCCGATCTTCCTGTCGGCTTTCTTGTGCTTGTCGTAATGCTCGTCCTTCAAGATTTTCAACTGGACGTCCCTTAACCTGGCCCTTTGTGCCTGTTCAAAAGAGCACTCCTCTCTAGGCCAGTTCGCCTTTTTTGCCTGTGACATCTTTTGACTGGCGAGTTGGAGTTTGTGAAGCTCTCTGGAGATCTCAGGATTCAAAGAGGATTCCGTCTTTTTTCCTTTTTGTGGCATAGTACCTCCTCTATGCTACGTGTTTGTTTCGTCCGGATTTCTCGACTACCTTCCTAAACACCTCGCAAAATCTCCTCACTTCCGAGTCACTGCTGAGTTGTTCCACCGTATGTTTCATCTTTAATGACCAGTTTGGGTATTCCGATGTCGTTCCTGGCAGATTTTGCTGGTCTGTCTCTTTGAACAGATCTTCTTGGCTTACAAGAAATAATTTGGCGGGTGTCATGGCAAGAAAGCCTATCACCGCAGTAAGGATCTCCTCACTCACTTCTTCATGGGCGCTTGTATTATCGCTATAGGCTTCAGGAAGGAGCTCAAGGACCTTCAGAACATCGAACAGTCTCCGCTTGTCAGATTCTCTTTCGTTAGATGCATTGATCACAGCCTGTGGGTCGTTGAACATGCCCGCTTCCTCCCGAATCTTAACATCGGCATGCATCCAAAATCCGGCCAGCGTGGGCAGATCATGGGTTGTGATCGTTACAAGCGCCAGTTCAGGGTAGTTCTGTGGAAGTATGAAATTCTGTTGTTCATCCTTTTCAAAATAGAGGAGCCTGTATGACAGCACATTTGCCTCAGCCAATGCATCTCGTATGTACGGTGGCACCGTCCCCAGGTCCTCACCGATAATCACGACTTTATTCCGAACGCTTTCCAAGGCGATAATCCTGAGTAAATCCTGAAAAGGTTGAGTTAGGTAGGCCCCGTTCTTAGGCAGGTCGCCTTCAGGAACACAATAAAGGTGGAATAACCTCATTACGTGATCAATTCGCAACGCTCCGGCGAAAGCGCAGTTCTTCTGGATCTCTCTAACAAAGAAGTCATACCCGGTCTGACTAAGCTTCTCCATGTTGGGGAGGAGGAGGCCCCAATCTTGGCCTTGTTGGGAGAAGGCATCCGGCGGGGCTCCCAAGCGTAGTCCAGGGACAAAAGAATCCTGATACGCCCAGAAGTCAGCACTGAAACGGTCAACCCCCAGAGCCAGGTCATGATAAAGCCCAAGAGACATCCCAAGTCCCTTCGCGTGCTCCTGCACGTGTGCGAGCTGTTCCTCGAGCTGCCATTGGATGAACTTGTAGAAAAGGACCTCTTCCCAACGAATCTTTTGAAACTGCCTCACTGCTTCCGTGTCGGGTCGATGGTATTCCGGTGGCCATTGTGACCAGACCCACATCTCCGGATCCTGCGAGCGGAGGACTGAATCAAGGGCACAGAATGTGGCAAAGTGGTCCAATGGGGCCCCTTCCCTTTCCATATAGTCCTCAAAGTCCTTTTGCCGGTCGGTCTTGGCTTTGCCCCCATTCCAGTGTTTTCCAAGAAAACTCCTGAAGACTTTCTCAAGCACCTTGTGCTTCAACGCTGCCACCTTCTCGTAGGCGACCGTGTGCGATGCCCTGACTTCGTCGAGCAGACGTCGTGTCTCAGGAGCGTTGACCAGGTCTTGGGCCTTTGGCGAATCTTGATAGTCCTCCATGGCGGGCACATCAAGGTAGATGAAGTTACGGTAGAATCGGCTCATTGGGAGATATGGACTCGTATTGAATGGCCTGCGGTTGAAGGTGGCGTGGAGAGGATTCAAACCGACCAGGCTGGCATGCAAGTCGTGAGCCGCCCAACGCAGAATTTCCTTCAAATCGCCCAAGTCACCGATGCCCCAATTTCTCTCAGATCGCACTCCGTAAAGGCTTATGCCAATACCGGCCACGCGTCTTTCGCCCTCCAAGGCGGGAGGGGTGTAAGCCTGTCTGGGGCATACGGCAACCGAGATCACCTGCGACCACCGCTCATTTCCAGTGCTTGCAGATAGATGAAACTTGTAATAGCCCAGAGCTTGGAGTCTTGGGAATGGAAGGCCCCAGTGTTCGTACACCCTTTCCCCTACGGTGTTGCTCTCACGCAATGCCAAGTCCTTGTGAGAAAAATGGAAGCTTTGGACATTACCGTTTTCGTGTGTGACTTCCAGGGCCACCTCTATATGCGGCGTTGACGGATCTTCGGAAGGGCCTTGCCGGGTACGGGGGATTTGAAACAGCAGCTCGTTGGGGAGGCTGGCGAGGCAGGCCACGATGGCGGGTTCTGTCAGTTGGGCCCGTTGATTTTCCTGCCGGACATGCCATGCCTTGCTTGCACGTGCCTCTGTGTCAATGTCAACGCCGAGTGCTTTGAGGATATTTTGGTTTGTGTCGAGGGAGGGGCGTTGGAGGGTCCCCCAATTGTCCGTGTACTCTTGCTCAATGCCCAGAGACACGGCCAATGCGTTTATGATCTGTTCGTGTGACAGTCTGGACAAACCACCTTTCACGGTAGCAATGAAATCTGAACCCAGTCTGTGTGTCTATAGGTAAGAAGCAAGGTTGACAAAGATGATGCGTGTTTTGGATTGCCCTCAATGATTTTCTAATAATATCAATTAAGCGATGTGGCGTCAACCGAGAAAGGAGTCCCTGATCCACCGTCTGTCAAGTTTGCC
>JAQBAU010000264.1:0-9671 GCA_032126655.1 Desulfobacterales bacterium
ATTACCTTGAGATTTTCGAAGTAATTCAGCGTGAAGAAAACCTTGGTTTTGCGGACATCACTTTTGACAACTTCAAGGGACTAACTCTTGACATCAATAAATATCTCTCTTCGCTGTATGCGGGATAAGGGATTAGAACAATGAGTCGCATATCAGTGCTCTCCCTTAACCTGCGCTTTGGTCTTGCTGACGACGGGCCTAACGGATGGGATCATCGCAAACAAAGCGTGGTGAGGCTTTTCAGAGAGAATAACCCGGATTTCATTGCCACGCAGGAGGCCAATGATTTCCAGGTCGATTTCTTGGCCCAAAATCTACCCGAATACATGTATATAGGGAAACGGCACCCCGCTCCAAAATTCTGGCAGGACAATATCTTGCTTTATCGCAAAACGATCGTTTGCGAGGATAGTGTCCACCTCTTCCTGAGTGAAACGCCTCATGTTCCCAGCCGCTCTTTCAGCAGCAGCTTCCCAAGACAGGCTACTCTTGGGTTGTTTAAGGTAAACGGCCGACGTTTGATATGTATTGATACACACTTTGATTTTGAGGACCCTGCCCAAATGGGTGCTGCGCGCGTAATCAAAGAACAGCTTGGCTCATACAGTGATGAGATCCCGGTAGTACTCATGGGCGATTTCAACGCCACACCTGAAACCTCCTGCTATCGATGGCTGACCGGACAGGAGGTCGATGGAGAGGTCGGCCCGAGTTTCAGTGAAACCTTCAAGCCCCCATACCCCGTTACGCTCCATCGATTTACGGGTAAGCCGGCCGGCGGTTATATTGATTGGATCCTGTTCAGGGGGCCTCTTCGCCTCGGCCGATGCAACGTGTTGCAAGAGCCGATAGATGGAGTCCACCCGTCAGACCATTTTCCTGTAGTGGCAGACTTCGAATTGCAATAAAAACGGTTAAAGGAGAGATGCAATGCTTACGAACGTTCAATTGGAGAAATACGCGGATGTCCTTCTCTGGGGTCTGACAACTGCAAGGTCCGGGAGGTTCCTCAAGAATGACATTGTCTTGATTCGAGGCGACCTTGGTGCCGTCAAACTGGCCCAGCGCCTACAGGCGAAGATTCTGGATATGGGAATGCATCCCGTCGTGCGCTTTGGCCTGACATCGGAAATGGAAAAGACTTTCTACGAAAAGGCGAACCACAGACAACTCGTCTTTGAGGCGCCCGGCGCAAAGAAACTCCACGAAAATATCAACGGGAGTCTGTATCTTTTTGCACCCGAATCCCTGACCCATCTCAGCAGCATAGATCCAAAAAAGATCGCAAAAGCAGCTGTGGCAAGAAAACCCCTTCGAGACCTTCTTCGTAAACGGGAAGAAAAAGGGACGTTTGGGTGGACACTTTGCATGCTCCCTACCCCAGAGCTGGCAAAACACGCCAGGCTTTCCATGAGGCAATACACAAATCAAGTCATCAAAGCCTGCTACCTTGACCAGGATGATCCGGTTCAAGCCTGGAAGAGCATTTACAGGAACGCCATGGCTGTTAAGAAATGGATAAACAGCATGGACGTGGAGTATTATCACATCGAATCAAGATCGATCGATTTGAGAATCACCCCTGGCAAAAGAAGAAGGTGGCTCGGTATCTCCGGCCACAACATTCCGAGTTTTGAACTCTTTGTTTCACCGGATTGGAGGGGGACTGAAGGGGTCTATTTTGCCAACCAGCCTTCTTTTCGAAATGGAAACCGCGTGGAAGGCATACGATTGGAGTTCAAAAAGGGGAAGGCGACCAGGGTCAAAGCACGAAAAGGTGAAGACTTTGCCATTAAGCAACTTTCTATGGACACGGGCGCGAAACAGATCGGGGAGTTTTCTTTGACCGACAAACGATTCTCTAAGATTGACAAGTTCATGGCGAACACGCTTTACGACGAGAACCACGGGGGTCGCTACGGAAACTGCCATATCGCTTTAGGGGCATCATATTCAGACACATACGATGGCGATCCGTCTAAGTTGACAGAGAAGAAGAAGAAAGAAGTAGGATTGAATGATTCAGCACTTCACTGGGACCTGGTGAACACTGAGAAAAAGACTGTAACTGCCCATCTGACTTCGGGCAAAAGAGTGATAGTATACGATGATGGAATGTTTAAATGCTAGACTGACGGTGTTGCAGAAAGCCGTGTTGGCCATCTTGTGCATCCTTTTCACAGGTTGTGCCAGCCACAAACATCACTGGCAGTCACCCTACCAAGAGCTCTCTTCCCTTGAAGAAGGCGACATCGTTCACCTTAGAACCGGAGTTAAGGTAACCGAGCCGCAACTGGTAAGTGCCATAGAGGGAGCCAGGATTATTTACGTGTCGGAAACCCACGACAATGTTTACAGCCACAAGGTACAGATGGATATTCTCAAGGCGCTTGCAGAACGCTATCCGCAGAAAATAGCGGTCGCCATGGAAATGCTCAAAAGGTCCTCGCAGGAGGCCGCTGATCAATGGATATCAGGGGAATTAGACGAAAAAGATTTCCTGAAGGTGTGGATACACAACTGGAGTGACAACTTCGAATACTACAGATCCATCTTGCGGTACATGCAGGCCCACAGAATACCTCTCGTGGCCATTCGGGCCTCCGACGACTGGATGGAAAAGACAAAAAACGCAGAGGCCCCGGACCAAATTCAAGAAAAGCTGCCTGACATGGACCTCGAAGATCCATACCACCGGGTTTTCGTTAAAGCCATTTTTGACGACCATCCAATGGGTGGAATGGATTTTGAGACTTTCTACAGGGCTCAGGTGTTATGGGATGAATCTATGGCCCAAAGCATCGCGGAATATCTTGACAGCAAAGACGGCCGTGACAAAAAAATACTGGTCCTTGCCGGCACTCACCATATTCAATACGGTTTTGGGATCCCTCGTCGGGTCTTTCGTCGACTTCCACTACCCTACGCCATTGTTCTTCCAACCACGGTCCGCATTCCGCCCGAGAAAAGGGACAGGTTAATGGATGTCACCATGCCGGATATCCCTTTTCAGCCGGGTGATTTTGCCTGGATTGTCAGCTACGAGGATCTCAGGGGACAGAAGGTGCATCTGGGCGTCATTATCCAGGACAGTGACGAAGGTGTGAAGCTTCTCGGAACGCTGGACAACTCAACTGCGCAGCAAGTTGGATTGCTGAAAAATGATATCTTGGTGGCGTTGGACAGCGAGCCAGTTGAGACAAAATTTGATCTTACCTATCTGATCGGCTTGAAAAAACCTGGTGAGAAAGGGAACATAAGGGTGCTCCGAGACGGGGAGCTCCTATCCTTTGAAGTCATATACCAGGCTAAGGACTTGTTTGAAACGACAGGTTCACAGACCCCACCATAATAATGGAACAATGGAGTATTGGAGTGCTGGAGTAATGGTTAAGAAGAAGACTCCGTTTTTTGTTCCAGTACTCCAATACTCCATCACTCCATTACTCCGTTAGGCTGCTTATGTTGAAGTCTTGTCTTAGAAATCTCTGGCCATTGTTCGTGTTCGCTCTTCTGTTAGCCGGGTGCAATGAAGAGTCGCGGCCAGGTGAACCCTTTGACCCTCATATTGAAGGTTTGGAACTGGTCGAGTGGATCAGCGGAGATGCTGCCATGAAGGCCATCAACAAGCTCCACGGGATGCCCATCGATGTGGTCGCCGGCTTCATAGCACATTACAAAGGGCCGCATGAAAAGGCTACCATATGGGTGTCTGAAGCCGCGTCAAAAGAACTTGCCGAAGAGCAAATCGTGATCATGATTCAGAGGATGAAAGACAACACAAGATCCCCGTTCAGTCATTATCGCGATTTGTGTGTCAGGGGTTTGAAGGTTATTGCGTTTGACGGCATGAGGCAGACCCATTACGTCTTCAGGGACGACAAATGGGTGTATTGGATCAGTGCGGACGCAAAACGGATAGACAAGATTCTGCAGCATGTGTACGGATCCGGATAGATAATCGCCCAGCCTGCACCTACGTGACTTCGCCTTGAGACACTATCCTTTCGACCTCATGCACCAGTTTAGTGACGATCTCGCTTGCTTTTCCCTGCAAAAAGATGTCCGTGAGGCTTTCCGTGAGCACGGTGGGCATCAGGTTGATTTCTATGATCTTTGCTTTTGCCATCTTGGCGGTGTAAGGGATTGTGTTTGCAGGAGTCACCTCAGCCGAAGTCCCCACAACCAGCAGTACGTGGCAGGAAGATACCAGCGCGTATGCCTCCGGCAGGGTTCCTGACGGAATTCGCTCCCCGAAGAAAACCACGTTTGGTTTAAGGATGGTTCCGCAGGCACATCTTGGAGTGAGCCCCTCTTCAATCTCTTCCGTTCCAAAGCGCTGATCGCATGCGAGGCAAACAAGGGTCTTGCAGTTTCCGTGGAACTCGATGACACCTGTCGCCCCGGCTGCCTGGTGCAGGTCGTCTATGTTCTGGGTGATGATGTTATGAAGCTTACCCATCTTCTGGAGTTGCGCGAGCCCTTTGTGGGCAGGATTCGGCTGCGCCTTCTTCATCACCGCGGACATCTCATGGAGCATAGTCCACACTTTTTCCGGATCGGCCCGAAAAGCCTGAATGGTTCCGTACTCCATGGGGTCGAAGCGTTCCCACAGGCCACCGGCACCGCGAAAATCCGGTATCCCGGACTCCACTGAAATGCCAGCTCCTGTCAGTGCAACGGTTTTTGGGGCTTGACAGATGATCTCTGCAGCCTTTTTGATTTCCTCCTGCACGTCCTACCTCACAATGCCTTCTGAACACCTTACCAAATCCCGGCCGCCTTGCCAAACGTTCAAAACGTATCCTCAACTCCTGACGCTGCATCGTCGCCTCCCCGATCGTCTGCGGGGAGTTCTTCGACCTGAGTCCTATCCAAACGTTTGGACGCTAACGGAACAGGTGTAGGGACTGCATTCCCGTGCTCTTCATTGGATAACCTCTTGCAAACCCTTCTTTGGTTCGATTACAATGGGTCCGTAAACCAAAGTTCTTGCTTCATGGGGGAAAGAACCGAATATGAACGACCTGGACAATTTTTTTCGGGAATGCCTATTACATGCATTGATAGCGGCAAAGAAGGCCGGTGAGGTAATCCTTTCCGTTTACCAGGAGCAAATCGATGTTAGGTACAAAGATGACAAGACGCCTCTGACGCTTGCAGACGAAAGAGCCCACTCCATTATCTTGCATCACCTGTCCATTGGACCCTTGAAAGAAATGCCTGTGCTCAGTGAGGAAGGCAAACATGCCCCGTATGACGAGAGAAAAAACTGGGAATACTTCTGGCTCGTCGATCCTCTGGACGGAACCAAGGAGTTTATCCATCGTAGAGGAGAATTTACCGTCAACATAGCGTTGATCAATAAGAATAGACCGGTGCTGGGGGTTGTTCTCGTTCCTGCCAGCGGGTCCCTTTATTTTGCTGCAGAAGGACTTGGCGCTTACAAGCTGGAAGACGCGGAGGTAGTCTCGCAATTTCTTAACGACTACGAAAAGTCGTCAGAAGAGAACAGCCCTATCGATCGAATTCTCAATCTCGCAAACAAACTGCCGCTTGATCACGCCCCCGATAGATCAGAGGAGAAGATAACAGTCGTCGGCAGTCGTTCACATGCCTCAGATGCTCTTACAAGCTTCGTTCAGACAGCTGAACAGAAGTATGGAGATGTTGAATTCATTCCTGCGGGGAGCGCCCTAAAGTTCGGCTTGGTAGCGGAAGGAACAGCACACGTGTATCCACGACTCGGTCCTACCATGGAATGGGACACAGCGGCCGGACAGTGTGTGGTCGAACAAAGTGGAGGAGCAGTAACAAATTTGACTTATGGGACCCCGCTTGACTATAATAAGCACGAGCTTCTTAATCCTTACTTCATCTGCACCGGAAAGCATTCCAGGGACCTCGGAGACCTGTTGAAGATATAGTAAACGACACTGGCCCGATCGTCGACTTCCCTAAAGCGTAGCTCACAAATTCCGTTCTTATACTCTACAATACAGGGTTCACGACACAATAACCTAACTTGGGTGGAACGCGTGACAGGATCATACCCAGGAGATATTTGTGGGAGTTTGGTTCTTCGGAAGCCGCGAACTTCTATGTTGGATAAAGCCGAGGCGGGGAAAACCTGACACAAAGGCCACGGATCATGGACAGCGACAAACCCCTTGAAGAGAAAGTCAGAGTCTCTCTGGATGCTGACGAAAAGAGACTTGAACAGCTCTCTGAGTTCATAGTCTCGTTGGCTCAGGCCTTTTTGCGAACAGGGTACTATACTTCTGATCATCCCGAGTCAGAAAAAGCCAGGGCGGGCCTGTATGCAAAATTCTCGGAACTGTTGCTCAAAAAGGGGGAGTTGACTTTTCTGGTAAAGGACACCCCTGAGGATCAACAGGTCTTGATTGAGGGCATGCTCCCTGAGCCATGCGAACTAAAGGCCCTGATGTTTGCAGGCATGGCTGAATTGTACGACGAGAAGCTGATACGGTTTTTGGAAAGAAAAGAATTGATCAGTCTCACTCTGAAGCAGAAGATGGAAAGAGAAGAATTTTATCATTTCATCGACATCATGAGCAAACACGTATTGACCGATATTCGCGACAGAAGCAAAAGGGACCGCTTTATACTCTACTTACAGGAGAAGCAAGTCAAAAACATATCATTTATCTTCAACGAAGACCTCATCAAGTGGGAAAGAAACATTCCCTGGCGTGCGTGGGTTGCTCTCTCGCGCCTGAGAAAAGATATTTCTTTGATTCCAATATTGAGAAACCTCGAGCAAGAAGAACTGAGGGCTGTGAAGAAAGAGGTCGTGTCAGACGTCCTGCGACCACTAAAAGATCCCAAGTTGTCCTTTGCAACATTGGTCAATAGCGATTTGATCCAATCAAAAGTCATGGCAGAGGAAGAAATTGAAAAGGATATCATAGATTCCCTTTCCGAAGACGTGCTTTGTTCCAATGTTGATGAGTTCATGTACAGCTCTTCTCAGTTGAAAAACCTTGTTAAAGATAAAGCCTATGAAGAGAAGCTCGAAAGAATCTTTGGCTTTTTAAAAGAGAGGCTCAAATGGGTTAGTGCTGGAAAAGCGGAAACGTGTGTACGGAAGCTCTACAAGAATGGGATGATTTCATTTGATGAGTTGCCCCAAAAACTAAGGGAAGAGGAACTCTTAAAGAAGTTCCTCCAGACCTTTCTGAGTGACCCTGACACTATGCTTACCCGTCTCGATGAAACCGAGGACGAAAAGGAATATCATGCCTTTATGAAGTCTATCTCCGCCATCATGCCGTGGTTGATAAAGGCAGGGAGATTCGGAGAGTTTCAGAAGATTCACGGTATTCTAAAAAAATGTGCCCAAGAAGAGGAAATAAGGGGTGAGCAAGCAGCTGCCGTACTGGAACAAATCGTGTCGGGTGACATTCCTTTGCAACTCAAAGACAGATTCATGTCGGGCGATAAGAAGAGTCGATTGGCGCTTTATCCGTTGATCCGCCTTTTGGGGGACCCCATGATCATGCCCCTACTTGCCGTGATAGAGCAAGCTCAAGATATGTGGGTCCGCAAAAATGCTATTGAACTACTGCTTCAAATGGGGCCAGCCGCGACTTCTCACTTAGAACAGGCCCTGAAAGCAGAAAGATTTTCGGGAGACGTTGTTGCCAATGTCATAAAGACAGTCGTTACCACGGGGAATCGTGAAACAAAGGAAAAAATGGCCCCGGTGGTTGATGAATACTGCAACCATCAGGATGCTCATGTACGTAAACACGCGCTGAGCTTGCTGGCTGATGCCCGCAGAATCGATGCGGAAGAGGTGTTGTTGCGAGCACTCAACGATCCCGACGCTGAGGTGCGGAGAACGGCAATCACTTACTTGGGCGTTGTAAAGAGCAGGAAGGCAATACTTGTCTTCTTGGAGATGTTGAAAACCACCATGGAAGCTCCTGCACAAGGCGCCGAACAGATAGAGAACCAGATATACTGGGCACTGGGACTAATGGGCAACGATGTTTCCTATGGTGGGACGACCCCTGAGGAGATACTCCTTGAAATCCTGAAGCAGCGTGGTCATACTGGAACCATCTCCAGGTTGCTCAGGAAAAAAGAAACGGCCTTGAGTGACCAAGCCATAGGAGTTATCTGTGATGCCCTTGGCAAAGTGGGCACAAAACTCTCGACACAGATGCTTGCCGACCTTGCTGAAGACAAGAAAAAGCCCTGGGCTAGTAAGGCTCAACAGGCCCTAGGAAACATTGTAAAAAGATTCTAGAACCCATCTTGAAAACAAGTTCTATGGCTATTATCTATTTTTTGAACTATTTGGTGAGAGGAAAAACTGAGGAAGCACACCACTCCTTGTCCTGAAACACCTATTACGTAGAGATGTGGGTGATCCCGCTTCCTACGGCCCGTAGAAGCGGTTAATGGTGCGAGCAATATCTTGGGGCGTGGATACTACGGCAATCACCGTAAGGCCCGTTAGGTTCCGGACTTCCTCTTGAACGGACTGCTCAGTCGGATCTGCCATGGCAATGGTCAATACCCCTTGCTGGAGATTGAGCGGCATAATCTGCCATTGGCTTGCAATCTTGACAGGTACCAACTCGCGCAGTTGGGGGTCAATTGTCTGGCTACTCAGGTCCATGAACGGGGCGTTGTACTGGATTGCCAAAGCAATGCCAATCATTTTGTAGGTGGCATAACCCATATCCACCATGATTTCGCCCAGCTTCTTGTCCCTCTGCTTCACCTGACTTTCCAGGGCTTCATCAAGTTGAACCCGGTCAACAAAACCCTGCTCTAACAGAATATCCCCGATTCTCTTTCCAGGCCGCTGTTTCTGCTCTGCCAGGCTTTGCCCCAGCTGTTCGTCACTGATGACCTTCTTCTTGAGCAGAATCTGGCCAACCTGTTCATCCTTAAGCTGCTTTTGCTGCTGGATCGCACGTTCGATCATCTCGGGAGTCGCCATCCCTTGTTCGGTCAGGATCTCTCCCAGCCGTTTGACCGAAACCACATCGCGAATCGCTGATATGGGGACATAAATGCGTTCCACATCTTCGAGTCCCGTGGGAACCAAAAACAGCCCAATACGAGCCCCGGAATAACTCTGGGTTACGCCATGAATCACTTCGCCGTCCAAAAAGCGGACAGTCACAAGTCTTGACGTGGAAGGAAAGGCCACTTTGCCTTTTGGCGCGGCCGCACTGCGGAGGAAGGAGACCATTCTAACACCCTCGAACCCGATCTCCCTCGTGGGTGGCTCGTCACCCCCCTGACTGGACTGGAGAAAAAACGTGGGCAGCTGAGGATTGAAGCTTGCAATCGTTCCTCCAAGCTCAGCGCCGTCTAGAAACGCTACAACCACCTCATTTGCAACACCGGCGCCCGGTGATCCAGCTGCTCCTCCTGTAGGTGGATTCATTATGCTACAATTCCTCTCCGCGTAGGCGATGCAATCCGGGTATCGTCAACCCTGTTGTTCTCATAGCACACAAAAGTGCTGTCTACAATGGGTTCGAACTCCCCAAATCCACCGCCAAAAAAACGAAGGACCAACAATAATCAATACCATTGCAATGGGTTATCTCAGAGCAGGGCCGTCGAAATCTGTCACCTTGCCGAGTTAGTTGCTAGGCTATTCTTTCCTTCGTTTTTTTGCGGCT
>JAQBAU010000265.1:0-12669 GCA_032126655.1 Desulfobacterales bacterium
GGGGCCGAAACCGCCCTGGCTCAGATTGTTCGTCTGGTTGAAGAGGCCCAGGGGTCCAAGGCACCCATTCAGCGTGTGGCGGACAGGGTAGCATCCGTCTTTGTCCCTGTTGTACTGGCTATAGGCGTTCTCACGTTCATCATCTGGTACTATTTTGTTCCCCAGCCCACTTTCAGCCGTGCTCTTTTGAATTTTGTGTCGGTCCTCATCATTGCCTGTCCCTGTGCAATGGGGCTGGCAACACCCACGGCTGTGATGGTGGGTACGGGATTGGGGGCGGAGAACGGAATTCTCATCAAAGGGGGCGAAAGTCTTGAAAAGGCCTACAAACTGACCATGATCGTTTTTGACAAAACCGGCACCTTGACCAAAGGAGAACCCGAGGTCACGGACGTATTCACAGCAGAAGGCATAGCCGAACACGACTTCCTGAAGAAAGCTATCTCAATTGAAGCGGTGTCAGAACACCCGTTAGCTCAAGCGATCATCGAGAAGGGCCGTCAAAATCAGTTGAGTCCAGACCCTGTAGAGGACTTTGAGGCCCTGGCAGGCCTTGGGGCCCGGGCTGTGGTGAATGGAAAACCATACCTGGTAGGCAACCTGCGGCTTATGGAAAAAGAGGCCGTGGCAATGAACGGCTTTGATCAGAAGGCGCACAGACTCGCCGGCGAGGCAAAGACTTGTATCCTTGTGGCAACAGAAGGCCGGGTTATTGGCCTAATTGCTGTTTCCGACATGCCTAAGGCATCGGCAAGGGAAGCGGTTTCCAGCTTAAAAAAAATGGGGCTGCGTGTGGCCATGATCACCGGAGATAATGAAAAAACAGCCCGTGCTATTGGCGACGCTGTCAACATTGATCAAATACTCGCAGATGTGCTGCCCGGTGACAAGGTGGACGAAATAAAGCGGTTGCAGGCAGAGGGCGAGGTTGTCGGCATGGTGGGAGACGGGATCAACGATGCACCTGCCCTGTCCACAGCGGATATTGGCATTGCTATCGGCGCAGGTACCGATGTAGCGGTAGAGGCGAGCGACATCACGCTTATTAAGGACGACTTACGATCGGTGCCCGAAGCGATCAGGCTCTCATTTCAGACAATGAGAGTCATCAAACAGAATCTTTTCTGGGCGTTCTTTTACAATAGCCTGGGAATTCCTATTGCTGCCGGGGTTTTGTATCCTTTCTTTGGAATATTTCTGAGTCCGGTCTTTGCGGCCGCTGCCATGGCTATGAGCTCGGTCTCTGTGGTGACCAATTCGCTCCGCCTGCGCAAATTTCGACTTGCTTAAATTGGGTATTCATGTTGATTTATCATGTTTAGTTATGACATCAGCTATTCTTCGCAAGGGGTGATATCCTTTCATGTTTGTTCTTGGTCTTCAGGGGAGTCCGCGTCTCAAGGGAAATACCAGCATCTTGCTCTCGGCGTTCATGGATGAAGCCGAAAGGCTCGGGGCACATGTACATCGTCTGCACGCAAGCCGCGTGAAAGTCGCTCCGTGTATAGAATGCGGCAACTGTGAAGAAAAGGGGTTTTGTGCTGTTGATGACGAGATGCAGCGGATATTCCCCATGCTTCGCCAGGCTGACATCATCGTGATGGCTACCCCGGTTTTCTTCTACGGTCCTACAGCCCAACTCAAGTCCCTCATCGACCGATCTCAAACCCTTTGGGCCAGGAAATACGTACACAAGCTCGTTGATCCCGGCAGGAAATGGCGGCGCGGTCTCCTGTTTTCCGTGGGCGCGACAAAAGGACAGAATCTCTTTGACGGCGTGGAACTGACAGCCAAGTACTTCTTTGATGCAGTCGGCGCAAGCTTTGATGGAAGCCTCCTCTACAGAAAGATCGAAAAGGCAGGAGAGATATCTAACCACTCCACAGCGCTTGAGGATGCCAGGACAATGGCAAAGGAGTCTGTGACGCCTTTTTTAAGCAGGAAGAAGATTCTCTTCGTCTGCACGGAAAACGCCTGCAGGAGTCAAATGGCCAGTGCTTTTACTCAGTATCATGCCGGAGACAAGATCGAGGTTGAAAGCGGAGGCAGCGCACCCGCCGAAGAGGTCAACCCGGTCATGGAACAGGTCATGGCAGAAAAAGGGATAGATGTGGCCTATCGAAAGCCGAAGTCAATTGAGGATGCTGTTCGCTATGGCACACCGCAGTTGGTCATCTCCATGGGCTGTGAAGTCGCATGTCCCACCTTTCCGGGTGCGACGCATCAGGACTGGGAATTGCAGGACCCTTCCGGGAAATCGATCGAGGTCATGCGCCAGGTAAGAGATGAGGTAGAGGGAAAGGTTATAAGACTAATAGAGGAACTCGCAGGAAGAGGTGAGTCATGAAGAGTAAAGAGAAGGACTATTTTGCCGCGCTTTATGACGTGGCTCGAGTCATCAATGCTTCTTTGGATCCGTGCCGGGTGTTGGAAGAGATTGTCAGATCTGTGGCCGAGGCCATAGACGTTAAGGCTTGCTCCGTCAAACTATTAGATACACGAAGGGGGACGCTTCGCCTGGGGGCGCTCCATGGGCTATCCGAAGGTTGCGTTTGTAAAGGCCCCATTTTCGTTAAAGAGAGCCAATCCGATCGGGAAGCCCTTAAAGGCAAGATCATCCACCTGAAGGATGCCCGGAGCGACAAAGATCTCCAGCCCGGGGCCGAGGTAGAGGGGGTGGAGTCCGTGCTTGCCGTTCCACTCATGGTGGGGAATAGGGCCATTGGTGTGTTGAAGTTTTTTACCACCAGGACCCGTGAATTCGGCGAGCAGGAAATCAAGTTCATAGAAGCGGTCGCGAGCCTAAGCGCCATTGCCTTGGAAAACGCCATGCTCCATGAAGCACTGCAAACCGATCATGACCTTACGATAGCTCATAAGTATCGCCTGGACGATAACTAATTAAAGGAGGAACCATGGTTCGCCTTGGCATAAACGGTTTCGGCCGTATCGGCCGCCAGGTCTTGAAGGCTGTCCTGGAAAGACACCCAAAAGCCCTCCGGGTCGTGGCTATTAACGATCTTTTCGACGTTGAGACCAATGCCCATCTGTTCAAATATGACTCGAACTACGGCCGGTTTGATGGAAAAGTGGAGGCCAAGAGGGACGGCTTCATGATCAACGGGAAGGCGATCAAGAACTTCGCCTTCCGGGATCCCGCAGAGATTCCCTGGGATGATGCAGGCGTGGATATTGTCGTCGAAAGCACCGGCCTTTTTGTTACCGGGCCTAAGGCCTCGGCGCACCTCGAAGCCGGCGCCAAGAAGGTTATCATCAGCGCCCCGGCCAAGGAGGAAGACCTGACAGTGGTCATGGGGGTCAACCATAGGGCCTACCGTCCCAAGAAGCACCACATCGTCTCCAACGCCTCGTGTACCACTAACTGTCTGGCTCCGCCGGCCCTGGTTATTCACAAGGCCTTCGGCATAGAGAAAGCCCTGATGACAACAGTGCATTCATATACGACAGACCAGCGTATCCTGGACCTGGCTCACAAGGACCTGCGCAGGGCCCGTTCGGCAGGGCAGAATATCATCCCCACTAGCACTGGAGCAGCTAAGGCCATGTCTTTGGTTGTGCCCGATCTGGCCGGCCGTTTTGACGGGTACTCATTGCGGGTGCCGACCCCGACCGTGTCAGTAGTCGATTTTGTGGCCCTGTTGAAGAAAAAAACCGATACCAGGGAGTTACGGGCCACCTTGAAAAAGGCGGCTGGAACCTCCTTAAAGGGGATCATGGCCTGTGAAGAAGAAGAGCTGGTCTCTACAGATTTCAAGGGTAACCCGCATTCCTCCATCATAGACATGGCCTTTACCCAGGTCCTGCAAGGCAACATGGCCAAGGTCGTGACGTGGTACGACAACGAATGGGGTTATTCCTGCCGCGTGGCTGATTTGGCCAATTTTATGGCTTCGAAAGGTTTATGAGTCAGAACACTGTTTTAGAAGGAAATACTCTACACGAAAGGAGGCACAGGCATCATGGACCGTTACGTATGTACAGTGTGTGGGTATGTGTATGACCCGGCGGATGGAGATCCGGAGAACGGGATTGATCCGGGCACGAAGTTTAAAGACCTGCCTGGTGATTGGACTTGTCCCATATGCGGTGCAACCAAGGACCAGTTTGAAAAAGAGTAGATGAGTCTTAAGGCTTAACCCTCTTTACACAAAGGAGGTTTCTGTGAGTGAGGAAGTAAAGGTATACACCACCTCCACCTGACCCCATTGCAAACAGGCAAAGGAGTTCCTTGCCAAGAAAGGGATTGCGTTTACTGACTACGACGTAACCAAGGACAAAGCAGCGCTCGAGGAAATGCGAGAGATATCGGGCGGTGCCCTCAGGGTACCTGTCATATCCGTATGTGGTGACGTGATGGTGGGTTTTGAACCCGACCGTATCGAACTTGCCCTGAAATGCCTCGACCAGAGTTCCGAAGTCGAAGCTTGAGTCTGTCCGTCTGCGGTTCTTGCTATCGAGAAACAGGAAGAGATGACCGGCAGCGGTTCTCTTCTTCAGGTATTGGTCCACGGCGAACCGATTGGTTGATAGAATGACCTTGTTCATTTGGAGACTGCCAGCGAGTTGAATCAAAAGTTGGGAAATAAATCGGAATCGGCTAGCTCCCTTTATGACGTGATCATCATTGGGGGTGGTCCGGCTGGGCTGAGTGCGGCAATCTATGCCGCCCGCAAGGTTCTCAAGACTGTGTTTATCAGCAAAGACATAGGGGGACAGGTAACCTGGACCTATGACGTGGATAACTACCTCGGTTTCAGTCACGTTGACGCGGCCGATCTCATTGCCAAGTTTGAGGAGCATGTAACCAAGTACGAAGTAGAAAAGCTCGTCGGGGTGGAGGTAACAGCGGTAGAAGTCGCAGGCGAGACAAAAAAGGTAATCACAAAAGAAGGAAACACATATCTCGGCACGACCGTGGTTATCGCAACAGGAAAGCGCCACAAGCTGCTGGACGTGCCAGGGGAAAAAGAATTCCTCGGCATGGGAGTGTCGTACTGTTCGACCTGTGACGCCCCGTTGTTTGCAGGACTTGACGTTGTTGTGGCAGGGGGTGGGAATTCGGCCCTGGAGGCAGCCCTGGACCTTGTGAAGGTCGCTCAACAGGTGTACGTGGTCTCTTTGACGCCCCTGACAGGTGACGCGATACTACAAGACAAGGTGGCGAAAGCACCCAACGTCGAAATTCTCACCGAACACGAGATTCTTCGGATTGTTGGCGACTCTGGAGTTAAGGCAGTCGAGATAGAATCACTCGCAACCGGAGAAGGGCGAACGCTTGACGTGCAGGGCGTCATGATAGAAATTGGGCTCATGCCCAACTCCGAGTTGTTCGTGGACATTCTGGAAACGAATCAAATAGGAGAAGTTGTCGTAGATTCCAGGTGCCGTACAGACATCGCCGGCGTTTTTGCTTGTGGGGACGTTACCGATGTTCCCTTCAAACAGGTTGTCGTTGCAGCCGGCGAAGGGGCTAAGGCAGCCCTGGCAGCCTATGACTATATCATCAACCTGAAATGACTCGGGAGTGTATTTCCGAGATCAGAGTAAACTCTCAGCAAAGGAAGAAGTAATGAAACCGATAGAGATCGCCAAAGGCATATACCTTATGGCTGCTGTTGACTGGAACATCAGAGACATGCACGGCTATTCCACGGAGTCCGGGACCACATACAATGCCTATTTGGTGGTGGATGAAAAGACGGTTCTGATCGATACCGCAAAAAAGGGCTTTGAGGACGACCTGATAGACGGTATCAGCCAGATCATTGATCCAGGCAAAATCGACTTCGTCATCAGCAACCACACCGAAATGGACCACTCCGGGGGCCTTCCAAGGGTTATGCACAGGATTGGAGAGGACAAACCACTCTATTGCTCAAAGATGGGGCTGAAGAATCTTCCACTTCATTTCCGCCAGGAGTGGAACTACCAGCCTGTTGAAACCGGCACGGAACTGAGCCTCGGGAAGAAGACCCTTGCCTTCTTAGAGACCAGGATGCTCCACTGGCCGGACAGCATGTTTACCTATGTAAAAGAGGACAGGCTTCTCTTTGCCAGCGATGCCTTCGGACAGCACTATGCCGGGCCTGAGAGATTTGATGATGAGATCGGCGATGCGATCATGCCGCATGCCGCAAAGTACTTTGCAAACATCTTGCTCATCTACGCCCCGCTCATCCTCAAACTGGTGGAAAAAGTACAGGAGTTGGGCCTTGCCATTGACACGATATGCCCTGATCACGGCATCATCTGGCGGCAGGACCCCGCAAAAATTATCAATGCCTACGTGGAGTGGAGCATGCAGAAGCCTAAAAGAAAGGCTGTGGTCGTTTACGACAGCATGTGGCATAGCACCCAGAAGATGGCCGAGGCGATTGTAGCAGGGCTCGTAGAACAGGGCGTGGAGGCAAAACCAATGCACCTTCGAGCCTGTCACCGAAGCGATGTCATGACGGAGGTACTGGACGCAGGGGCGGTTGTCGTTGGTTCTCCCACTCTTAATAATGGCCTCTTTCCAACGGTGAGCGATTTCTTGACCTACATGAAGGGTCTTAAGCCAAAAAACAAAATCGGTGCCGCGTTTGGGTCGTACGGATGGAGCGGGGAGGCAGTCAAGTTAATCAATAGAGAACTCGAGGCGATGAAGTTCGACCTAGTCGACCCTGGGCTGAAGATACAATATGTCCCTGATGACAAGGGGGTTGAGGCGGCATACGAGCTAGGGAAGAAAATCGCCCAAGCGCTGCCGAAGAAGTAGGACATAGATGCCGGAGTAATGGAGTACTGGAGTGTTGGATTTCCTTTCTTTCCAATACTCCAATACTCCAATACTCCAATGCTCCGGTTATCTAATGCTTAGAAGCCTATTACCCCAACCAAATAGGTTAATTTGTTGTGAAGTTTCCTTCTGTCGACAGAACCGAATGCACTGACTGCGAAATCTGCCTGGAGATGGCCCCAACAGTTTTCAGGCGAAATGATTCAGGCCTCGTTGAGGTAGTGGACTTGCCGGAATACCCTGAAGAGGAAGTTGATGAGGTCATCAAGAATTGCCCGTGTGATTGTATTGCGTGGGATGAGGGCTGAAGACAGGTTATAGGGAGATGTGTCCATGAAAAAGGTGGCCTTGTTTGCTTACAATGGAGAGTTCATGTGTTTCATCCACGTGCTTCTGAACGCCCTTGATATGCATGACCGCGGATATAACGTCAAGATCGTGATAGAAGGGGCAGCAACCAAGTTGGTGCCCGAACTGGCGCAGGAAGGCAATCCCATGTTTCGGCTTTACGAAAAGGCATGGGGCCTCGATCTGATTGATGGCGCCTGTAAAGCCTGCTCGAACAAGATGGGCGTCATAGACGAAATCAAAGCACAGGGATTGAGGCTCTTGGACGAAATGAGCGGACACCCCAGCATGGCGCGGTATAAGGAAGAGGGCTTTGAAATCATTACGTTCTGAGCAATTAGGCGTTTCCTTTAGTGAGCCAATCAGGAGATCCCCCTGCGTTCTACGGGAAGGGTAACAGGAGATCATTATGACTATTGACCGTGTAATCCTCATGTTGGCAGGAAGCCTTATTCTAATAAGCCTGTTGTTGTCCCAGATTCACTCTGTCCACTGGTTGTGGTTTACAGCTCTTGTGGGTGCGAACCTTCTGCAATCGGCGCTCACAGGTTTTTGTCCAAGTGCCAAAATCTTGAAATTATTCGGCGTCAAGCCGGGAGAGGCCTTCAAGTGACGGTGTGAACCGCACGAAAATGACAGGCCCAAAATACCCCTTGAACTAGTTTCTGACTGTAGCTGCCACCAAAAAGGTGTTCTCTAACTGGCAGGATCTCCTCACGTGATAGCCGCCCGCCGCCCTTGAAGACTTAACTCAAAACCAATGGAGTCCATAATGCGACAGCGAATCTCTTTGGTGCTTGCACTACTCGTAACGCTCCTCCCACTTGCTTGTAGCGAGGAGATTGAGCCGGGAACCACGACAAAACCCCCTCCGGTCGTGTCCAATGTGCCGGTGGGAACCGTACATATGACCGATCAGCAAGTCATGTATGAAGCGGTTGGTACGGTCCAGGCCGGCATCACCAGTCACTTAGCCAGCAAGCTGTTGGGGACTGTGGAGGCTGTCCAGGTACGGGAAGGAGATCAGGTAAAAGAGGGCGACCCGCTTGTCATTATCGACCCGCGCCAGGTGAAGGCAGAGTTTCGAGGGGCAGAAGCGAGTCTGGCCGAAGCTAAAAAAGCCGTGGCAGCGGCCATATCAACACGGGAGGCTGCCACGGCCCAAAGTAGGCTTGCCAGTGCCACCTACGAACGATTCGTGCGTCTCAGAAAAGACGGCTCTGTCAGTCAACAGGAATTCGAAGAGGTACAGGCGCGCCACCAGGAGGCGGAGGCTTCACTGAAAAGGGCGGAGGCCATGGTGGCAGCGGCTACGGCACGGATCAGTCAGGCTGAGGCCGGCCTGACAACAGCAGGCGTTGCCAGCAAAGATGCGGTGATTACAGCTCCGCACGACGGGGTCATTAGCAGGAAGATGGTTGACAAGGGTGACCTTGCTCGGCCTGGCACCCCGCTCTTGACTTTGGAAACCACGAGTCGTTTTTGCGTGGATATGGTAATCCCCGAGATGTACATCAGCTATATCCAGCCCGAACAAAAAGTCTTGATCAAAGTCCCTGCATTGCAGGCGGAGCCTCTGGACGGAACTGTCTGTACTATCGTTCCAGGCGGAGACCCCAAAAGCCGCTCTTTTGTCGTAAAGGTAAGACTGCCCATCGATACTAAGGCTCGATCCGGCATGTTCGCTCGAGTACAGATTCCCACCGGTCAAGCCAAGACGCTTCTTGTAGCCCACGCCGCAGTCGTTCGCCATGGACAACTCACAGGTCTTCACCTGGTTGATGCTGATAACACTGCACGGTTTCGCCTCATTCGAATCGGCAAGACGTATGGGGATTCCGTTGAAGTCCTGTCCGGACTGAAGGCGGGAGACCGTTATGTACTGGAACCAACGCCAGAACTCCAAGATGGTTCAAGAGTGGAGGTAGCCCAGTGAGAGAACATATCGGGGCGGCAGGAAAAATCGCCCGCTCTTTCATTGACTCAAAGCTCACCCCCCTCATCATAGTTGCTTCCATCCTCCTGGGGTTAGCAGCCGTACATGCCCTTCCCAGAGAAGAGGAACCTCAGATCATTGTCCCGATGATCGATATATTTGTCCAGATGCCGGGTGCAAGCCCAAAAGAGGTAGAGGAACGCGTCACAACGCCGATGGAAAAGCTGCTGTGGGAAATCCCCGGCGTGGAGTACGTTTACAGCACTTCGGGTCCGGGCGTTTCCATGGCCGTGGTCCGTTTCTTTGTGGGCGAAGATGAAGAGAAGTCCATCGTCCGTCTCCAGTCGAAGCTCATGGCCAATTATGACCTGATTCCCGAGGGCGTCTCCCCTCCCCTTGTCAAACCCCGCTTCATCGACGATGTTCCAATACTGTCCCTGACCTTTTGGGGAAAAGATGCAGATCACTACACCTTGCGCCGCGTGGTTGCTGAAGTGGAAGATCTTGTGAAGCGTGAGGACAATGCTTCAACCACAACGGTGATCGGCGGCTATCGCCGCCAGGTCCATGTCCTCCTGGATCCGGTTAGGGTTGCAGCTTTTCACCTGAGCCCTGTCACTATTGCTCACATGCTGCGGGCTGCCAATCAGGAATCGAGCATCGGGAGCTTCCCTTCGCCGGATGGTGAAGTGCTCGTCCATACCGGTGGGTTCTTGAGCGATCCGGATGACGTAGGTCGCGTGGTCGTGGGAATTCATGGCGATCACCCTGTTTACTTGAGAGACGTTGCCAAGATTGTTGACGGCCCGGAAGAGCCCGACCAGTATGTGTTTTTCGGGGCAGGTCCCGCGGCGAGAGAGAAGGGGATTGTTGAAGATAGTTCCTACAAGGGGGTATACCCTGCCGTTACCCTCACGATGGCCAAGCAAAAAGGCGCAAACGCCGTCACCGTTGCCGAAAAGGTGCTGCGCCGGGTGGAGGAGAGCCGAGGCAGAATCATTCCGGAAAACATCCATGTAACAGTAACCAGGCACTATGGTGAGACGGCCAAAGAGAAATCCGACGAACTCCTGCTGCACATGTTTATTGCCGTGTTCTCGGTGACCATCCTCATATGGATTGCTCTCGGCCGCAGGGAATCAGGTGTTGTGGCTCTGGCCATACCCGTGACACTAGCCCTGACCCTCGCGGTTTTCTATCTATATGGCTACACATTGAACCGTATTACGCTTTTTGCGCTCATCTTTTCAATCGGGATTCTCGTCGATGACGCCATTGTTGTTGTCGAAAACGTGGTGCGTCACTTCCGGCTCCCCGAGAACGTAGACCGTCTTTTGTCAGTCGTTGCTATTGAGGCCGTGGATGAGGTCGGGAACCCCACGATTCTGGCAACCCTGACCGTGATTGCAGCCATTTTACCCATGGCCTTTGTGGGCGGCTTGATGGGTCCGTATATGCGGCCAATTCCGGTGGGAGCCTCGGCAGCTATGGTCTTCTCCCTGTTGGTCGCTTTCATTGTCACGCCGTGGGCATCGCTTCGTCTGCTGAGACATGGAAAGCATAACGGCGCTCAGGTACATGGAGAGAAGGAAGGTTGGAGCGTCAGATTCTACCGACGTATTATGACCCCCATCATTGAAATCCCTGTGTGGCGATGGACCTTTTTAGGGGGTGTGGTGGTGCTTCTTCTGGCAGCCTGTGCGCTTGTTGCCGTGGGATGGGTCAAGGTCAAGATGTTGCCATTTGACAACAAGAGCGAGTTTCAGGTGATTATCGACATGCCTGAATCCGCGACATTGGAGGAGACGTCCGCAGCCGCCATGGAGATGGGCGACTTCTTGAAGACGGTCAATGAGGTGGTTGACTATGAGATCTATATTGGAACCGCTGCACCCTTCAATTTCAGCGGCTTGGTCCGCCACTATTACTTGCGCCGAGGTTCCAATGTGGCCGACATCCAGGTCAACCTGGTCAACAAACACCACCGAAAGGCTCAAAGCCATGACATTGCCAAACGGGTTCGGCCTGCTCTCAAGAATATTGCAGATAAGTGCGGGGCCCGCGTCAAGGTAGCAGAGGTGCCCCCTGGACCGCCGGTGCTGTCTACCCTTGTTGCTGAAATCTATGGTCCGGACTATGAGCGGCAGCGGCAGATCGCAAAAATGGTCCTCACAGTTTTTGAAGAGACGCCAGGGGTGGTAGATACGGACTGGTTCATGGAAGAAAAGCAGGCAAAGGTCAATCTTGTCGTTGACAAAGAAAAGGCTGCCCTGCACGGCATCAGTGCCGAGCAGGTTGATCAAACCCTCCAGCTTGCCCTCAAAGGGATGCAAGGAGGCTTGCTGCATCAACCGCTGGAGAAAGAAGACGTCCCCATTGTGATTCGCCTTCCATTGGCAGACCGGGCAACCGTCGAGCGGCTATCGGCCCTCAAGATTCCTTCGGCAGATGGCCAGCTGGTGCCGATTTCTGACCTGGTCTACGCACACCAAACCGAATGTGATCAGAGCATCTACCACAAGAACCTGATGCCGGTTGTCTATGTGACCGGTGATGTAGCAGGCGCCAAAGAGAGTCCGGTTTATGCCATCCTGGAGATGCGGGAAAAAATCAATGCCATTTCTCTGCCAGAGGGCTATAAGATCAAGCAGCACACGGCCCGGATTCCCGAAAGTGACAAACGCTATGCCATGAAATGGGACGGCGAATGGCACATCACCTATGAGGTGTTCCGGGATTTGGGAATCGCCTTTGGTGTGGTTCTTGTACTTATTTTCATCCTTGTGGTGGGATGGTTTCAGTCACTGAGCACCCCCTTGGTGATTATGGCAGCCATCCCCTTTTCTCTTGTGGGCATCCTGCCGGTGCATGGGCTCATGGGGGCATTCTTTACGGCAACCTCTATGATCGGTTTCATCGCAGGTGCGGGCATTGTGGTAAGAAACTCGATCATTTTGGTAGATTTCATCGAACTCCGGCTCCGGGAGGGAATGCCCCTGAACGAGGCGGTAATTGATGCCGGCGCTGTCCGCTTTCGTCCCATGATGCTCACGGCTGCGGCTGTTGTTGTGGCCGCGTCGGTCATTCTTTTCGACCCTATTTTTCAGGGCCTGGCCATATCCCTGATGGCCGGGGAAGTCGCGTCTCTTCTGCTGTCCAGGGCGGCCGTGCCGATTCTCTATTACATGGACAAGCGATGGGAATTCTCTCACGGTAAGGGGAAATGACGGATACCGCCAAGCCAGGTGCCCGGGCCCTGAAACGCAAGGTCCTTGATCTCCTCCGGTCAGACAGTTTAGATCAGACACTCCCCGAACTACTCAAGCTGCCGGCCCGCCAGGTCGTCAATCCCCTTATTTCTTTCCTGTTCAGCGAGGATGAGGAAATCAAGTGGCGGGCTGTCTCTGCCTTGGGCCAGGTCGTGGCGGATCTTGCCGAGAAGGATATAGAGTCTGCCCGCGTAGTGATGCGGCGCCTGATGTGGATGTTAAACGATGAGTCAGGAGGGATCGGTTGGGGTGCGCCCGAGGCTATGGGCGAAATCATTGCTTCTCATGATCGTCTTGCCGAGGAATATGCTCCGGTT
>JAQBAU010000266.1:0-4108 GCA_032126655.1 Desulfobacterales bacterium
CGGCAACCTATCCACGCCAAGACTGTGACAGCAAGCAAGACCAGGTTCTCGATTACTGCCTGCCCCGGTGTATGCTGGATCCAGGCGCCATAGCACCCACAATCCTGCGTGGCTCCGGTGAACCAAGCCCAACCCGTGACGCCTGTGAAGATCAAAAAAAGAAGGGCGGTCAGTGGCATAACGACTTTTGGGCGATAGAGAAGAATCAAGGCAGCTCCCAACCCACATTCCAGGACGATCAGGCCCCAGGCGCTTACAAAGAGAACAAGACGCCCGGATATAATGCCGTAATCCCTGATCTGCCGGATAAACAGCTGCATATCCACGCCC
Source organism: Desulfobacterales bacterium (assembly GCA_032126655.1). Classification (GTDB taxonomy): domain Bacteria; phylum Desulfobacterota; class Desulfobacteria; order Desulfobacterales. Next base: position 331 of record JAQBAU010000266.1, read on the forward strand.
TTTAGTATCCCGGCGATCAACAGAACGAGCCCCACGCCAACCCCCAGAAAGCAAGGGATCCACGAGTGCCAGGCTGGGATCTTGGATGATTCTTTCATAAATGTGTTTTTCTCTTGGGTCGTGGATTCTACAGTACAGCCTAATGACTCTTTATGTGATCATCAGAGACTGCGTCGTCTGCCTCGCCCCCTATGATTTCACCGCAGTGAAGCATTTCATGGCCGTGATAGGGGTTGCGGATGACCTTGTCTGTCTGAAGCCACGAGCCTTTGGCCATGGGACAGTACACAAGATAGATCCCTTCCGGTTTTGACATGGTCGCCCACATGGCCATGGGCCTTGAAAGATCTTTGAACGCCTCTCTCATAGGCCCGATCTCTTTTTCTTCTGCTAGTTTCAGCGCAGCGGTTTTGATGTTCGCCGGCACATCCTTGTAGTGCATGGCATGTTCGCCAGTTACTGTGCCCGGATCAACACTTTCTGAAAGCGCTGCAACCATTTCAGCTGCCTCTTTCACCCCCGTTGTCTTGTCCTCAGCCAGTGCTTGGTGGATTTTCAGGTACGCTTCCACAACCGGCTGCATGGACTGGTCAAACTGCTGAGTCCCCGCATAGAGCAGCGAGGCGCCTATAATAGCCAAAAAAAGTGTGGATGTGTATCCTATTTTTTTCCCCTTCATCGTCTTCTCCATTCTGTTTAAAACGATGCAAATAAGAAGGCCGTGACGTTTGATAGCTATCGGGGCCCTCAGTATTATTCCATTCCTCTCCACCTCTTCCACAGGACGTAGATCGCGGGGATAATGACGAGCGTCAGGATGGTCGAACTGATCAGTCCGCCAACCATGGGTGCTGCAATGCGCTTCATCACGCGGGAGCCTGTCTCAGTAATGAACATGATCGGCAAAAGCGCCAGCAGAGTCGTGGCCACCGTCATCAGTTTCGGTCGCACCCGCATGACCGCGCCTTCCACGATAACGTCTTTCAGGTCCAAAACGGTCTTTAGCCTTCCTTCCCGTTTCCAGCGGGCATAGCTTTCGTCCAGGTAAACCAGCATGATCACGCCCGTCTCTGCTGCCAGCCCGGCAAGTGCAAGGAAGCCCACGACGACCGCAACTGAGATATTGTATCCCAGGACGAACATGAGCCACACGCCGCCAATCAACCCAAACGGCAGGGACAGCATGACGATCAGGCTTTCCGTGATGTTCCTGAAGTTCATGAACAGGAGCAGGAATATCAAGGCGATGGTCAGCGGAACAATAATGGAAAGCCTTTTGTTTGCCCTTTCCATGTACTCGTACTGCCCCGACCAGATCATAGACACCCCGGCAGGAAGTTTGACGGTGTCTGACACAAGTTTTTTTGCCTTCTTGACAAAGCCGCCAATGTCCTGGGTTTTCAGGTCAACATAGATCCAGGCAGTGCGCTTTGCGTTTTCACTTTTGATGGCAGGCACACCTTTTCGAATCTGTATGTCCGCAATCTCCCCAAGTGGAATCGTATGCCCCATGGGCGAGGGAACCGTGAGCCTCTTTATCTTGTCCACGTTGTCTCTCAACTCCCTCGGGTACCGAACGTTCACCGGATACCGCTCAAGTCCTTCCACAGTGGTTGTGATGTTCATTCCCCCCAGGGCAGTCTTGATCACGTCCTGCACATCACCTATCTTGAGGCCGTAGCGGGCGGCCTGCTTGCGATTCACGTCTATCTCTACGTAGTTTCCTCCCACGACCCGCTCTGAAAAGACCGAACTCACTTCAGGAACACCCCGCAGCAGGGCCTCTATCTCCTGTCCTATGGCAGACAGCTCCTCCAGGTCATCACCCAGAAGCTTGATGCCAACCGGTGTTTTTATACCTGTTGCAAGCATGTCGATCCTTGTCTTTATGGGCATGGTCCACGAGTTGGTCAGGCCGGGAAACTGTACCATGCTGTCAAGTTCGCGGATAATATCTTCGATGGTTTTTCCCTTAGGCCACTCAGATTGTGGCTTCAGGATGATATGTGTCTCCAGCATACTGAGCGGCGCCGGGTCTGTTGCTGTATCCGCCCTCCCTGCCTTGCCCAGGACATGAGCAACCTGCGGGTGCAAGGCAATTATCTTGTCTGTCTGCTGCAGAAGCGTCCTTGCAGTAGTAATACTGATGCCCGGCGGGGTTGTCGGCATGTAAAGGAGGTCCCCTTCGTTCAATGGAGGCATAAACTCCGAACCGAGCCTTGAATATGGATACCACGTTGCGACCATCAGCAAGACAGCCAACAAGATAGTCAGGACCGGAAACCGGAGCACAAGCTTTATGATCGGCCTGTAGAGCATGATCATCAGATTGTTGAGCGGGTTTTTGGATTCCCTGACCATCTTTCCCCGCACAAAGTAGTACATCAGCACCGGGACGATCGTAATAGCCAGCACGGAACTGATGGCCATGGCAAAGGTCTTGGTGTAGGCCAGTGGTGAGAAGAGTCTCCCCTCCTGCTGCTGAAGTGTGAACACAGGCAGAAAACTGACCGTCACCACCAGCAGGGAGAAGAAAAGTGCGGGGCCCACCTCGGTGGCGGCCTTGACGACCACGTCCCGGTGAGAAAGGTCGTGATCCCTCTCCCGGTGCTTGTGCAGGTTTTCCACCATAACAATCGAGGCATCCACCATCACACCGATGGCAATGGCAATGCCTCCCAGACTCATGATGTTGGCATTGATGTTAAGCCATTTGATAAAAATAAAGCTCAAGACAATGCCTACCGGGACTGTAATGATGGCGACGAAGGAGCTTCTGACGTGCAAAAGGAAAAGGAAACAAACCAGGGCTACCACGGTCATTTCCTTGAGCAGGGTCTTCTTCAAGGTGTTGATGGCACGAAGGATAAGTGACGAGCGGTCATAACTCGTGTGAATTTCAACACCTTCGGGGAGCCCTGCCTCAAGTTCACCAAGTCTTTTCTTAACCCGTCTAATGACATCCAACGCGTTTTCGCCGTACCGAATGACTACAATGCCCGATACCGCTTCACCCTTTCCGTCTATCTCGATGACACAGCGTCTGATCTCGGGCCCTACCTGTATATTGGCGACCTGGGAGAGGAACACCGGTGTGTGTGTTTTTGCATCAAGGGCCACGGGAATATTCTTGAGGTCTTCTACGGTTTTTACGTACCCCTTGCTCCGCACCATGAACTCTGTCTCTCCCATCTCCAGCAATCTGCCGCCCACATCGATGTTTGACTTCTTGATTGCCATATTGATATGCATGAGGTCCAGCTCGTAGGCGCGCATCTTCTCAGGATCAACCTCAACCTGGTATTGCTTTACAAACCCTCCGGCACTGGCGACTTCGGCAACACCCGGTACGCTCATGAGGTCATACTTCAGGTACCAGTCCTGAATGGAACGCAGTTGGGCGAGGTCATGCTTGTCTGAAGTGAGCGTATAGATAAAGACCCAGCCGACCCCTGTGGCATCCGGGCCGAGCTGCGGCGACACCCCTTCAGGAAGTCTGTTTGATACAAAATTGAGGTATTCCATCACGCGGGAACGTGCCCAGTATATATCCGTGCCATCCTCGAAGATGACATAGACAAGGGAGAACCCGAAAAAAGAGAATCCCCTGACATTTTTTGCATGTGGGACGGATAGCATGGCGGTCGTGAGCGGGTATGTGACTTGATCTTCGACTACCTGCGGTGCCTGGCCGGTGTATGGTGTGTAGATAATGACCTGGACGTCACTGAGGTCCGGTATCGCGTCCACCGGGGTGTTCAGCATCGCCCATATCCCC
>JAQBAU010000267.1:0-3907 GCA_032126655.1 Desulfobacterales bacterium
CTATGCGCTAGGCGCTAGGCGCCATTGCCGTAGTATTTGGCGTAGTATTTGGGGTGGTATTTGTAGTAGGCGTCTTTTTTGGCATTTACCTGGTTGAGGACGACGCCGATGAGGTTGGCTTCGGCCATGCGGAGTTGCTCGACAGCCTTTTCCACTGATGCCCGGTTCACATGACCCGCCTTGACCATGAGCAGCACCCCGTCCATCTCCGGTGCTATGACCAGGGCATCGCTTGCGGGCAAGATTGGCGGGGTATCTACGATCACACGATCGAAACGCCTGGTCAAATAGGACAGGAGGAAGGGCATGCGATCGGAGTCTAAGAGCTCCGTGGGGTTTGGAGGTTGCGGCCCGGTTGGAAGAATGGAGAGGTTCTTGGTTTCAGATCTTACGATGGCAGATCCGATCTTTCTCTGCAGGTAAGGGAGTTCCTCTTCTCCAACAACAGCCTGTCGGTACAGCCGGGCCAGATCTGAAGGGTCAAACGAAGGGCGATCAAAATAGGACTCAGGAAGGCTTTTGAAAACGAACTTTCCTGATTTGAGTTTGAGCGCCGCTCTCAGGCATTCGATCATATTCAGGTTGATGAACCCGGTCAGTTCCTCTTCTTTCACAAGGCCCATGTTCACAAGCACGAACCTCAACGTCTGACCCGTATTCTCCTTCTCAACAGCGGCATCTTTGGCCTGTTTGGCCGTAAGTAGTTTGCTCTTCTTCAAAAGGGGCAGGAGTCTTTCTTCTTCCGGCCTAGTGAGCCAATCGATATCCATAAGTCTGCCCTTAAGGAAATAGAGGTCTATCTCCTCTTCCCCCTCAGTCAGATGCAAAAAACCGGTCCTCTTTTGAAACGAAAGGAGCCAGAAGAGGTCACTGACCCCGTAACTTGAGAGGGAGCCGGACCTGACATCCGTGCCAAATACATCGGACAGCAAACCGGTGAGGCCCTGCGACTGGTCGGAAGGGACGAGTCGGCTGAGCATGGGCTTTCGCAGGTCGGCATCGATCATCAACACGTTCTGGCCGGCCTGTGCCATGGCGTACGAGAGATTGGCTACGGTGCTGGTCTTGCCCTCTGTTTCCGCTGCGCTGGTCACCAGCAGGGAGCGGAACTCCTTGTCCGTGAAGGAAAAGCGTATGTGGGTGCGGAGAATACGGTAGCTCTCGGCGAAACGGGAGTTCGTTGGGTACTGGTCGAGGAAGAGGTTGTCGAGGGACCCCGGATGGTCGTTGTTAGACTTTCTAAAGTTGGTTATTTTGTCTTTTAGGAGAGATACGTAGTTCATCTTTCTGAAATTGCTTATTTTCTCTTTTATTAAAGGCAAGTGGTTCATAGCTCACCGCGCAAAGCGCATAGGGCATGGCGCAAAAAACAAAAGACATTAGACAGGATCGACAGGATTTACAGGATCAGATTCAGTTTTTGTCTTTTCAGTTCAAGTATGAAACAGAAAAGACAAAAACCAACCTATCATGTAACTCATGTCGGCGCCTCTGATCCCGTTTATCATCTTGGTCGTGTTTAATTGATGGCACAGGGAATTTTTAAAAGGATCAGGCGACTTGTTTTTGCTTGCGGCGTTTCTTCGTGAAACGGTGCAAGCAAAAACAAGAATCTGGTTTTAATCCTTTTAATCCTGTTGATCCTGTCAGGCTTTTGTCTTACCACTCTCCTCGCCGTAGTAGTCGGCGTAGTATTTTTGGTAGTATCTGTAATAGGCGTCTCTGTCGAAGTCGGCCTGACTGAGGACGACGCCGAGCACATTGGCTTCGGCCATCCGCAGTTGTTCCAAAGCCTTGAAGGCTGCTTTCCTGTTTATATGACCCACCTTGATCGTGAGAAGTACTCCGTCTGTATGAGGGACCAGGACAAGGGCGTCGCTTGCAGGTAGAATGGGCGGCGTGTCAAGGACGACTCGATCGAAGCGCCGGTTCAGGTAAGAGATGAGAAAGGCCATTCGGTCGGAGTGCAGGAGTTCAGTCGGGTTCGGCGGTTGAAGCCCACTTGGGAGGACAAAAAGGTTTTGTGTATTGGACGGCATAATGGCTCCCTGGATTTTCTTCTGCAAGTACGGCATTTCCTCATCTCCAACAATGATCTGCTGATAAAGCTTATACACATCCACAGGATCGAAGGAGGGGCGGTCAAAATAGGATTCCGGGAGATCATTAAACGCAAATCTTCCTGCATTGCACTGGAGAACGACTCGCAGTGCCTCGATCATCTGAAGGTTAATAAAACTCGAGAGGTCCTCTTTTTTCACAAACCCCATGTTGATCAGTATGAAACCAATTTTCTGTGCCGTGTCTCTCTTTCGGGTAATGGCCTGCGAGGCCTGCTCCTTTGTAAGCAGGTTGTTCCTCAACAACAGCGTCACCAACCTCATTCCCTTGGGTCTTGTCAGCCAGTCGATATCTATGGGCTCTCCCTGACGGAAATATATGTCTATCTCCTCTCCATTCTCGGTGATATGCAGGAACCCGGTCTTCTTCTGAAACGAGAGGAGCCAGAAGAGGTCACCAAGTCCGAATTCTCTCAGAGACCCTGTTGTGAGGTCCGTGCTGAATGTATCGGACAACAACCCGGTCAAACCCACGGAGCCGTCGCGAGGGATGATGCTGCTCAACATCTGCTTTCGTAGATCAGCGTCGACCATCAGCACTCTCTTACCGGCCTGGGCCATGGTGTACGAGAGATTGGCTACGGTACCTGTCTTTCCTTCCTTTTCGGTCGCGCTGGTGACGAGTAACGTGCGAAAGTCTTTTTCCATGAAGGAGAAGTGAATATTGGTCCGCAAAACGCGGTAGCTTTCTGCGAAACGGCATTGTGAAGGGTAGCTCTCCAGAAAGATATCGGACAAGGTTGGAGCGTGGAGTCCGTTCTTGTTTTGGAGCTCCATTATTTTATCTCGTATGAGCGCTACGTAGTCTCTTGAGAAGAGCATGTTAGTCAAACCGTTAGAGTTTAAGTTAGCCACAGACGCACACAGACAAAAACATATCTCTCACAGAGCTCACTGAGAACACAGAGTTATTGTTGAGCCTATCTCCCATCTTCCCCTTAACGCCTGACGCCATGATACTCAAGCCGTAAGGCGTTAAGCCAAACATGCATGCCTGCGGCAGCTCGACAGGCCCGCCACAGGCAGACTTCCCCGGTGCACCCCAAGATTAATTAGCCACAGACCCACGCAGACAATAGCCGGCCGACCCTCCTTCGCCAAAGCTTCGGCGAGGCAAGCCCGCCACAGTTACGGCGGGCAAGCCTGGCCGGCTATTCACCGTCATGCCCTTCGGGCATCTTGCGTCTTGCGTCATCACTTCCTGGTCACCTCAAATCCAGCATGAGTTCACTGGATCGGGCATAATGCGAAGCAAAAAAACGTCTGACAGGATCTACAGGATTAAAAGGATTAAAACAAGTCGCCGGATCCTTCAAAACATTCCCTATGCCATTAATTAGACGCCACCACAATTATAAACGGGATCAAAGGAGCCGACATGAGTTACATGGTGCTCTCTGTTTTGGTTTCTCAGTTTTGTGAAACGAAGACTGGGAAACCAAAACAGATCGATCCTACCTGCCCCGTTAAATGTTTTTGTTCTTCTATTTAACTGGGGTAAATCCTTGCCTGTCCTGAGCTTGCCGAAGGGTTGATCCTGTCTGGCCTTGTTGTTTTTCTCTGTTGCTTACTCTCTCTTTTCCCTGCTTGCTGTAGTAATAGTGCCTATGAACTTTGGTTCATTGTTTGGCTTTGGTTTGTTGTTTCCGTATGATTTGTCGGTTGCCTGGTCGGCAACTGGGATGACGGCGAGGACCGGGAGGTCCAGGTATCTGCGGACGTCTTCTTCTGTGCGAAGGGATCTGTCCATATATTCCCGCCCGAAGCTGAGGCCGAGGCCTATCATC
>JAQBAU010000268.1:0-3180 GCA_032126655.1 Desulfobacterales bacterium
CTCTCTCGATTGTTGCTGACATCGGCTGACCCGCCATCAGCCGCTTCAAGTCGTCCACTGCTTCGGAAACGTCGTCCGGGTGGACATAGTCCGTAAAAGGAGGATTAATGCCTTCCTCGACGGTATGCCCTGTCATTTCTGCGAGACGGGGGTTCACGTACTTCAGCAGTCCGTCCTGAATGATCGCAATACCGTCATTCGCGCGCTCAACTACTTCCCGATATTTTGCCTCTTTTTCCCGAAGGGTTTCCTCTATCCGTTTACGCTCGGTGATTTCCTCGTTGAGCTCCTGTGCGTAGAGGACGCACTGGTCATGAAAAACTTGCAGTTGGCGAGTCGTTTCCCGTAATGCTTCTTCCGCGTGCTGGTGTTCAATGGCTTCTCTCTCTAACTCCTTTATCCTCTGTTTCAGTTCTTCATATGTTGGTTTCTTAGCCATTTGGTTTAGGAGATTCTCGGAAAATGGGGAATGTCCATGATATTTTTATATTCTGACAAATCGAAGCCGAACTTTCAACAAATATATTTGAAAATGTGAATCTTCTTCCCCCAAGAATATCTATTCTCTTTCTCTCACCGTGACCGGATCTGTCACACTGCTCTGATATGATGTAAGAAAAGGGTTAAGGCGCAAGGTACAAGGCGCAGGGCAATAAGAGCTCACAGCTGACCCTTCGGCTTAGCTTCCGCCTTCGCATAAAGCTACGGCGGGACAGGCAGGGCAGGCAAGCTGATAGTAGGGGGAACGACTATGAAGGAGCACGTGACAGCATACGAGGAGAAGAAGGGCAGGCCCCTTCGACGCGCTCAGGGCAGGCCCGTCATTGATTGGGAGTGGGGGCGTTCTGGAGTGGAGGCGGAGTCTATTGAGATTCCGGTCTTTGGGATTGTAGCTGCGGGGCAGCCGATTGAGGCGCTTTCGTATCCACAGACGGTTTCTATTCCAAAGGACATGGTGGGTCGGTTCCGGACGTTTGCGCTTCGGGTTGAGGGGTGTTCCATGCTGGAGGAGAACATTCAGGACGGAGACCACATCATTATCGAGGCGAGAGAGACTGCGGAAAATGGTGAAACCGTGGTAGCCATGATAAACAATGAGGAGGTTACGTTAAAGAGGTTCTATATCGAGCCGGATCACATTCGTTTGCAGCCGGCGAATTCGAAGATGAAGCCGATCATACTCCACAACCATGAGATCAGGATCCTGGGTGTGGTGTGTGCGGTGATGCGGAAGTACAGGTATCATTGATACAGGCAAGAGGCAAGAGGCGAAAGGTACCACGAATCTTTCCCGGAGGTCGATGTTGTGCATTAGAAGAGTTGATGGCTGACGGCAGGAAGAACGACTATCGTCAGATAGAAGCTAATAGCAAGGGAGTAAAGGGGGAAAGCCCTACATCTGGTCTACGATGTTTGTGAGCACCTCTTCCACAATTGGGCTCGGGTGCTTAAACTTCACGCCAATTCCCTCATCCGTGGCCCTGACAACTTCACCAAGAATCTTCATGGGCCGCTCATGATCCGGGAAGGATAGTAAGAGTGTAATCTCTTGTCCAACCGCCAGGGGTGCACGGGTTTCAATGAACAATCCGCCAGGGCTAATGTCTTGAACCAACTCTTTGTAAGCTTGATCCCCGGTGGAGAAATTGACTTCACTTACGTAAGGCTTCCTGGGATGCTTCCGTTTATAGAGCCCGGTCTTTTCCTCCAGTTTTCTCAGTAGTACTTCCTGCGCATGCACAGGCAACCTGGAGATCAAATCCATCAAACGAGCAGTAACGCTACCATTGGCCATGTCTTTTTCGGAAGCCGCCATCGTACGAATCCCTCCGGTTTTGAATGGGATGATTATGGTAGAATTCGAGTTGTGTGTCAAGACATGAGTACAAACAAAGGCATGCGGCGATATGGTTCATGGCTGACGGCTGATAGCTGGTATGTGATCTATGGGACGTCGATGAAACGTCAGCGCAGAGGCACCGACAAGAAAGTGAAGGAGAGTGAATGAGGAGGGGCGCTTGAACGAAAGGGCAATAAGCTACTGCTCCAGTTTCTTGGCAACATACACACGTACCGGACACGAACAGAAAAAAGAGCGGCCAAAAGAATTTCGAAAACGACACCCGTGCGAGCAGTCAATGGGATTGGTGTCTAAACAGACGACATGGGATTGGAGGCCGACATCTCTCGTCGTGCAATGATATTCGAAACCCCGTTCCCGGCAATGGAAGTCCCTGGGGCATTCCATGTCATCCATGATTTTTTGAAGTTCCTCACGGTGACTTTGCTGCATACAAAGAATATATCACCGATACAGGGGCGGGGGCAATCGCTTTTTATTACGTAGAAAACACTTAGCCAAAACCAGTAGTAGTGCAGAGGGGAAGATTAAAAGGGCAAAAGGGCTGCAGAGTTATTCTTCTGATCCCATTCAACGCAGCCGAGCGCAGCCGCAGGCCAAGTTGAGGGCGGCTTTTCTTTCTTGTCGCGCCATCTTGTCGCGCCGAAGTCTTGACGTAGGCGGAAGCCTTGGCGGAGGCGGATGCTTCGTTTTGCGGCTAGCGCCTTGAGAACATCAGCGACATGCGCCTTGAGGACAGTACTTTGGCCGTCAAAGGATTGTTCTCAAGGCGCATGCCGCAAAATGAAGAGTAAAAACAGGAAGAGGTGACAAAGAATTGGCTCGAGCCTCAAGGCAATTCTGTACGCGCCCGCTCAAGGGCTTCCAAAAAAGCTTCCCTGGCAAACGGCTTCATCAAGTAAGGCCTATCCGTACTTTTCAGAAAGGCATGGCTCTCGTCGCTGATGTCCCCTGTCAGAAAGAGGAAGCGGCGGGTGAGTTGGGGTTTAATCTGTTCAACCTGGTTGTATACCTCTCGCCCGTCCATTCCGGGCATCCGCAGATCGCACACAATGAGGTCATACGTCTCCTCTTGTATCTTCTGCAAAGCCAGCTCTCCGGCTGTGACAGCAACCACTTCACAGCCTTCTCTGGTCAAGATTTCTGTAATCAGGTCGGTAATGCTCTCCTCATCATCTACAACAAGGACCCTTTGGATATCCAGTTTGCTGAGCTCGACTTCATGAGCTTTCTCAACCGAGGCGGCAGTCGGTTCGGCAACTACGGGTAACTCTACGATGAATGTGGTTCCCTCACCGGTGGTACTCCTGAATTCCATC
>JAQBAU010000269.1:0-2890 GCA_032126655.1 Desulfobacterales bacterium
GTAACCTTGCCAAATGGCGTAGTCAAGAACAGGGAAATTGTCCGCCATCCGGGTGCTGCGGCCATGGTGCCCCTTCTGGATGATGGCAACGTCGTCTTGATCAAACAGTACCGCCATGCTGTGGGCCAATTCGTCTGGGAAATCCCTGCAGGGACATTGGAGCCTGAGGAAGCCCCCCTGGCGTGTGCCCGAAGGGAACTGGTGGAAGAGACAGGCTATGAGGCTGCCACTTTTGACAAGCTCACCGAAATCTGGCCTGCCCCTGGGTACACGGATGAGCACATCCACATCTTTCTGGCCACAGGACTGACTACAGCAGAGCAAGAGCTTGAGGATGACGAGGTGTTGGAAGCCCAGCCTATGCCCCTTGAAACGGCCCTGGAAATGATAAGGACAGGTGAGATTCAGGACGGGAAAACGATCGTTGGCCTGCTCCTCACGTCTATGAGGAGTAGTGGATAACCTCTCACAGAGCTCACAGAGACACAGAGCTGTTGAGCAGATTTCCTGAAACAGGAAATCTGCTCAACCTTCCACTCAACTCGCCTCCGAAACGACTAAATCCACTTCCTTGTCAATACGGCACGTCCACAGCTTTTCTTCCATGACTTAAACGGCAGGATTGCAATTGGGTCGCGGGAGCCTGCATGAGATAGTGGCCTGATTTTTCAAGCTGAAGAATCAGGCCACTATATTTCTCTGCGGTCTCTGTGAGCTCTGTGAGAGATATGGTTTTCTCAGGTTGAGATGCGTGAGAAGTCCGCAAAGATGTTGAAAAGCTCGGCAATTTCTCCAAGGAGGGCCAAACGATTTTGTTTCAGCTGCTCATCTTCGGTCAACACCATTACCCCGTCAAAGAAACCGTCCACGGGCCCTTTCAAACCGGCAACCTTCAATAAGGCCAGGTCAAAGGCCCCTTTCTTTAGATCCGCAGATATGTCCTGTTTCACCTTATGGAAGGCCTGGTGGAGTTCGTGCTCCTCTGCTTGTGCAAACAGGCTGGAATCTGCTTTTACTTGTTGTCGATCGGGAAGTAGTTGAATATCGCCCCGCTCCGTAGCCTGTCTGATAATGTTGACCACGCGTTTGAAGGCAACGGCCAGAGGTTCAAAATCCGGTTTCGTCTTTAAGGCCTCAAGAGCCTCTGTCCGGCTTCGGACTGCGGGAACATTGTCCACTGAAGCGCTCACCACAGCGGCAATCACATCCTTTGAAAAACCGTCCCCAGCCAACAGGTGTTCAATGCGATGTTGAAAGAAGGTCAGGACTCTCTCTTCGGTCTGCACCGCGTCTTCGGATATCTTGTCCTGCAAAAGCTCAACACTCTTGTGAATGAGTTCTTTTAGCGACCATTGAAAGGTTTGGGCCAGCATAATCTGAATGATCCCTATGGACTGGCGTCTCAGCGCGTAAGGATCGGAGGTCCCACTCGGGATTAGACCGATGCCAAAACACCCGCAGATCGTATCCAGCTTGTCCCCTATACTCACGAGTGCGCCACCAACGGTTTCAGGCAGTGGGCCCCCTGCATACGCAGGAAGGTAGTGCTCCTCGATAGTCCGGGCCACTTCTTCAGGCTCGCCGGCATGGGCTGCGTAGATGCGGCCCATCACCCCTTGTAGCTTGGGGAACTCATTCACCATGTGGGTCGTCAAGTCTGATTTACACAGCCACGCTCCCCGCGACACTTGGACCTTCAACTCCGGTGCGGTCAGCTCCGCAAGGTGCTCGGCCAGTTTCTGCACGCGACCCACCTTTTCAAACATGGTCCCCAGCTTGGCCTGAAACAATACGCCCTTGAGTCGCTCCACCATCTCCTTGAGGGATATCTTGGCATCGGCTTGAAAGAAGAAACGAGCATCCTCAAGCCTTGCCCTCAGGACTCTCTCGTGTCCTGAAGTGACAAGGTCGACATCCTTGGCTGGTGTATTGTTCACAGCAATGAAACAGGGGAGTAATTGATTGTCCGTACCTACTACGGCAAAGTACTTCTGGTGTTCCCGCATGGCAGTGATAAGTACTTCTCGAGGTACCTCCAGAAAAGCCGCGTCAAAAGTGCCTGCGGACACTGCCGAGTACTCCACAAGCTGGGTGACCGTATCGAGCAATTGATCGTCAAAGATGACTTCACCGCCCAATTTACGGGCAGCGCTGTCAATGTCTTTCCTAACCATATTCCTGCGTTCGGAAATGTCGGCCACTACGTAGGCTGACCTGAGGGCTGCTGCATACTCGGACGCATTAGAGACAACGATTGGCCTTGGGTGCATGAAGCGATGACCAAGGGTTCGACGGCCGCTTTTGATGTTTTCCATTTTGAACGGGATAATCCGGTCACCAAGGAGAGCCAGAATCCCGTGAATGGGCCTCGCGAAAACCAAGTTGAGATCCGCCCACCGCATAGACTTGGGAAAGGGAATAGCAGTAATAACCTCCGGGATGATGGTCTGGAGGAGTTTCCAGGAGGACCGGCCGCGCTCCCGCTTCTTAACACACACGTATTCCCCTTTGGCCGTCTCTTTGATTCTGAGACCTTTGACGGAGACTCCCTGACTCTTGGCGAAGCCTTCCGCCGCCTTCGTGGGCTGCCCTTCTGCATCAAAAGCGGCGGTCTTAGGAGGCCCTACCACTTCCTTGGTAACGGATGTCTGTCGTTCAGAAATCTTCTGAACCACGAGGGCGAGACGCCTTGGGGTTCCGAGGACCTCCATGGGGCCATGCTCAATACGGGCCTGTGACAGTCTCTGCGACATAAGGGTCTTCATGGCCTCGAGAGCCGGCTCAATATATCCCGCAGGTATTTCTTCGGTGACAATTTCAACAAGCAGGGTATTCATGATTTGTGATTCGTTGTCCGTTATGTGGTTTGGGAGGTGTTGAGCAATGGGAA
>JAQBAU010000270.1:0-18796 GCA_032126655.1 Desulfobacterales bacterium
CCTTTCTTCAAACGGGCTCTCGTCTTTTCATGTACGGACCCGGTTGGAAGGGGCCGCTTCAACCAGTGGGGTTTGCGGGTATACGGTTTTGAATCTAGATTAGCCATCGGCCCACACAGAGATGTTGATTATTTGCCACAAACCCACACAGACAGACACGGACGTTTTTTCTTTGTCGATAACGCCATCGGAAAAGCGTCTATCCTACGGCCAGTTGGAGAACGAACCGCTGGCTCTGAAAATCCCCCTCGATCCCCCTTTGCAGAGGGGGATGATTATTGATTCTCCCCTTTTGTAAAGGGGGAGTTAGAAGGGATTTCCCGCAGGTTTTTAGCTCAATCATAGTGCCACATTGCCAGAAAGGTGCCCCGATATTGCGTCAGCGATGACTATCTTTCCCCTGCGAGGTCCGCGCAGGGGAAAAATCTGTGTATGTCCGTGTGAGTCTGTGGCTAATATTCTTTGCAGTTGTAACAGGCTTGTCGCAGCAAGCTCAGCTCCGAAGACTTCTTCGATATGGTGTTGGAAGCTCTCACGTACATCATTCATAAACACCCTGCGTGAAAGCTGTTGCTCCAGGGATGTCACGGTAATATCTTGAAGACCACAGGGGTTTATCCACTTGAAAGGCTCTAGCGAGAGATTGACGTTAAATGCAGCACCATGGAAGGAAATCCCCCGGCGAATAGCTATCCCGACACTGCCCAGTTTGCTGTTGCCGACCCATACCCCCCTGTTGAGGGGATTCCTCTCAGCGGCAATGCCCCAGTCTCGAGCAGTCCTAATCATGACCTCTTCCAGCTTATGAACATAATCGACAACCCTTAACCCGGCGCCTTGCAGATCGATGATGGGATACATGACAAGTTGACCCGGCCCGTGAAAAGTAATGTTGCCGCCCCGCTCCACTTGAATGACAGCAATCCCTTCCTTTTCAAGAAAAGCCTCGGACACGGTTAGATTGTTGAGCCCTCCCCACTTACCCAGGGTGAAAACAGGAAGGTGTTCCAGCAACAAAATGACATTGGTATCCAGAACGCCGTGTCTTCTCGCAGCAACAAGACGACATTGAAGATTCCATGCCTCCCTGTACTCCGTGGCAGGAAGCTCTATGCAGAGCCAGCTATTGTCTGTTCGCCTATGCATCGCTTGGCCTTGGTGCAACCTTCATCCTGTATCCACAAACTGCATTACAATTTTCCCGAATAACTCCGGGGCCTCCGCTGGAACTGAATGGCCCGCACCGGCAATGCGTTCATGGCGTCCATTGCAGAGTGATGCCAGCCGCAGCGCCCCCTCTTCTGTTACAAGTGGATCATCGGAACTGGAAATGACAAGGCCAGAGGCATCGACACTTTGCACAATGTCGGTCAGTGGCGGGTAATTCAACACACCTTCAAGGTGCGCAATGAGGGCAGCCTCGCTGTTTCTGGTGGTAATGGCTTTTACTATCGTGGGAAGAATCCTCTCTTGCTTCGTCAAAAATTCTTCCCCAAAAACAACCGGAAGTGCAACCCACGCCATTGCCTCAAGGCCAGCGCTCTTTAGTATTTCCAGCCACGACCGCATCATGAGCCGGGCACGGGAACTGAGTGCCGTGCTGACACTGCACAACACAAGTCGATCGACCAGGCCAGGGAAACGAGCCGCACAGACAAGTGCAACCTTTGCCCCGTGGCTAAAGCCCACAAGATGGGCTCTTTCAACTTCAACATGCTCCAGCAGTGCCGCAAGATCTCCAGCATGAAGATCCAATGACAGTGCCTGTTCCCCCAAGCCGCTTTGTCCCTGTGCCCTGGCATCGTACAATAGTACCCGGTAGTCATCCTTAAACATGGCCGCAAGCGTTCTCCAGTATACCGTCGTCAGCATCGTGCCGTTTAGAAAAACAACGACCGGCCTGGACGTCTCAAACGCCTGCGTTTCATAGTAGAGAGAGCAGTTATCCTTAGTCTTGAAAAAAGGCATAGTGCGGTCATTCATGGCGTAGGGCTGTGATCAAAAAGATCTGTGATCAAAAAGATACTGGATGCTGCTTCAAGAAGCCGTTGCGAGTTGCGGGTTGCGAGTTGCGAGTTCAACTAACACCAAAGCCTCAAAGGAAATGACAGCCTCATCTCCACTCTTTCTCAACGTACTGAAGGAACTTGTTGATTTTGCCACCCAGTTCTTCATATGAAGCAAGAAAGAAACCCATTTCTTCTTCATCAAGGTCATGCGTATCCTTTATGAAGTTCAGGTGAACAATAGTCTCATCGCATGAAGCATGAGCATAGACGATAAACCTAGCAAAATCCGCTTTGTACTTCCTTCTCCCATAGCCTTCGACAATGCAAGAAGTCACTGCTTTTGAGGATCGCCTTATTTGGCTCCCTTCCTCATACAATTCATATTTGGGAAGCTTTAATGACAGCTTGTGCAGCTTGACGGCCAAATCATATGAGAGGCTGTAAATCTCCAGGTCCTTGTAGTTCTTCATTCGCTACGCCCTTTCTTCTGAACCTGCAACTCGTAACGCGCAACCCGCAACGATATTCTTATCCCGCTAGGCATGGCTTTCGGGCTGCTGTTGTCTCGTCGAGGCGCTTTACCTTGCAGCTTACGGGCGCATCGTGCAGCAGGTCCGGATTCTCACTGGCTTCATTCACAATCGCCTTGAATGCCTCAACGAATTGATCAATATCCTCTTTCGATTCTGTCTCGGTAGGTTCAACCATGATCGCCCCGTGAACAACCAGGGGAAAGTAGACGGTCGGGGGATGAAACCCGTAGTCCATGAGTCGCTTGGCCATATCCAACGTGGTGATCTTCCTGGCGGCCTGGTATTCGTCGGAAAAGACACATTCGTGCATGCACGGTCTGTCGTAAGGAAGATGAAGTGTTCCTTTAAGTTTTTCCTTGATGTAGTTGGCATTCAAGACAGAAAGTTGACTGGCCTTCTTGAGGTTTTCCGGACCCATCCTCCGAATGTAGCTGTAAGCCTTTATCATAACCCCAAAGGCTCCATGAAAGGCCTGCACCTTGCCTATTGTTTCAGGACGCTCGTAATCGAGGACATAGGTGCCGTTTTCGTCCTTCACACGGGGAACAGGCAAGAACGGTTCAAGGTGCTTTCTGACGCACACCGGACCCGAACCCGGTCCCCCTCCCCCATGAGGCGTCGAAAAGGTTTTGTGCAGGTTCAGCTGCATCACATCGACTCCGATGGCGCCCATCTTTACTATACCCATGACGGCATTCATGTTTGCGCCATCACAGTAGACCAGTCCTCCCTTGGCGTGGACGATCTCGGCTATTCTTTTGCTGTTTTCCTCAAAAAGGCCCAGCGTGTTCGGATTCGTCACCATGATACCGGCTGTCTCTTCGTCCATGACCTCATCAACTGCCTCTACAGAAAGGATGCCCTGTTCATTTGACGCAACAGCCACCGGGCGGTAACCGCACAATGCTGCACTGGCGGGATTCGTGCCGTGGGCAGTGTCCGGAACAATGATCTTTGAACGCTGTGCTCCTTGTTTCTTATGAAATGCGTGAATGAGAAGCATTCCAGTGAACTCTCCATGGGCGCCTGCTGCAGGCTGAAGCGTGGTCGCGTCCATGCCGGTGATCTGGCTTAGATACTGCTCAAGTTCAAACATCATCCTGAGCGCCCCCTGGGAAAGACTTGTTGGCATCAAGGGGTGGGCGCCGGTGAACCCCGGAAGGCTCGCCTGTCTCTCATTGGTTTTTGGACTATACTTCATGGTGCATGAACCCAATGGGTACATGCCGGTATCCACACCAAAATTCCACTGGGACAGTCTGGTATAATGGCGCACTACGTCAACTTCGCTTAAGTCCGGGAAATCGGGGCCATCGCCTGTAAGATCCTGGTTCAGTGGAGCGGATTCCACGTCACGCCTGGGAATCGAAAAACCTCGCCGTCCCTTTTTCCCCTTTTCCCAAAGCAGAGGATCATTGAGTATGAGGCCTGTTGTGCCTATGGATTCCTTCATGATCTTACCTCCCTAACCAATGTATCCATGTCTTCCTTGGAACTCGTTTCTGTCACGCAAAGAAGGTAGTGGTCAGCAAGTTCCGGATAATACGTTTCCAGAGAAAGACCTGCTACGATTCCTTTCTTCAGCAGTTCCTCGTGGGTGGACTTGAAGCCGGGAGGGAATCCCACGACGAATTCATTGAATGTCGGGCTGTCAAAGCCTAGGCTGAATCCGGCCTTTTTCAGTTCGGCCTTCAGATACTCCGCCTTATCGTAATTGAGACGGGCAAGTTCTCGAATACCCGTGCCCCCCACAGAGGCCATGTACATGGCTGCCGCAAGCGCACATAGACTGTTGTTGGTACAGATGTTGGAAGTTGCCTTTTCCCGGCGAATGTGCTGCTCTCTGGTCGCAAGGGTCAGAACAAAGCCCCTCCTGCCGTCCAGGTCTTTGGTTTGGCCAACCAGGCGGCCAGGCAAGCTCCGCATGAATTTCTGCCTGCTTGCAAGCATCCCGAGCCCGGGCCCGCCAAACGATCGCGGAATGCCAAGACTTTGGCCTTCTCCGGCTACGATGTCCGCCCCTTGGATCCCGGGATTCTTCAGAATCCCGTAGGCCAGGGCCTCGGTGAAGGAAGCCACAAAGAGGGCCTCCCTGTCGTGGGCCTTTTCCCCGAAGGCCTGGAAGTCCTCAATGCATCCGAAAAAATTGGGTGACTGAATTGCAACGGCAGCAAGATCATCCGCAGCATCCAGACCAGCAGGGTCGGTAACCCCGGTTGACAGGTATGGAAGTTCTATGACTTCGCAACCAGTGGGTTCAAAATACGTTTGAACTACGCGACGATACAGGGGGTGAATCACGCTTGAAATGGCGACCCTGTTTCGCTTGGTCAGGCGGACAGCCATCAGGAGTGCTTCGGCCAAAGCCGCGGCACCGTCGTAGTGCGATGCCGTTGCCACCTCCATTCCCATAAGCCGAGCAGCAAGAGTCTGGTATTCATAGATGGCCTGGAGCGTTCCCTGACTCATCTCCGGCTGATACGGGGTGTAGGATGTAACAAACTCGGATCGACTCAAGAGGTAGGATACCGACGCAGGAATGAAGTGCTCGTAGCTACCTGCTCCCATGAAGACCTTGTACTCCGGAGAGACTGCTATGCTGTCAGAAAGGGCCTTCATGTGGTCGTTCAATTCCCATTCTGTGAGTGCCTCCGGCAGATTGAGATCTCCCTTGAAACGACAATCCTCCGGGACCGTCGAAAACAGGTCGTCCAGTTCATCAACCCCAACCGTCTTAAGCATTGAAGCAATATCTTCGCTGGTATGAGGCAAATATAGCATCTACTCTGCTCCTTTCAGGATAATCCTATCTGCAGGAAACTATCTGTGCGGTACCACTCGTATTAGGTTGTTATGCGGTTTCTTTCGTCAATGTACCGGCGTAGGGCTAAAGGCGCAGGGAACAAGGCCTTTCCTCCTGAGCTTTGGGCCAGAGGATTCTATTTGTCGTGTTCGGTTTTCAGCTTCTCCAAACACGCCTCGTTGGTCATGAGAGCTTCCATCTCAGACAGATCACCGGGCTTGACATCGACAAACCACCCGTCGCCATAAGGACTCTTGTTGACCAGTTCGGGTGATTCTTCAAGGGCGGAGTTCACGGCAATGATTTCTCCGCCAACCGGGAGATAGCACTCACAAACAGCCTTGACCGATTCAACGGTTGCGAATTCCTGTCCCTGTTTGAACGAGTCGCCCACCTGGGGTAGTTCCACGAAGACAATGTCCCCGAGCTGATCCTGGGCATAGTCATCGAGGCCGACCCTGACCTTGTCTCCCTCAACTCTCGCCCATTCATGATCCTTCGCGTAACGCACGTCGTCAGGCAGATTCAGTTCACTGATTTCCTTCATAGTCTTCTCCTCCTTCTTTCTGTGGAACCTTAATACCCTCTTGTGAACAAATTGTTTTGGCTAAAGCAGAAATCTCAAAGTCTTCCGTAACACGGGGAAACACATAACTACGGGAAGGATAATCCACTATCACATACCATATTTCAATGCAATTACCACCTCACAATTGAAGAACCCTGCAGCAAGCTGCAGGGAATGTTCTGCCCGGCGGCAGTGCTTCGCAGCGACCGTAAGGAAGTTGACCCTTTTTTGGATTCGCTCGCTAACCCCTCAGCAAGCTACGGGGAATGCGCTCGCTGGTGCGGTTCAAGCTCCCTGCAGTCCCGCTATAGCGGGACAGGGAATGTGATCGCTATTACAATTCATGCAGAGATTGATCTGTCTCTTGAGTTGACGAAACGCCTGCCGCCTGATACGAAGAACGTTCTTCGCGAGGAAAGGAGATCGATGATGAGTGAACCGCTACGAACTATTTTCTATGACCAACACGCGGCCCTGGGCGCCAAAATAGTCGATTTTGTGGGTTGGGAGATGCCCATTTTTTACCCTACCGGCATCTTGGAAGAGCATCTTGCCACCCGAAAGGGGGCGGGGCTTTTTGACGTCTCCCACATGGGCAGGTTCATCGTCCGTGGTGATGGGGCCCTGAGATTCCTTCAATACGTCTTGACGAACAACGCCGAAGCTCTCGACATCAGAGAAACGGGAGCCCAGTATACGCTTATCCCCAACCAGTCCGGAGGGGCTGTTGACGACGCCTATCTGTATCGATTTGTCGAGGAGGAGTACTTGTTGGTGGTGAACGGGGCTAACCGAGAGAAGGATTGGGACCACTTCCAAATGCTCCTAAAGGATTTTGATGACGTCGAACTGATAGACCGGACCAAAGAGATCGCCATGCTTGCCTTTCAGGGGCCTCGTTCTCGAGAGATCATGGAAGAGATTGTGGAATCCGGTCCACTCCCGGAGCCGATGCGAAACACCGTGAGTATCGTGACGATCTCCGGTGCCAAGGTGAGAGTGGCCCGCACCGGCTACACAGGAGAGCCGGTCTGTTTCGAACTGTTCGCCAACAGCGACAACGGACCCATGCTGTGGGACCTCATCTTGTCAAAAGGGGCAACGCCGATCGGGCTCGGCGCACGAGACACGCTGCGGCTTGAAGCAGCCCTGCCACTCTACGGCCATGAGATGGGATTAGACCCCGAGGGGAAGGAAATTCCGATATTTGCCTGCCCTCTGGCCAAGTTTGCTGTAAGTTTCTCTCCGCTAAAGGGAGATTTTATGGGCCGTGCAGAGCTGATCAAGCAGCACGAAGCCTTTAAGAAAATCGTTTACCGCGACTATTCGCTCATTCATGACCTCCCCAGGGTAAGCCAGGCGATCGCTGTGGCAGGGCGGGGGATCGCGCGCGAAGGCGCCAAGGTCTTCAAGGGCGACAAGCAAGTAGGTTATGTGACAAGCGGCACGATGGTTCCAATGTGGAGCGTTGAGGGCATAGGCTTGGAATCCGCGCAGACTGATGAACATCAACTTCGCTCCATTTCCCTGGGATACATCAACAGTGACATTGTCGAGGATGAGAAGCTCATCGTGGAGATTCGCGGAAAAGCCGTTGATGCGGTCGTTGTACCTTACCATATGCGAGGCGATGCCCCCCCGTATGTCCGCCCAATCATCTTCGACCATGAGCTGCCTTCCGAGGAGCTGCCAACAGGCGATGCACCGGCAAAAGTCCAAAGGCTGCTACAGAAGACCATTGAAAACACGCAGTGGCGCCAACAGGAGTGCATCAATCTCATCCCCTCTGAGATGACTCCCTCACCCATGTCCCGGCTTCTCTCCATCATGGATCCGGCCTTCCGTTATGCCGAGCATAAGAAGTCCAAGGCATTCTACGACGCCGAGATTTTCTATTACCAGGGCACCGATTTCATCGGCGAGGTCGAGCTGATGCTCGAAGAGGAGATGAAGGCATTCCTCGGCTGCGAGAATGTGGAGTTGCGCCTCGTCAGTGGTCAGATGGCTAACACGGCTGTTTTCAGCGCCATGGTGGACTATATTAATCGTGCCGATCGAAAGGTGGAGCCACGGCGAATCCGCCACATCATGAACAGCCATATCGGGAAAGGTGGACACCTCAGCGCCCAGCCAATGGGAGCCCTCAAGGATTTCGTGGCACGGGATCCACGCACAGAGCGCCCTGCCGTGGTGAATTTTCCCGTGATAGCCGAGAATCGTTTTAAGGTCGATGTGCCAGCCACCTTGGAATTGATAAACCAGTATCGGCCTGAGCTCATTATTCTTGGCAAGAGTATGGTCCTTCACAAGGAACCGGTTAGTGAAATCCGCCAATTCCTGGATGCTCAGCAGATCAATACTGTGTTGATGTATGATATGGCCCATGTGCTCGGTCTTATCGGCCCTCACTTCCAACAGCCTTTTGCCGAAGGAGCCGACCTGGTCACCGGGTCTACGCACAAGACTTTCTTCGGTACACAACGGGGCGTCGTGGGTAGCAATTTCCAGGAAGAAGAAGAGCGCTATGAGCTTTGGGAGTCCTTGCAGCGAAGGGCCTTTCCCGGGTCGGTCTCCAATCACCATCTGGGCACGATAGTCGGCCTGCTGATGGCTACTTATGAGATGAACCACTTCAAGGATGAATACCAGGCCAGAGTTATTGCCAACGCCAAGGCATTTGCCAGGGCGCTAAGCGACGCTGGGTTGGAGGTGGCTGGCGACCCGACCATCGACTTCACGGAAACCCACCAGGTGATTATAGATGTAGGCTACAGCCACGGCCCCGAAATCGCCAGACGACTTGAAGCAAACAACATCATCTGTAACTACCAGGCAAACACAGACGAAGAAGGGTTCACTGCTGCCGGCGCGCTGCGGATGGGTGTATCAGAGATGACGCGTTTTGGTATGGAAGGAGAAGATTTCAGAACTCTGGCCGGGTTAATCCATGACGTAGTGGTGAACGATGCCAAGGTAGCCGATCAGGTCAAGGAACTTCGGAGACGATTTGCCGAACTCCAATTCTGTTTCCGTGACGATGAATTTGCCGACTTGATGGGGAAGCTTCACGCGTTTCTGTGAGCAGCGGGATAACAGGCTGATATGAGATGTGGGATCATTAGTCTCCAAAATAATCCCGGTTTCTGTTACGAAGGGCTATCGTTACAACTTTTGAGCCCCTGACGACGTGTGTTTGCTGGAGTATTGGAGTACTGGAGTATTGATTATTGGTCTTTTCCCATTACTCCACCACTCCATTACTCCAAGGTCCCATGCTGCCCCATTACTGCCTTTACCGATGTTAACAGAAGGTTACAACAACATAGATCATCCATTTTGGACAACAGAGATGTGGGAGGGCCTAAAACCCACATCGCACATCCCAGGTCTTTAACACGCACCCCCGGCAAAAGCGTTGTCGGGTTGCATGGAAAGGTGGAATTTCTCCTCCAGAGCTTTGACTTCTTTTATCCTCTCCGGCCTCAGAAACGTCTCATAGATCGGGTCATCTTTTCCCACTGACCTCCCAAGCAGTTTCTCTTCGAGAAGTGATATCACCCTGATCGATTTGTCACAGACCGGGTACCCCCTGTCATCGAGAGGGATGGTTGCATCAAACGAGACGTTTGAAATATTGTTGATGTCTACCAACTTGATCTCCCCTGAGGGGGTGAGTATGAGGTTGCCTACACCGGCAAGATCGGGAACATGACTGGCCTCAACGACCATCTGTTTCAGTTTTGTTACAAAGTTTTCGGTCTTTTCCTGAACGCTCTGAAACCATCGACTATTTGTCACGACTCGATCTTCACCTGCCTCGGTTCCCATGTCACGCCAGAGCGAGGCCAAATAGGCTTTGTCTAAGTGGCTCCACGGCTCCAATACCTCACCTTTCACATATTCCTGAAGGCCGCAAAGGAGCATTTGCTGTTTCCCTTGCGCCCCATAATCCACGAGGAATTCCTGTGACTTGGCAACGTGATCAGGAGCCAGATAGGCTTGAACGATCTTTACTCTCCTCAGTTCCTCTTCAGCCTCTCTCAAGGTCTCAAACCGCGTTCTGAATATTCTTAGCATCTTCAAAGGTTCGGCCCGCGGGTACAACATCATACCATCCACCTCGACTCCCTTTGTTTCTTTCTCTATTTCCGCGGGGTCCAATACCTCCATGATGTGGGACCGCAGTCCTGTCCGGTAGTGCTTCCTGAAAAAGAATACGCCCGGGTCTCTGACAAAATCCAGCTTCAGAACATCTTGGTGGTTGAGATATGGCCTGTCTCTTATGTCTTCGGATGTGTCCAAAACTGACCTTCCTCAAACGGTTCTTGCCAGGGTCAAGACATCGACAAACTCTGCGCCCGCCCTCATCAGGATCCTGGCACACTCGTTTGCCGTGGCCCCGGTCGTAAAAACATCGTCAACGAGAAGAATCTTTTGACCCTTTATTCTTTCCGGGTGCCGCAGGGAGAACGCACCTTTTACATTCTTGCGGCGTTCAGTACGGGCCAGGTTGGTCTGAGGTTCCGTCAATCGGCTCCGTGACAACGTGAGCCCGTCGAACGGGACACCCTCCATTTTGGCCCACTCCCTGTTCACAAGATGAGCCTGATTAAATCCCCTTTCCCGGAGGCGTTTTATGTGAAGTGGTACGGGAAGGAGAAGGTCTATGCTGCTGGCATCCCAAAACTGACAAAACGTGTCCTTCGCTAGTGCGCCCAGAGGCCTGGAAAGAGAAGTCTTCCCCCCATATTTCAGTCGATGGATCGCCTCCATAAGGGATCCTTCGTATACTCCGAAGGCCCTTGCTTTCCTGAAATACCTTTTTTCTGTAAGGCACTCCAAACAGGTGTGGTCTTCTCCTGCTCTGGAAATGAAGGGCAGACCGCATCTTGAGCACAAAGGGGAAACAATGGGTGTAAGACCATCTCGGCAAGATTCGCAGAGGTGTGAAGCGGTAATGTCGGAAACAGAACTCGATTCAGGCTTGCCGGGTGATGGCTGGCGCGCGTAAAAGGTATTGCAAACAAGACACTTGGGAGGAAAAACAGCTTCTATCGATGCTTGCCATAGCCCTTCTAGGAAAGGCAGCACGTTCATGTCTATCCCAACCCATCTAAGACGGCCTGGGCAAATTCAGAGCACTTGAGTTCCCGACTGTTTGGCATCTGACGGGCCAAATCGTAGGTGACAAGGCCATTGGCGATGCTTTTCTGCACTGCTCCCTCTACGGAAGAAGCCGCTTCGCCCCACCCCATGTGTTCAAGCATCATCACCCCTGACAGTATCAGCGAGATCGGATTTGCCTTGTCCTTGCCGGCGTATTTTGGTGCTGTCCCGTGAGTCGCTTCAAAGACAGCGCAATCGTCACCAATATTTGCACCAGGGGCCATTCCAAGGCCCCCCACCTGGGCGGCCAGGGCATCAGAGAGATAATCGCCATTCAGATTGGGGGTAGCAATGACGTCGTAGACCTCCGGCCTCAGCAGCACCTGCTGGAACATCATGTCGGCTATCCTGTCTTTGATCAATAACTTGCTCTCCCGTTCCACCCCTCCATCTGACTCAAAAACAACATGTTCCCCGAACATCTCACGTGCCACCTCATAGCCCCATGCCATGAACGCCCCCTCCGTGTACTTCATGATATTTCCCTTGTGTACCAACGTCACGCTCGGAAGGCCGTGGTCCAGGGCATATTGAATGGCTCGTGATACCAGTCGCTGAGAGGCCCTCTTGCTCATTGGTTTAACACCAATGGCTGAACCCTTGGCGATAGTCACGCCCATGCTATCCTGCAAAAACCCAATGACTGCCTCAGCCTCCCTGCTTTGGGCAGCCCATTCGATTCCGGCATACACGTCCTCTGTGTTTTCTCGGAATACCACCATATTGACCCTTTCCGGATACTTCATGGGGCTCGGCACGCCTTCAATGTATCGAATGGGTCTGACACAGGCATACAGGTCGAGTTTTTGTCGCAATGCGACATTGACGCTGCGGATCCCCTTCCCCACCGGTGTTGTCAGTGGTCCTTTGATAGCTACCACATGCTCGCTTATCGTCTGCAGAGTTTCCTCGGGAAGTGGATCACCCGTTTCTCTATAGGCTTTCTCTCCTGCCAGAATCTCGACCCATGCAATCTTGCGCTGGTTTCCATACGCTGAAGCAACAGCTGCATCCAAAACATCACGGGCAGCCGCCCAAACGTCAGGGCCTATCCCATCTCCTTCAATGAAGGGAACAATGGGGTGGTCGGGCACCCGCAGGTCTCCCTGCCGGTCCACGGTCATCTTTTGGGGGTCATTGTCTGGCATCTTGCTCCCATTTCTTGAGATAAATTTGAACAATCGTCACAGCAACCGGTGTCATGCCCGAAATCCTGGAAGCCTGTCCCAGGGAGATCGGCCGGGTTCTTGTCAGTTTCTCTTTCACCTCATTTGAAAGCCCGGGGATGGCCCCGTAGTCAAGCCCTTCCGGGATTTTGGCGCCCTCCAGATGCTTCGCCCGTCCAACCTGCTCTATTTGTCGCCGGATGTATCCATCGTATTTGACAAGTATGGTTGCCTGTTCGCCTGCCTCGCTATCGAAAGATAAAACGCGGCTGTCAAGCTGAGCAATGTCCTTCAACTCTGCCCCGGGCCTTTTCAGCAGATCCTTCAGCGTGACGGGTTGATTGATGGTACCAAGGCCGAGATTCTCTATGGTTTGCTTCACCTCTGGCTTTGGGTTTAGACGAGCCTCTGAAAGAAGTGATAGGAGTTCGTCAATGGCTGTGCGCTTTCGTTCAAATCTCTCATAGATCGCGTTGGAGACCAGGCCAATCTGGTGCCCGAGTTCCCGAAGCCGCAGGTCTGCGTTGTCTTCTCTGAGGAGAAGGCGGTATTCAGCCCTTGATGTGAACATCCGATAGGGCTCCTGCGTACCCTTCGTCACCAGATCATCAATCATGACTCCGATATAAGCCTGATCGCGTCCAAGAACAACCGCCGCTTCTCCTCTCACGTAGCGCACCGCATTGATCGCTGCCATGAGTCCTTGGCCTGCAGCTTCTTCGTACCCGGAGGTGCCATTGATCTGGCCGGCTAAGAACAATCCTTTAATGGACTTGCACTCCAGGCTAGGCTTCAACTGAATTGGATCCACATAGTCATACTCAATCCCGTACCCGGGCCGCACGATCTCTACTTCTTCCAACCCCTCAATGCTGCGCACCATCTTGACCTGCACGTCCAACGGGAGACTCGTTGGAACACCATTTGGATAGATTTCCGTTGTTCCAAGCCCCATGGGCTCGAGAAAGATCTGGTGTCTCGCTTTGTCCGGAAAGCGGACCACCTTGTCTTCAATGGAGGGGCAATACCTCGCGCCAACCCCCTTTATAACCCCGGTAAACAGGGGAGAACGGTCCAGACCAGTTTTAATTATCTTGTGGGTCTCTTGATTCGTGTATGTGATGTAACATGGCACCTGCTCTTGTGTGATTGCCTCAGTCTCGAAGGAAAAAGGGACCGGAGGCTCGTCCCCGAATTGGGGTGTGAGCCCGGAGAAATCGATTGTGTGTCCGTCGAGTCGAGGGGTTGTCCCGGTTTTGAGCCGACCCACGTTGAGACCCAGGGCTCTCAGGTGGTCGGAAAGCCTGTTGGAGGCCGGGTCTCCCATGCGTCCTGCCGGAAAATTCTTCAACCCTATATGTATCAGGCCTTTCAGGAACGTGCCGGTGGTCAGAATAACCGCCTGCCCAAGAAACCTTTCCTCTATACTGGTTACGATCCCTTTGACCACCTCATCCTCAACGATCAAGGTATCAACCATCGCCTGTTTGACGTCCAGATTTTCCTGTCGCTCCAGGACTCGCTTCATCCGGAGGCGGTACTGCTCCTTATCGGCCTGGGCTCTGGATGACTGCACAGCCGGCCCTTTCTTGGTATTCAAGCGACGGAACTGGATACCCGTGGCATCTATATTCTTGGCCATCTCCCCGCCCAGGGCATCGATCTCACGAACAAGATGCCCTTTGGCCAGGCCTCCCACGGCGGGATTGCAGGACATCTCCCCAATGTGGTCCACATTGACAGTAACCGCCAGGGTACGGTGCCCCAACCGGGCAGCAGCCAAAGCGGCCTCACATCCCGCATGGCCGGTGCCAACCACGATGACATCATATGTGTTCATTCTGAAAGTGCCTAGAGTGCCTTGTGCATGGCGCATAGGGCATAGGGCATAGAATTTTCTTGTCGCCCTGCGCTTTGCGCTCTGCGCTCTGCGTTTCTTTTCGTTCCGCATTGCGCCTGACGGCTTGGCACGAAGTGAAGCCTGGCGCAAAACATCCCCGAATTGCGCCTCACGGCTTGAGAACATCCCCGCATTCGTTGTGTGCCTAAAGTGCGCTAAAGCCTGCCCTGCCCGCCCTGGCGCTTCGACTCCGCATAAGCTGCCAGGCCAGTAATCCCGGTCCGGGCCAGGGGCGCGACATAGTCAGATCCACCAGCTAAGTCTATAGGTGTTACGTGCCCGGACAAGCTGGCGGGTGAACCCTTTAGCCTTTTAGCTGGGCGCTTTTCCGTTCCGCATTGCGCCCTGCCTGCCGCGCCGAAGTCTTGACGAAGGCGGGACGGCTTGAGAACACTCCCGCATTGCGCGTGTCCGCTTGAGAACATTTCCGCACTCCGCACTCCGCATTAGGTCAACACTCTCTTGACAACAGGGAATAACTCTTAATACACTTAATCTCCATCAGAATAAAGACGAATTGAGGAGGGGACCGTGAAATCATTCATCGGCATGACCGTGACCGAGCACATGCTTGCAAAACAGCGCGAAAACCCTGAAGCCACGGGTGCCTTCACGCGGCTCCTTTCAGAGCTGATTGTCGCCGCAAAAATCATTGCGAGGGAAGTCAACAAGGCCGGGATTGCGGACATCTTAGGATATGCAGGCCGCGAGAACGTCCAGGGAGAAGAGGTGCAAAAGCTGGACGAGTTTGCCAATCATACCATCATTCAAAGAATGGGGCACATGGGTCAGCTCTGTGTCATTGCGTCTGAGGAGGACGCAGACATTATTCAGATTCCTCCCCAGTATCCAAAGGGCAACTACGTCCTTATCTACGACCCTCTGGACGGCTCATCCAACATCGATGTGAATGTGAGCATCGGCACGATCTTTTCCATACACAGGAAGATTAGCTCGGATGAGGACGGCACCTTGAGCGACGTCCTACAACCCGGCTACAAGCAAGTCGCCGCAGGTTATTTTGTGTACGGTTCCAGCACCATCATGGTCTACACGACCGGACAGGGAGTCCACGGCTTCACGCTCCTTCCGGGCATCGGTGAGTTCTTGCTCACCCACGAAAACATTCGAATCCCTGAACGCGGCACGATTTTCAGCGTGAATGAAAGCTATTATGGCTACTGGAGCGAGGGCGTCCGGCGTCTCGTCGAATATTTCAAGTCTCCTGACACCAAGCCCGCCTACACGGCAAGGTATGTCGGGTCTTTAGTTTCCGACTTTCACCGGAACCTGCTCAAGGGGGGCATCTTTATGTACCCTGCGGACTCGAGAGACCCCAAGAAGCCTCACGGCAAACTGCGTCTCATGTGCGAAGCCAATCCCCTCGCCTTCGTGGCCAGGGAGGCGGGCGGCTATGCGAGTAACGGGGAAAAACCGATTCTGGAGATCGAGCCCGAGGAGCTGCACCAGCGTGTTCCGTTGTTTATCGGGAGCAAGAAAGATGTGGAACTGGCGGAGAGGTATGTGAGGGGAGAGATCGGCTCGAACCCATCTCAAAAACGCGTCTAAGGCCCCATGGCGGTGTTGCGGGCTGGCAAAAAATGCTCACATACTTCCAATGTATGCTCCGCTTTTTCGCCACCCCGCGCCTTGCCCTGAAACCTGATCCACATTTCTGAGATGGGTTCGAGAATGGAGTGGTGGAGTACCCGCCTTCGGTAGTGACCTACGGCGGGCAAGCTGGAGTAATGGAGTGTTGGGACAGGGAACTGTGACTAAAACAGGTTAATCTAATACTTACTCTACTTGGTTTGTTCCTTACAGGCCATGCAGCTTTTCAATAATGCGGGCCTTCTCTTTGGCATATTCTTCGTCGGTAATGAGGCCCTCATCCTTCCATTCTTTTAGGGTCTCTAGTTTCTTGTCCAACTGGTCCATGCTGCTGGAAGCAGCCTCTTCCGGCACCTGTTTAGGTTCGGGTGCGGGTTCAGGTGCTTTCTCCCGGGCGACCTGTGGCTCGATATCCGCCGGTGTCACGCCCAGGTCTCGCTCCACCTTGACGGTCTGGGTCCGCTCATTGTTTCTGACGCTCATGCCGGCCTTTTCTTCAATGCGCCAGTCTTCGCTGTCCAGCCTGTAGGGCATCTCCCCCAAATACGTCATCCCATCGATTTCCTGGAATACCCAGACCAGCTTACCATCTTTCAGATAAGTCTCTCCACGGGTTGGTTTCTCCCCTCTGCCCGGCACTTCGAACACGAGCCTATCCGACCTTGATGCCTTTCCAAAGGCAGCAACCAATGCGGGAACCAACTGTTCTGTGGTAGCCTGTGTAAAGACCGGGGTGCCGGCCCAGTTGCTCCCCATCCCGTGTTTGCCCCACTTGTGTTTCATGACCTCGAGCAAACCAACCTCGCTCCTTATGGTCTCCTCCGTGAACTCCCTGGGGTGCTGATAGTCCATATTCACGGGAACCCCGGTTGCGCTCATGGTCCGGTGGAGCTTGACGATATCCGGGACATCGGTCAAAGTGACGGTCACAACTTTTGGCGAACGTGAACGGCATCCGATCACCATTGTAGCTACGAACAGGCAGAGTAAAATGGAAAGCCTTGTTTTCATGAAGCACCTATCCCCAGAACTGGCTGTGGCCAAGCCTTTAAGCCCGACATGGCCGTTCTTGCAAGCACGCGCTCTCCCTTTTGATGGAAAAAAAGCCCCCTCCGGAACGGAGGGGGCTTTTGGTAGCGCAGATCATCACCCTTAGCCGAGGACTAAGGGAAGATGATGGTAAAAGAACCAAAGAGCGTGCTGGCATCTACCCAACCGCTCATCCCACTATACATGAGATCAAACTGCAGGTTCTCTGTGAAGTAGTAACCCAGACCAAGGTTGTACGTCGTGTAGTCGTACGTATCCTCCCAGTCGTTCGTATAAGCACAACCAAAGTCGACCTGATCGTACGGCTGTCCAACCTGGGGGGTTCTTGGGTCAGCAAGCGGATCCTGTTGGAACTGCTCCTTGAACCCAACCTCTACAATCTGGCCGTTGGCGTCCCTGATTGTATACTCTTCGTTGTCTCTGATAACCTGACTGTCTGTCCGCGTTTCCTTGACGGTCCGACGGTTGTATGCGGCACCGACGCGAGCAGTCAGCTTTTCAGTGATGTCAAACTCCACTGCCACAGGCGCCCGCCACGAGGTCGTCTCTGTCTCGCCGCTAAACGCATTGCTCCCCGTGTAGCTTCCGTCGAAGGAATAGTCACCGCCATCGCTCGGAAGCTGGTAATCCGCGTTCCCGTCACTGAACTCATAGTGTGAGGTCTTGTTCATGAGCTGGGTACCATGCCACTCTTTTTCAGAGTAAGCCCAACCAAGACCTGCTGAGAACCTCACCTTGTCAAAATTCACGTACCAACGCGGCTCCACAAAGTACGACGTGTTCTCATAATCGCCGTTGTTGCACTGGCCGTCCCATATTTCGTATCCGGTCCAGTTGACGTCGTATTCGTACTGATTGCCGTCATCGCGGTCCGCATCCGTCTCCTCACCGTTTATGTCCGTGGTGATGTTGTAAGCATAATCCAGCCTTCCGGACAGGCCGCTGTTGAAGTCGCCCTGCTCGTTGGAGTAGCCGAGATCCAGACGGAAAGAGTGCATGTCATTCATGAACCATGTGGGAGAGACGAAGAGGCTCCACTCGTTGCCGTCGTAGTCCGACTCCATTCCGCTGTCTGCGTTTGTGGGGCTATAGTAACCGTATTGGTAGTCCCCTTCCAGGGCACCGCCCAGCGTGAAGGTGGTCTCCGAGGAAAAGGAGAAGGTCCCTGTATCCCACGGGCCGTAGTTGCCTTCAATGTCTTCCCCGTACGCTTCCCAGCTACCAACATAAGTTCCGGTCGCTCTGTCATTCTGGTCGATTTGCGCGTAACCGAGCCCTACCAGGATGTCCCACTTGTCATTCGGCCGCATGTGGCTTCGCAGGTCAAAGGGGTGGACCCTTCTGTCCGAGTTTCTCTTTCCGTCGAATGCACTCGAACCTGTAAAACCTATTAACGCTGAATGCTCTACATCAGCGTAATACAGGCTTGAGAAAGATTGGCCGAAATTCGCGCCGGAATTTATCGGGCCGCCGCTGTTCAGCCAGCACGACGGAACGCTCGTGCTTCCGTTGTAGAACCAGGAGCCGTTGTTAAAGAAAAGCTGCTCAATGGGACTGTCATTCATTGGCTCGTTCTGAAAGGTGAGACCCTGAGGGTTGAATCGGATGGTCTCTTCCTCGTCAATGATCTGCGGTTCATAGTTCAGGCCAAGAGAAATCCAGTCATTGAAATCCATGCTGTACGCCAGGGCCAGATTGTACTCTGTTCTGGAATACATGTTGTGCCAACTGTCGTTATAGGTCTCCAGTGCATCATCCGTCCCATCATATGACGGCCAGTCGAATGCGGAATCATATGCCCCATTCCAAATGGGGTTTCCGGGACCGTCACCGTCCGCATTGTTCTCTTCATTGTAATAAGTGTTGTAAAGCTCGGTAACTTCCCACTCATACTTATTGGTCTCGAAAAAGACCGCAAAGCTACCGGGGCCGAGCTGCCGCGCAACGCCTACCAGAAAAGACTGGCTCTCATCGTTGTAGACGCCGTCAT
>JAQBAU010000271.1:0-6944 GCA_032126655.1 Desulfobacterales bacterium
AACATCATTTGCCAAATACGCGAATATGTCTTCACTTAACAGGCCGAGTGACCGGCATGGCGAGTAAGTGCTGAAAGTTCAGCTTATCCGGTTTCTGGTAGGCACCGATGCCAATGCGTATTTGGTCCTGGTCCACATCGGATAGTAGCGTGCCAAGCCAGCGATCCCAAGTAGAAAAAATCGTCCCATAGTTGGTGTCGCGCTCTTTTATGACAACTGAGTGGTGAATCCGATGCATGGACGGAGGAACGAACAGGATCCAGAAAAGGTTTTCAAACCACCCGGGCACCTTTACGCTGCTGTGATGGAACTGCGCACACAGGACCAATGCGCTTTCAAAAATGAGCACCCCTGCGGTACTTGCCCCTAGAAAGAAGACGAGGGAGATCTTGATGACTGCCGACATGACTAACTCACCGACGTGAAATCGCGTTGCCGTGGACACGTCCATGTTGAGATCGCTGTGGTGGACCCTGTGGAATCGCCAGAGAAAAGGGACTTCATGATTCAGCAGGTGCCAGATGTAGAGCACGAAATCCATGAAGGAGACTGTGACGAGTAATTTCACCCAGGGGGGAAGCTGCGCCACGTTAAGTACCCCCAGCTGATGGGTCGTAACGTACATGGCCGTAGTAACAACGGCCCCGGCAAAAACCAGGTAAAGGATCAGACTGTTGAAAAGCGTCAGGGTCAGGTTATTGATCCAGCGTTTTGCTTTAGACACGGAGCTTTGCCTGTAAGGCGCCAGAAGTTCCAGCAGCAGAAAGAAAAGGAGCCCACCCCAGAACAGGGAGCCCCTTATCAATGATGCATCAGTCTGAGTCACACTTATGGCCCCTGCAGAGTCGCTTACATCATGTCCTGATCACTCTGTTTTACGGCTTTGTCAATCTCAGCCTTAAGCTGAGCCGGAAGTCCCGGAATATCCACACTCAAAAAGCCCCTTACAATGGTCGCCGTGGCGTCATCTTCACTCAGACCACGGGACATGAGGTAGAGAATCTCTTCCTGGGCGATCTTTCCCACGGCTGCTTCGTGGGACATCTCCACGCCATCGGCCATTCCCTTCAGCTCGGGGATGGCATGAATCGTTCCCCCGTTCAGGATGAGCCCCCGGCATTCCAGGTGGGCTTTTATGCCCGGGACTTCACCCACGAGGTCCCCTCGCGCAATAATGTTGCCGCCGTTGCTGATCGTGCGGGCCACAATCTCGGCCCGGGTATCGGGTTCCTTCAAGATAATGCGGCCTCCCACGTCCATTTCAGAGCCTGGGCTGCCCACCAAAAGGCTATAGAATCGGGCCACAGCCCCTTTGCCAACCAGATGCGTCGTGGGGTACATCTGAAGAGACTTCACCGGTTTCATGCAGATGTAGTTATTCAGAAAGAGGCCACCTTCCTCAACTCTTCCGACGGATCTGGGGCGAACCATCACCTCTTCCGCCCAGTTGTGAATCATGGTAAAGCTGAGCTTGGCGTTCTTCTTTACGTAGAACTCCGAGATGCCCACATGGAGTCCTCGCCGTAAATGGGGTGCAGTTGCACAGCCGGTGATGATATGAAGCTCCGAGTCCTCTTCGGCGATGATAATGTTGT
Source organism: Desulfobacterales bacterium (assembly GCA_032126655.1). Classification (GTDB taxonomy): domain Bacteria; phylum Desulfobacterota; class Desulfobacteria; order Desulfobacterales. The sequence continues at coordinate 1,596 of JAQBAU010000271.1, forward strand.
GCACATTCTGGCTGAAGCCTTCCTTTTCCAGATATAAACACGCCTGGACCGGATAGATGACCTGGCTGCCCGGAAGGGCCCTGATCACATAACCGTCGTGCAGGTCAAGCTGAGCTCTCGCCGTGTACTTATCGGTATCCACACTGACGAGGTTCCAGTAGTAATCCTCTATCCAGTCATACTTCTTCAACGCTTCCTTGATCGGTATGACTTCGAGCCCTTCATGCTTGGAGTGGGAATGCACCACGGCCGAGTCCTTTTGCACGTATGTCCCTGACCTGTCAGTCTCCTTGGCATCCACTCCGGCCAGAATCATCCGCCCTTTGTCTACATCAGAGAGCTCGTCCAGGCTCTCCACATAATCGTGAGGGACAGGGTCGGTCTGATAGTCATTCAGCTCTATATCGGCCCCCAGAACTGCTTTCTTCTCTTTAGCCTGTCGGGCCTTTTCATCTAAATTGCGCATCTTACACACTCCTCATATCCAGCCTCGCTAATACACCTGAAGATCTCTCGAGGGTTGCTTGAACAGGTCAACTCCCCTTGATAGAGAAGCTGTCCCTTATCAGCCGTAACATAGTCCAGGATGAAACCCGTGTGGGTGATAATCAGGCCCATCTTGGTTCGTTCTTCGTGAAGTTCCCTCTGAGTTTTTTCAGTGTTCATTTTGAAGTCGCGTTGAAGCAATTCGCTGATGGCGGTGCCTATGAGCGAGATATTCTCTAAGTCCACGCCGGACTCTGGCTCATCGAAGAGCATGAGGTCCGCATTCTGTGCCATCAACTGCAGGAGCTCCGAGCGCTTGATCTCTCCACCGGAAAAGCCTACGTTGATATCGCGCTCTAGAAATTCGGAAAAGTTCACCTTGGCAGACATGGCGTCTGCATCAGCTTTGCCGCCGGAGCAGATTTCAACCATTTGCCTTGTCTTCACGCCGTGAATGGCGGGGGGCCGCTGGTAAGACACACCAATACCCAGCTCGGCCCGCTCATCGATCGGCATATGGGTGATGTCCTCTCCCTTGAAGACGATCTTTCCGCCGGCCACTTTGTACTGGGGATAACCCATGATCGTCATCATTAAAGACGTCTTGCCTGACCCGTTGGGGCCGAAAAGAATGTGGGTTTCGCCTGTATTGATTTCCAGGTCAATGTGTTTCAGAATTTCCTTGTCCTCAAGCTTTACCTGCAAATCCTCGATAAGTAGCATCTTCTCTCTCCCAGTGGTGGTTAACGAGTTCGTACTACCGGTTGTTGCTATGGTTCCATAACATAAACACCTCAGCCCAGTATATCAAGTCGCCAACAAGTGGAGATGCCTACTTGCCCTTCTGCCAGTCTTCGATCTCGTCTCCTTGATATGCCTCCTGCTGAATGTTCAGGTCGAGGTTGATGACCAGGCCCGAATGTTTCTTCACCTCAGCATCTTCTGCGAACTTCACGTGGCGCTCACGGCCTGACCGGACATCTTCCAGCGCCTTTTTCAGGGCCACGCCAATGGTATTGCTCATGTCAATCTGGCCGGGTTTGAACTTTGGGGGGATTCCATCTTCGGCAATGTTTTCGGCAAAGTGCGCAAGCTGTTTCATCTTCTCCATGGCCTGGTCCATAATCTTCCAACCCATGTTGTCATCCTGTTGAAAGACCCAGGAGGTGCGAATAAGCTGCAACATCTCCGTGTATTTACTGGTGACCTCTTCCTGCAACGTTTCCAGCAGGTCCTTGGGCAATTCACTATCTTCTCCGGGGAGTCCGGCGGCTTCTTCTGCACTCAGCTTGCTGAGTTTTCTCGCAAATTTCCTGGCGTGAATGGCAGACTCCCAAGCTTCCCTCTGCAGGACCCGCTTGATATGAGGATCGTCTACCTTTTCCGCCTCCCCGTTGTAATGGGGAATGAGTTTCTCCTCATACGCAACATAAGAGTTGAGTATGGTGGTCCGACTGGTTGGGTCATAGGGATAAGGTGCGGGTGTGAAGTTCGGCTCACCTCCCAGTTCGCCAATGATCATACCCAGCCAGTGCATGTGCCACATCTCCTCCCTGGAAATGGAAATGAGACTGGAACCCAGGGGCGTGTCCTCCCCTTCCATCCAACCATGGACGAGATACCGAATAATAGCGGCATGTTCATCAGCAATATCCCTGTTCAACATGTCAATGAGTTCTTGTTTCTTCATTTGTAACCCTCCCTTCTTCGATTAGAACAGATTATGCTTTAATTAAGAAAAAATTCGATATTCGGATTTGCGGCTGACGCCTTAAAGAGAAGCGGATTTACATCCTGTCAACGTGGTTATCAGAGCCCCAACACGTACGCTTTATAAACACTCCAACCTGTCGCAACCTGGACGCAAGCGAGAATCAAGACAACGAGACTGCTCAGGCCATGGACCAAGGGAAGAATTTTCCGAGCGCGCTTCTTGTAATGCATGTACAGGCCGGAGACCAGGCTGAATATGATGAAGGGTGCCATCACGAGGGCTACCTCGCCGTGTGTTCCTGTTATGAAGAAGCCCCTCCAGGAAACATACACCGTCACAGCTCCCCCGATCAAGCCGGCCAGCCACATACCCAAGGCGATCTCTCCGAAAACTACATGCTGCTTCCACCTGAACAGCGCCCTCTGATTCATATGAAGAGATCGAAAACGTTGAAGCCCTTGATGGAATGCGTAAAAGGCCAACAGGGTGGCCAAAGATTGAATGATCGGGTGGGCTGAAAGAAAAACAATCATCAGCGAATCCCGTAGAAAACCCGGCTTCCCACTTTAAATAACTGTCTATTTGAACTCATGCACAGTAATGAAGTCATTCTTGGCCCTTGTCCGATGACAGCTGATGCGGCCTCTTGGTTTTCCAGAAGACGTCACCTTGCCATCCGGAGTGTATTTTGCCCAGAACCAGTCCCCGTCTTCGGGGTTGTATCCGTTGACCTTGTACATGACGGTAATCGCCTTCAGTTCCTTGGCCTTGTTATAACTCTTCTTGACCTGGATGGCACCATACTGAACCGGCGGTTCAGGTGAATTCAAGGCCTTTTCCTTGACGTAGACCTTGTGGAGCGCTCCGTGCGGGGCGCGGCCGGGTTGCATCCCCTAGTGGTCAGGCCAAAAGCCCCACCCCTTGTAAGGAGAGACTTCTGTCATGTAGTGCCATAATACAGCCGCGTCCGGTACTGGCATGTCCGCAAACGCCAAAGGTCCCGCTAAAAAACATGCAGCAATGGCCACTACGCCCGCGATCGTTGCCGAGTTCTTCACACAAGCTCCTGTCTGCACATGTCCTTTGGGAAACTTCCTTTCTCAGAATCAATGAAGTGCTGATGCCAACTTGCCCACGTCCCGGATGGGTGTTTGACACGCATATTGCTCGCACACATAAACCGTGGGCTGGTTCCCGGCAGAGACCATGTCCTTCAGAAAGGGAGATATGGCCACAAGTCTCTTTCCGTCGCTCCCATCAGGGTGAAGGAGAAGCACCTTGTTCGGCAAGAATTTTGAACGAACAACGTTGACCATTGCCTGTGTACTCTCAAGCCCCCGCTCTCCCACAATCACCACTTCCTGACTTGGACCGATCATGAATTCAAGTGCGTTCAGCATTTGTGTGTATGCTATGGGCTGTTCCTGAATCTGTTTGGAAAAGGCCCGAGTGAGTTCATCGGCCCTTTTTTCCAGCTCGATATTTCCGGTCATGCGGCTGAGTCGCAAGAAGTTCAGGGACGCGACTGAATTGCCCGAAGGCAGGGCTCCGTCGTAGAGGTCTTTGCTCCTCGTAATGAGCTGTTCGTTGCCAGTTCCGGTGAAGTAAAGCCCGCCTTCCTCTTTGTCCCAAAAGATGTCGATCATTGCCTGATTAAGAGCAATAGCTTCCTCCAGGTAAGAGACATCAAATGTTGCCTCGTACAGCTCGACCAAACCCCACACCATGAAGGCATAGTCATCCAGGTATCCTGCATGGGCTGCGTCTCCATGGCGGTACCGGCGAAGAAGCCTCCCTTCTGGGGTCTTAAGGTTCTTGGCAATGAAGTCAGCAGCGTTGCGGGCAGCGTCTGCGTAGGCTTGGTCTCCAAGGACCTGGTGGCCTTTCGCCAGAGCTGCAATCATCAGGCCGTTCCAGGAGGTCAGGACTTTGTCGTCCTTAAGCGGATGGATTCGCTTTTCTCTGACATCAAAAAGCTTCTTCCTTGCCTCTTCCAGGATCGTCTCCAGTTCCTGCAGGCCCAAGCCCCCTCTTGTGGCAAAGGCCTGAAGAGGGATTCGCTTGTGGGGAATACTTAGGCCTTCTTCAAAGTTCCCTCCCTCGGCAATGCCGTAGAAGCGACAAAAGATATCCCCTGTTTTTTCTCCCAGATGCTTCTTGACCTCCTGGGGTGTCCAGACATAGAAAAGGCCTTCCTTCCCTTCACTGTCAGCATCTTCTGCCGAGTAGAATCCGCCGTCAGGCGCGGTCATATCTCTCAACACGTAGGTAAATATCTCGCGGGCCACTTGGGCGAATTCGGCCTTCCCCGTGACTTGATACGCCTCAAGATACGCTATCGATAGCAAGGCCTGATCATAGAGCATCTTTTCAAAGTGGGGCACCAGCCACTTGCTGTCTACGGAATAGCGGTGGAAACCAAAACCGGTCTGGTCGAAGATACCCCCGTTTCGCATGGCGTTCAAAGTCACTTCGACCATCTCCAGGGCTTCCGTATCGCCGCTGCGCTTGTGCCACCTCAGAAGAGAAGTCAAATTGTGCGGTGTTGGGAATTTCGGTGAAGCGCCAAATCCTCCCCATCCCGGATCAAAGACGCGTGCAAGCTGCGTGTAGCCTTTTTTCAGGGTCTCCACACTCACGGGCTGAGGCGATTTCTCAGAGTCCGAGGCGGGCTGAATGGCCCCGGTGATCGCTTCACTCGATTTCAGAATGCTCGCCCGGTCCTTTTGCCACATGGCGGCAACCTGCTCGAGAACGTCCATAAAACCGGGCATTCCTAACCGGCTCGATTTAGGAAAGTAGGTACCGGCAAAAAAAGGCTTCCTCTCAGGTGTCATGAATACGGAAAGAGGCCAACCGCCGCCCCCGGTCAAAGACTGGCAGACGTGCATGTAAATCTTGTCTATGTCAGGACGTTCTTCGCGGTCCACTTTGATGGCCACAAAATGTTGATTCAGCAGGCGCGCAACCTCCTCATCCTCGAATGACTCGTGTGCCATGACATGGCACCAGTGGCATGTGGCATAGCCGATAGAGAGAAAGATAGGTTTGTCCTCTTTGTTCGCCTTTTGAAAGGCTTCCTCTCCCCATGGATACCAGTCCACCGGGTTATCCGCGTGCTGCAGGAGGTAAGGGCTCTTTTCGCCAAT
>JAQBAU010000272.1:0-6408 GCA_032126655.1 Desulfobacterales bacterium
GCGTATGACTGAAGATTACGGCGGCATCCAAACCGGTCAGACGCTCTTTATGAGAGAATTTGATGATTTCACTGTGATAGCCATGTTCTGGCCCTGGCAAGATGGTGAACATGTGACCTTGAAAATCACCCTTTTGGAAAAACAGAAAGAGGAAGTCAATATCTCCTCCACAAAACGGGGATTGAGCTTGGCGGCCTTAGGAAAAGTCCTGTTCCGCAAGCCATCTCACAAACCCGTCTGAGCCGGCACTCCCGCCAACAGCCGGACTATCGAGCTTTATCCGCATTGTTAAGACGGCTTCTGTCATACTTTTCTCTGGTCCTTTCACCAGCTTTCCGACAACAAAGCCCAACAAATTGTCTTAGATGCTAGGCCCGACATTTCTATTGCTTCCGTCGGTAGTCTTCGACTAAAAGTGAGCGTGACATATCATGAAGATCAACTGTCACTGCCATATCTTTAGCCTCGACTGTGTCCCCTTGGATTTTCGCCAAAGTTTTTTCCTGGACGTCAAAAACCCTGCCCACCGCACCGCTCATCGGTTGGTTCGACGTATGCTGCCGGAACACTCAAGCCTTGAAGACTGGCTCGAGTTCATTGATATCCCTATTTCGGAAGTCGCCCAGAGGCTGGTTGCTGAGATGGATCAGGCTGGCATCGACATCTGCACCCCTCTCATGATGGACATGGCGTACTGCAAGAAGTATGGAGGTGGAACAAAGCCTTACGAGGATCAGATAGAAGAGACTGCGGCTGCAGCCGAAGCCATAAACAAGAAATACAATCGCACTCGCATGCTTCCCTTTATCGCGGCTGATCCCCACAGAGAAGATGTTGTTACCATAGTGACAGAGGCATTGGAACGGGAGGTGTTCAAGGGGGTCAAGGTCTATCCGGTCATGGGGTTTACCCCGAATGACAGGAGACTGTATCCGATCTATGAACATTGTGTTCAGAACAGCATCCCCATAACCACACACTGTCAAAACGGTGGTATTCCGGGCCTTGGAGACTACTATCACCTGGCAGACCCTGAACACTGGGCATCGGTTCTGGAGGACTTTCCCACGCTGACATTGAACCTGGGGCACAATGACCGCACCGGATCTACGTGGCAAGCAAAGATCGCACAGCTCATCAACACCTACCAAAATGTCTACACGGATATTTCATATAACTACGAGATGTGGTTCATGCCCAGGAGGTATTTCACAAACATAAAGAACATGCTCTCCACACCCAAGATCCAGGACAGACTCCTCTACGGGACTGACTGGTTCATGGGACGATACTTTTGGACCGAAGAATCTTACTTGAAGTGGTTTCTGGAATACTCAAAGAAGATCTTCTGGTGCAGGGTGGAATTTACAGAGCAAGACATAAGAAGACTGACCGAAGACAATCCCAGGCGGTTTCTGGGGTTGTAGGGAAGGGGAGTGTGGGCAAAAGGGATCTGCTGTTAATTCCATCTCTCAATCTTGGCGGTGTCATGGACCTCCTCCACTTCCCGGGATGGTTTTCTGAAATTCTAAAGCCGTAACCACGGCAGGCAGATCTGTCCACGGAACGGGAGTCTATTGCGAGACGCGATAGAATAAAAGAAAGGGGTCATGTGATGATGTCCGGAGACACGCATAGCAAGGCTATCGGGTATTTATTGTGGTTGTTCGGGTTCACAGGTGCTCATCGGTTTTATTACGGTAAGCCCGTTTCAGGCACCATCTATTTTTTTACCTTTGGCCTTTTGTTAATCGGATGGATCATTGATCTCTTTCTTATTCCTTCATTGGACCGCAAGGCCGATTTCAGGTTCAAGAAAGGGCCTATCGATTATTCGGTTGCATGGATACTGCTAACGTTTCTAGGCGTTTTCGGAATTCACAGAATGTACATGGGTAAATGGGTCAGCGGGATCATATACCTTTTGACCGGCGGTGTGTTTTTGATCGGATATGTTTATGATTACTGGACGCTCAATGATCAGGTCACGCTCATAAACGGTGGTTAATGATTCGGCTTTACACAATTTCTTCTCCAAGGGGTGTGGCGGGAAATACGTCAATTCGCAGTTGCCAATGGCATAACTGGTGTTGCTGGAGAAACGATGAAAATTGGTCTTGCGTTGGGCGGCGGCGGCGTGCGGGGCATGGCGCATATTGCGGTTCTGGAAGCACTTGATGAACTGGGCCTTAGGCCGAACATCATTGCTGGGACCAGTATGGGAGCCATTGTGGGGGCGCTGTATGCATCCGGAATGGACGGCAGGGCGATTCGAGAGCTTGTGCAAAGGCACATCATCCTTAAAGATGACAAGTGGCGCGATCTCTTTGAAAAGAAAGGGGACCTGTTGAAATGGGTACAAGCGTTTTCTATTGAATTTTCCCGTGGGGGTTTTATCAGCAGCCAAAGATTCTTGAACTTTCTTCTCAATGAGATCCAAAAGACGACATTCGAAGATCTTAAAATACCCCTGCTTGTCATTGCGACCGATTACTGGACGGCAGCAGAAGTCATTTTTGAAAAAGGTGATCTTCTCCCTGCCATACAGGCCAGCATGGCGGTGCCCGGAGTTTTCGCGCCCGTTTCTATCGATGAAAGGGTCCTTGTGGATGGGGGTGTGGCAAACCTGGTACCATACGATCATCTGCTTGAACGCGCTGATTTGACGATCGCAATAGATGTTGGCAGAATACGCACCATCGGCGAAGAACGGATTCCAAATGCCTTAGAATCCGTCCTTGGTACATTTGATATTATGCAGACAGCAGCACTGACGGAGAAGATGAGGCACCGAAAACCGGACATCTATGTGCGGATGGAAATTCACGACGTGCGCATGCTTGATTTTGGGAAGGTCGAGGAGGTCTTCCAACAGGCCAAGCCATCGGTTGAGGCGTTGCGAAAAGAGCTTGCCAATAGGAAACTGGTGCCCGATGCCGATTGAAATGCCTCAACAATCAGTAGTAGGGGGACTGCGAGAAGGTTGCCCATCTCATCAATCCGGCGAATCTTGGTAAAGAAAGACCCAACCCATATCCGCACCACACCCGATGTAGTTATAGAAGGAGTTAACGAGGAGATTCGCCTTGGGTGGTGGCTGCCGCACAAAAGCAAGGTCAGGGTCAAGGGCTTGCTGTTATCTCTGATATCAAAGGAACAATGATGAAGAAGACTTGTATTGATAATTTTCCCTTTATAAGAAAATATTTACAAACACTGTCCATGAGTTTTAAAGTCCAATATTTGATCAATTTCGGCATTATCTAACTACTCTGCACTCGCAATTGAAGTATACGGGACGATTATCGATTGTTAGACCTTTGAGAGGAACCATGGACTTTGAAGTGATCATTGTTGGGGCCGGTCCGGCGGGCATCTTTGCTGCACTTACGTTGGCCGATGTGGGCATTGATTCTGTTTTGTTGCTGGAAAAAGGAAAGGACTTGGAACAGAGGAACCGCCTTAAGCCGGAGGACATGCTTTGTGGCTGGGGCGGTGCTGGGGCGTTTAGTGATGGCAAACTGATGCTTACCCCTGAAGTTGGCGGATCTTTGGGAGACTTCTTAGATCGAGAAACCCTTAGCCAATTCCTCAGAAAGGCGGATGAGGTTTTTGTAGCTCACGGAGCCCCAAACCGCATCTTTGGAGAAACATCTCAAAAGGTTGAAGCGATTGGTGATCGTGCACGCCTTGCTGGCCTTGAGCTGGTGCCCACCCGCATCCGGCATATCGGTACCGAAAACTGTGCCCCGGTATTGGGCCGTTTGCGGCAGACTTTACGGGGAAGGGTGGAGGCGCAAACCGAATGTTACGTGCAAAGCCTAGTGGCTGAGAATGGTCGGATTCGAGGGGTCAGACTGGCTGATGGCAAAGTGATCACCAGTAGGTTCGTCGTTGTAGCACCCGGTCGTTCAGGTGCGAGCTGGATGAAAAAGCAGGCAGAGTCTTTGGGGCTCAACACCAAATCTAGCCCCGTGGATATCGGTGTCCGGGTTGAACTGCCGGTGGCAATCCTGAAAGAAATCACCGATGCGATGCACGAATCCAAACTCATCTATTACTCCAAAACCTTTCACGACAAAGTGCGCACTTTCTGCATGAATCCGTATGGGCATGTTGTAATCGAGAAAAGCGGGAAAATAAGTACCGTTAACGGGCACAGCTATGCGGAGAAAATCGGTGAAAACACCAACTTCGCTGTCCTGGTCAGCAGTGAGTTCACAGAGCCATTTGACGATCCTATTGCCTATGGTTATTACATAGCAAGGTTAGCCAATCTTCTTGCCGGAGGCGTAATTGTTCAGAGATTGGGGGACTTGCTATCTGGCCGTCGGAGCACTCGAGCACGTATTGACCGCTGCCCGACTCGACCAACACTCCCAGATGCTACCCCAGGGGATTTGAGTTTTGTATTTCCCTACCGACACCTATCAAGCATTATCGAAATGCTGCAAGCACTTGAGCAATTGGCTCCGGGTGTCTACTCGCGCCAAACACTTCTGTACGGAGTAGAAGTTAAGTTTTACTCAAACAGAATCCGACTATCTCCCAACCTGGAAACCGAAGTTACGAATCTGTTCGCCGTTGGCGATGGTGCGGGTATTACTCGAGGCCTGCTTCAGGCTTCAGCCAGCGGAATTATCGCCGGGCAGACAATAGCGGACCGGCTGATATGATAGCTAATCATGCTCCAGGCTTACGGTTCGCGTTGGCGGAACACCTTGACGGAGATTACGACATATCTATCAAAGTTCCAATCACGAGGCCATCTTCCGACCAGGTGGCCATGAATTGAAGATACCAAGAAGTAATCATGATGCCGGGCAAATGAGAGATTTTCCCGGGCAAACCTTGGGATATTTTGGACCCTCAGTTCTCACGATTATGTAAAAACATCGAAACTCGGGACATACCCGAAAAAGCCCATGTTCCGTTCCCAATCCGGTTTCGATATGGTTTTGTTATCTTGACATTTCCAAGACTTATGGTAATGGGAAGTACGTTTTAGAACTCTTCGCCCTCCAATATTCGAGATAATGTAAAGAGTACCAGTAATCGATCCTCTCGACCTCGCCGAAAACCGTTTTTGATTGAAGCGTTGCTCCTCTTTCGATATCTATTGGGAATCATAAGATTTCACGGATTTACGATACTTGGAAGGAAGATTGAAATATAGAAGGTTTGGATACCTGAACCTTTCCCAGAAAATCCTCAGTCGTGTACTGGGGAAGTCCGATTTGCGATAATGGGAAGAAATGTTCAGCTTTGGACCGTGGTAACCAGGTGCAACATGCTGTGCTTCCGCGATGGAACGGCGGAGGCAATAAGACAGACTGGCTCCGGCAGGTCTTCTCCCATACCGACTTATTCCTCCTCGACCTTCTCCACCTGCTTTATTCCTGATAAGTGTTATTTTGTTGACAGATCAAAACCTTGAACGTCTATTAACCTGGGTCTGGTTTCTTGCATATCAGGGGTTAACTACATGAAAACTATATAAAAACGCTCAAACCTCTTTCTGGGCATGGTTTTTGCTTATATACAATACAGCTTATTGCAGTTTTCCCAAGGTGATAGCCAACATGACGATCAAGGAGGCAGACGATGCAAATTAGGAAGTCCGGAATACGATATTTGCCCACGACAATTCTGATCGTTTTGGCGGTACTGGTGTGGGCATACGTAGCCACTGCCGATATGTACACCGATTCGGCCCATGGCAATTCGACTTATGGCGTCGATCGGAAGGATCACACTGAGTGTCCGGCTGGGACAGCGTGTGACACAGGAGACTGCACCCATTGCCATGACACGTTTGATCCGGCCATCTGTGGTCAAGAAGGGCATCCCCTCATGCTCTTTGCCCTGAACGACAACGATTTTTGCCTCAAATGCCACGAGAACACGACCAACTATTCAAGTACGGCCATAGTCAACCGCAGCTATAGTTACCGGGCCGGCGGCTGGACTGATGATACTCTGGACGATATTCGTGAGGCATTTGACAGTACGTCGAAACACAACCTTGGCGATGTTAAGACATTCATCGATGGCAAGTGGGGCTATGATGCCGACTCAAACCCGTGTGCTTCCTGCCACAATCAGCATATAGCTCAGGGTGACCCTGAAAATGCCCCCGATGCTGCAAAAAGTGATAACACAAGAGGCTGGCTTGTTTCCCGCCCTAGTGAACACGGTAGTGGTGTGTGGGAACTCTGGGGAGACGATGCCACGGAAAGGATGAATACATATACTTCTAGCTATCAGGCCCCTTATCAGTACGATTCAACTACCACCTACGAACCCGATGGGTCCACGACCACAGACGGCTCCAACCTTACAGATTTCAATACGTTCTGCACAGACTGCCACAATACGACGAACACCATCTACAGCACCCAGCTTGGA
>JAQBAU010000273.1:0-10479 GCA_032126655.1 Desulfobacterales bacterium
TGGAATTGGAGAAAGAATCCTTGCGAAGTGAACGGATCGAGGCAGAGCTTTTGGAAAAACAAGCTGCCCTGAGAGCCCAAAACATTAGCATAGTCAGGACATCGATCGACCTTTCTGACATAAAGAGGGAATTGGAGGACAAAAATTACGACCTTGAACTATCGCGGTCTCAACTAGAAGACGCGATGGCGGCGCTACGGAAAGCTCACGATGAGTTAGAGCTGAGGGTGGAACAGCGCACCGCTGAACTGAAGAAAGCAAACGCGCAACTGAAGTTGGAAATAGAAGAGCGGGAACGGGCAAGACACGCATTGCGGGGGAGCGAGGAGCGTTATCGACTTCTCCTGAATAACATCACGCTGGGAGTCGCGCTCATAGATTTGGATCATACTGTTGTCATGACGAACCCAACACATGGAAAGTTGCTCAACAAACCCACAAGCGAGCTTGTCGGCAAGAAATGTTACCGCGAATTCGAAAAACGAGAGACGATTTGTCCTCATTGTCCTGGGGTTAAGGCAGTGGCCACTGGTCAGCCGGTAGAGATCGAGACTGAAGGTATCAGAGATGACGGGAGTCGTTTTGCTGTGCGACTTCGCGCTTTTCCAACCTTCGGAAAAGGTGGCAGCGCTATAGGATTCGTGGAGATTGTGGAAGATATCACGGAAAAGAAGAAGCTTAGAGCGGAACTGCAACATGCCCAGAAGTTGGAGGCGATTGGAACATTGGCTGGCGGAATCGCTCATGACTTCAACAATCTGCTTACCAGCATCCAGGGAAATGTCTCGTTAATCCTTCTGAACATTGATTCCTCGCACCAGCACTATGAAAGGTTGAAGAACATTGAAAAGCAGGTTGAAAGCGGAGCAGGACTAACGTCGCATCTTCTTGGATATGCCAGGAAGGGGAAATATGAAATTCAGCCCGTTGATTTGAACCAACTGCTGAAAGAGACCTCTGAGACTATCGGCAGAACCAGGAAGCAGGTAGAGATTCACCGAAATCTTGCCGGAGACCTACTTGCCATAGAAGCAGACCACGGGCAAATAGAGCAGGTGCTTTTGAATCTCCTTGTGAATTCAGCAGATGCCATGGCCGCTGGGGGAGATCTTTTCTTGCAGACTGTAAATGTCACCGATAAGGATATGACAGCTAAGATATACAAGCCGAAGCCGGGAGACTATGTCATGTTGACGGTAACCGACTCAGGCATAGGTATGGATAAGAAGACTATGGAGCGCATCTTTGATCCGTTCTTTACTACCAAGGAGATGGGCCGGGGCACGGGTCTTGGTTTGGCTTCCGCCTATGGTATCATAAAGGGCCATAGCGGATATATCGACGTCGAGTCCTCAAAGGGGACAGGTACGACCTTCAGTGTTTTTCTTCCTGCATCCAAGAATAAGGTCCAGAAGGTCGTTATTAGTGCTAAAGAAGTTATTGAAGGAACGGGAACGGTCCTCCTGGTGGACGATGAAGAGATGATCCTTGAAGTAGGCCGGGATTTGTTGGAAGCTATAGGCTACCGGGTGCTTCTATCCAGAGGCGGGAAAAAGGCCATCGAGATCTATGAGAGAAATCGGGGTGAAATAGACATAGTCGTTTTGGACATGGTTATGCCCAATATGGGTGGTGGTAAAGTATATGACCGGATGAAGGAGATAGACTCCAATGTGAAGGTCTTGCTTTCAAGCGGCTACAGCATTAATGGTGAAGCCACCGAGATCCTGAAACGAGGCTGCAACGGTTTCATACAGAAGCCATTCAGTATGAAAGTGTTGTCCGGGAAGATAAAAGAGATTATGGACAGAAAGTAGACCGCCTATTCGACATATCAAGGATAGGAGTATATGACGTGTAATTCACAGGTCAAGCCTGCGCCCCGCCTTCCCAGCGAGGAATATTCATTATGTATGCTGGTTTCATAGTTGCTGAAGCTCTGTTTCTCCGTCGGGAGGGGTGGAGCTTTTTTGTTTTGTGTCATCGGGCCTTGATAGAAAAGAATAAGAGCCAAATAGAAACTTGATCCCCCCATCAGTAGGAAGGGGAACATACAAGGGTTTATTAATCGATTGAGGGACACCGAACTTTCGATAAGTATCTGTTGCCTTGTATCCCTCCAAAGTGAAGATACTTGGAAGGGAGTTTCAGAATCGCCAGCCCCAAGTATCTCAAAGTTTGGCAAACAAGTTTGACATATCAACCACTTAGGATTTGCCCGATATTGTAAAGGAATCGATACCGCAGGACCTTTCAAATCCGTTTTTGGTTGAAATCCCCATTCCGTTCAGATAAGAAGTCAGCGCATTGAAATATCGCCGCTTTACGATGCTTGGAAGTGAGTTGAAGATTCTCTCCCGCCCCATACCTCACGGTTTTGCCAGAAAGATGAAAAAAGCAATTTCTTGCGGTGTTTCTTGGTGCTGTAAAGGCATGCATATTCGACGCACAAATTGAGGAATCCGACACTCTATCTTTGTTATTACGAACATCTTCCACAATCTGGATTTTCGTAAAAAGTGCTGGCTTCCCCATTTCTTAATACACCTCGGATTGTATTCTTTTACCATTGATCGGCATGGTGTTTGCAAGGTTTGAGTTTGCAAGGTTTGAGAACGTAACCTTTCGTTAACGCGGGAACAGTTTGGCTTGACAAGCGTCCGATTAAATGGATATTTTGCTCATGTCGTTTTTTTGACAGACTGCAGATTATTTTTATGTGCCGTAGCCGGTGGCTTCTTCTGCGCTGTTTTGAAGCTCTCCTTGAATCTCCTACCGCAAAATCACGACGCTGAATTATCAGGAGCCATCATGCGATGATCAGGAGGCGATCATGCAAACCCCACACTTCAGTATCAGAATTTTTTGGGTCACACTATTGAGCGTCACTGCGGTGCTGTTCGCTGTGTTTCAGATTGGAGATGTGTCAGCGGATTATCATGCTGATTCCGCACACGGCAATTCATCTTTTGGAGTAGACCGCTCAGGGACAACATATGCCGTTGGGGACTGCGCCCACTGTCATGACACATTCGACGAATCTATCTGCGGTGTGAATGACCTCATGCTATTTGATCCTCCAAGCGACCAGAACTTTTGCTTTGATTGTCATGACGGCACGGGCAACTACCAGGAAGGTGGTGTGCAGAACAATGCTATATCAGGGTCTACACTTGCGGACGACATACAGCAGGCGTTTGGTTTAACTACGAAACATGATTTAGGCACATCATTCACAATTTCTGGAGAGAATTATACCCTTGAGTGCATATCCTGCCATAATGTTCATATAATAACCGGCAAATACTGGGAAGCGGACCAGGGCAAGAGCCCTGTAACGAGATTTACGAATAACACTTCTGTATGGGGCGCTTCGGCAGGCCAAAAGATGAGCGACTATGCCGGAGCCGGAACATATCAGACGCCTGCCGGAGATACTTTCACTGAAGGACAACTTCCTGATTACCCGACCTTTTGCTCTGATTGTCACAATGACACAAACAGCATCTTCAGTCCATCACCGGTGAGACAATTGCATAAATTTGACTGGCAAGAGGAAAAACATGGAGGCTATGTCGCCACAGACAGCACCTCTCTTCATGAGCCACTTGCTTCACCTTATCAAGATAGTCAGTTAGGCAGCTATGTTCTTTCGTGCACAGATTGCCATGAAGCACACGGGTCAACGAACAGCTACAATATAAGGACAAAGGTCAATAACGCGGCGGTAACCGTGACGGGCACTAGTGTTACCGAGCTTTGTCATGCATGCCATACAAACATTAATCTCGCGCACCATTATATCTATCCGTCTTGCGCTCCATGTCATCCGGGCGGAGGCTCTCCCCAATGTATTACCTGTCACTATCACGGCGCAACCCCCTCTGACAGCGTTCCTCCGGCTGTATCAAACTTGAGTCCTTCAAGCGGCGCAGGCAATGTGCCTATCGACTCCAACCTGACACTCACAATCTCAGACAATCCAAGTGGCATTGACTGGTCTACATTTCAAATTACGCTGTCAGGCAACAAAGGCTACTCAAAGATTTATACAGATGAAGATACATCAGTTGTTTCAAAGACAGGCACGCTTGCCAGCTACGATGTAACGGTTAATCCTGATGCTGACTTCAATGAGGAGGAGGTTATTACAGTAACGGTCAATGTTAAAGATAGGGATGGCAATGCCCTTGTGCCGCCGGCATGGTCTTTTGTAACCCCCGCTCCTTCTGATGTGACGCCACCAGCCATGTCAAATCTTAATCCTGCAAATGGCACAACTGATGTTGCATCAGACAGCAACCTGACATTTACATTGTCAGATGGCAATAGCGGAATAGACTGGGATACCTTCAGCATATCTATTGCAGGTGATAAGGGGTACTTAGAAAATTACACAGGTGCAAGTCCTCAGGTTTCAAAGACTGGCACGCCTGCAAGCTATAATGTCACAGTAGACCCGGATGATGATTTTGGATCCGCAGAGGTTATGACAGTGACAGTTAATGTTAATGATTTCGCAGGCAATGCACTTGTGCCGCCGGCATGGTCATTTACGACCCTCGCTCCTTCTGATGTGACACCACCAGCCATTTCAAACCTTGATCCTGTAAATGGCGCAGCTAATGTTGCATCAGACAGCAACCTGACATTTACATTGTCAGATGACAATAGCGGCATTGACTGGTCTACTTTCCAAATTATACTTTCAGGCAACAAAGGCTACTCAAAGATTTATACAGATGAAGATACATCTATTGTTTCAAAGACTGGTACGCCTGCAAGCTATAATGTCACGGTAGACCCGGATGCCGATTTTGGATCCGCAGAGGTTATAACAGTAACAGTTAATGTTAATGATTTCGCAGACAATGCCCTTGTGCCGCCGGCATGGTCATTTACGACAACAGGGGAGCCCTCTGGCTCTCTTGACAGTAGCTTTGGCAGCGGGGGAATAGTGACAACAGTGTTCGGCAGTCTCAATGATGTTGCCAGAGCCCTCGCGATACAATCAGACGGAAAGTTAGTAGTGGCTGGTTACGCCTATATTGGCAGTACCATAGATTTTGCCATGGCCCGTTACAACACAGACGGCTCGCTTGATAGTACCTTTGGCACTGGCGGTATAGTGACAACCCCAATCGGCGCTAGCCATGACTATGGTTATGCTCTCGCGATACAAGCAGACGGAAAGATAGTAGTGGCTGGTTTCGCCACTTTTGGCACCGCAGATATTGCCGTGGTCCGCTACGACACAGACGGTTCGCTCGATACAAGCTTCGGCGGCACTGGCAAGGTAACAACGCCAATCGGCACTGGCGATGACTATGGGACTGCAATAGGGATACAATCAGACGGAAAGATAGTAGTGGCTGGCTCTGCCTATATGGGTACCACCAACAACAACGACTTTGCTGTGGTCCGCTACAACACAGACGGCTCGCTCGATACGAGCTTTGGCAGCGGCGGTAAGGTAACAACGCCAATAGGCACTAGCAGTGACTCTGGCAATGCTGTAGCTATACAGGCAGACGGAAAGATAGTAGTGGCTGGCTCTGTCTATATGGGTACTTCCACTCGCAACGATTTTGCCGTTGTCCGCTATGACACCGACGGCTCGCTCGATACGAGCTTCGGCAGCGGCGGCAAGATGATAACTCAAGCCGGCAGCAGAGATGACTGGGGTTATGCTGTAGCGATACAATCGGACAGCAAGATAGTGGTAGCAGGCTGTGCCCGTACTCTCGGCTCCTTCAACCAGGATTTTACTCTTGTGCGCTACGACACAGACGGTTCGCTTGATAGCAGCTTTGGCAGCGGGGGAATAGTGAGAACCCCAATCGGCACTGGCGATGACTATGGCTATGCCCTTGCTATACAACCAAGTGGAAAGTTAGTGGTTGCTGGTTACGCCTATAATTTCACTACATCTGTCAATAACTTTGCCGTGGCCCGTTACAACACCGACGGCTCGTTCGATACAAGCTTCGGCAGCGGTGGTAAGGTAACGACCCCAGTCGGCACTGGCACTGCCGTTGCCAGAGCCCTCGCTATACAAGCAGACGGGAAGATAGTGGCGGCTGGCTCTGCCCGTCCGGGCACCACTATAGACGATTTTGCAGTTGTGCGATATTGGGGTGACTTCGGTGAGGTGTTTAATGACTCCGGCGCCAAAGTGGATGACGAATTATATGTCATAAGTGGCCATACAGGTACCGAGAATACGGACTCGGTTGAGGAATATGACCCGACACAGAATAAGGGGTCCCTTGATGAAGGTATTTATGGCATTAATAACTCATCAGCAGAGCTATATGTTTTCGGTGGTGCTAATGATTCTGGGGTCAAAGATACTGTTTTGGAATACACACCTGATATCCCAAACCAGCCACCCACGGCCGATGCTGGACTTGATCAGTCTGTTCACACAGGCAATGTGGCGACTCTCAATGGTTCGGACAGCTACGATCCGGACGCAAGCTACCCCCTTACTTATGCCTGGAAGATGATATCCAAGCCCGAAGGAAGTGAAGCAGCTTTGACAGATGAGGATAAGGTCAACCCATCCTTCACACCCGATGTGCCGGGGGACTACATTGTTGAGCTGATAGTGACTGACAGTCTCGGACTGGCAAGTAATCCAGATGAGGTGGTTGTCAGCACATACAACTCACCCCCAATTGCTGAAGCGGGTCCCGGCCAAGCTGTTATCCAAATAGGAAGCACTGTCTATCTTGATGGCAGCCAAAGTTACGACGAAGATGGGGACCCAATCAGTTTCTCTTGGAACATCACTACGAAACCCGAGGGAAGCTCAACGACGCTGTCTGACCCCAATATTGTGAATCCCACTTTTATAGCTGACGTATACGGCGACTATGTTGTAACGCTAGTTGTGAACGACCCATGGACGCCAAGTCAAGCAGATTCAGTCTCAGTCAGCTTTGATAACGTGAAACCTGTGGCAGACGCCGGAGTCAACCAGTCAGTTGTTCGAGGCGATACTGTATTCCTCAACGGGAACAATAGCTATG
This sequence comes from Desulfobacterales bacterium, assembly GCA_032126655.1. Classification (GTDB taxonomy): domain Bacteria; phylum Desulfobacterota; class Desulfobacteria; order Desulfobacterales. Next base: position 7,035 of record JAQBAU010000273.1, read on the forward strand.
ATGCCAATCCTGATCCCCTGACTTACAGCTGGGCGATGGTTTCAAAGCCCGAAGGGAGTTTGGCAGATATTGATGATCCAACCTGCGTTCAAACCAGCTTCATGGCTGATTTACCGGGGAAGTACGTCGTCGGTCTTCTTGTCAATGATGGGTCCGTGGATAGTGAACCCAGCAACGTGACAATTGTGGCAATATCGTTTGAGGATGCCACTACTTCGACCGTGCAAGAGACGATATCGACCGTTAACGAATTGAATGACATTGTGTTCAAGAACTCGAAGATGCAAAACGAGCTGACCAACAAGCTCAATGCTGCTCTGCAAATGATTGACCAAGGTTTTTACGAGCAAGCCCTTGACAAGCTGCAAAATGACATTCTTAGCAATACAAATGGTTGTGCCGAGACAGGTGCCCCTGACAAGAACGATTGGATAGAGGATTGTGAAGCCCAGGGCGAGGTCTACCCCTTGATCATGGAAGCCATCGATTTGCTGACGAACCTGATATAGTACAGTTAAAACTTAATGGATTAGGTAGGCCCGAAATAGGCAGCGTTTGACATGCTGACAGCTCTTTAGACTTTGTCCCCCCTACCGAACAAAATTTGGTAGGGGGGATTTCTCTTAAAGGACCAAGCCGTTTTTTTGCGCATGGTGGTGTAGCCCGGCTTCATGATTTGCCAATACGCTATTGTAAGTTGGGCCACAGTCTGGATACTGCCATAGTATGGGAATTCGAGAGCCCCTCAAATATGTTTCGCCTTTGCCACCATATCTTCATTTTCAGGGGTTTTCGCCAATTAGAGCGCCTTTTTGAGAATATCGAGAAACGGTGGTCGTACAACGATCTTGATTCATGATTGGCCAATACACTATCGCGACTCGGACCATTTCCTTGATATTGTCATACTATCGTGGATATCGGGTTCCCCAAGTTTCCTTCGATTTGCAAACCGTATCTTGACCTGTGTAAAATGGGCCAAAAGGGGACCGTTGTTGACTAAGTTGAATAGGTCATACGGGATTGGAAGCCAACACTGAGCTGAGTATTCTCGAGAGTCGGGAAGAGATAATTCAACATAGTCAACAACGCCCCCCTTCTGCCCGTGCCCCCGTAAACCATGGATAGATTGGAGTGAAGTTGTGAACAGAAGAACGTTTCTTCGACACGCCTGCACCTTTGCAACAGCCCAGTGCCTGTCTGCCGGACTGATTTGGAGGGCATGGGCAGGACCGGATCCGAAGTCTCCGGACGACGGAGCATCATGTCTTTTCACACTCTCAAAAGGGCGGCTGTACGACAACGGAGCGACTCCTTGGTTCGCCACCATCTCCCTCGGCTCCCCTGACCAGACCATGACCGCCATGATGGACACGGGGACAGCCAACACATGGGTTACATCGTTTTGCTGTTCGTCGGCTGCATGCAAGACCAAGAAGTACAAGTACGACTATGGTGAGTCGACAAGCCACGAACGCATCCCCGGCGCGGATTGGCAGGGTAACGATCTTGGTGCATGGGGCGAGTTCGAGTCGCTGGCGATAAGGGACAGGATATGCTTCACAGATCCGAATCGGGGCCGCATTCACCTGAGCATGAAGTTCCTGGTTGCCAAACTCAAAGACGCGGCCGGCTCGACGAACTGGAGGGATCTCGATATGTCGGGAGGTGCAGGTTTTCCTGTTATTTTCGAACAGCCCGACGATGTCAACAAGCCGGAGAGCCTCCTGCCGGTCATCCTCCAAGATGGCTTGGCCTCTGATCCGGTTGTCTCTTTTTGGCATGACAAGGCAATCGGGGGCTGTGTGGTGGGTGGTGTGGATGCGTCCAAGTACGACGCGGAAACCCGAAATGCTCTTTCGCTCACCTCGGGCGCTGCGAAACTCAACCTTTGGACGGTAAGGCTTGATCAGTTTTTGAAGGGCTCGACTCCGATGCTGGATGGGCCTGTCAATCTCGCTTTGGATACCGGTTCTTCCCGCTTCAAGGGCAGCCCTGGAATCATCAACCAACTGATCGAACAGATCACAACCAGGGCGGACGGCAGCAAGCTGCCGACCACCTTCTCCGATCCTTCTCTGATTGCGGGGTTCCCGATCCTCACCCTCGACATGAACGGATATCGATATGCTTTGTCGCCTGAGGACTATATCTGGAAGATAGCCGACAGAGGTACTTACAGCCTCCAGTTTCACCCCCTTGACATTGGTGTAGATGATAAGATTCTCGTTGGGTCGGTTCTACTTGATCATCTGTACTCTGCGTTTGAGTATACCGTCGATCCTACTGTTCCCTGCAATTTGAGGGGGAATCGCGTGTCGCTCTATAACCGAGTATATTGACAAGTAGAAAACATAGGGGTGCAAACCTACAAACTTGACATGACTTGCACAGATTGCCCGATTATCTGACATAAGGCTGAAGAATGATAAGAAGTTCGGAAGGCCTGTAACAAAGATTTGAGAGAACTGGATTTGTCAGATGTGGATGAAGTAACTCCTAATGAAGCAGAGTGGTGTGAGGAATAGAAACCTCAACGAAACAGGATAACCAGGATCTCTTTATCAGCTATCGAACTGCGGCAAAGTATGCCGGAAAAGCTCGAAGCACGCCTTCAAGGTTTCTTGGTCCTCACCCGTCAGGTTTAAGAACTCCACGCCAATACCGTTTTTGCCGACACGCAGAACCCGGGCGTCCAGAAGCATAAGTTTATTGTCTGCCGGCTCCTGCATGACAAGTTCAATTTCATCTCCTTCTCGGAACTTAGAAGGGTTTGCTGTCTCAATGAACAACCCGCCCATGCTCAGGTCTTTCGCCTCGTGTGGCCTCTCGTCTTTTAGTCCGACATATATTAGTTGGAAATGGAGGTCTATTCGAGGATTCTGTCTTTTCTCTCTTGTCATACCGGCCTTCTTCCTCCTTACAATCAGGCATGCAAGGGAAGTATAGCTTCTGTGTCAAGGCCATGCCATGCCATGCCCACACCAAAAGCCTTCCCATATAACGCCAATTATGAAAGTTAGTTGACTTAGCTAACAGGCTCATGATTCACTCTTAACACAGCTATGAAAAAAAACAAGAGGGCCAAACCTAGACATTTGAAGACTTATTTACGGACATTTCCAGATTCACCGGATGCATATCTGAAATAGAAGGCTAAATCTTTCTGTAGGATACAGACCATGACAGACACGTACAGAGGCGGGCCCAAATCGCAGCGGCCGAAGAAAACGGGTGAGAGCAAAAGCGTTGAAGACCTCGTCAGGGAACTGCGCAAGAACGTTTCTTCCGGCAGCAACTATCGGGAACGATCGCTAAAGATTCAAGGGCTTATATGCGCTAAGTGCGGCAGAGAGTTTGACCACAAGAATAGGCGCTTGCTGACCGTGCACCATAAAGACGGGAACCCCCGGAACAATCCCTCAGACGGTTCTAACTGGGAAAA
>JAQBAU010000274.1:0-46542 GCA_032126655.1 Desulfobacterales bacterium
CCACCGTCTGTCAAGTTTGCCGGAGATTCGCGGCGGTGGGTGCGCCGACGTACTAAGGTACTTCAAGTGCCCACCAACAAAGAAGATCCGGTGAAATCGGCAGACCCGAAGGGCAAGAAAAACGAAGGAAAGAACAGCCTAGCAACTAACTCGGCAAGGTGACAGATTTCGACGGCCCTGCTCTGAGATAACCCGTTGCAATGGTATTGATTATTGTTGGTCCTTCGTTTTTTTGGCGGTGGATTTGGGGCTCATTTACTGTCAAACTGCAGAATCTGGAAAGCATAGATTGGGTCCGACTTATCCCGGGATCCGGCAATGGAAGATGTCCTGGAAAGGTGTTTATTTGTCCGTCTTGCTGTGCAGTTTGTCTGCGATGCGTTTGGCCCTGTCAGACTTGGTCAGAGAGGCAGCCTTGTCCGCAAAACGCACTGCGTCCGCGGTTTTGCCATCTTTCAAGTAGTCTTTGACTCTCTTCTCAATCCGGCCGGTTGCATGGTCTGCCTTGACGTGAACAGCCGGAGCACCTATCAGCTTTCTACACTCGCTATCCCCACACGCCGGACATGACGGCGGTGCCTCACCCATGTCGAGGATCACTTCAAAGGCTTCCCCGCAACTGGCACATTCAAACTCGTAAATCGGCATGGAATTGCTCCTACAACCTCCGCAGATAACGCATCCCTTCAAGATCAGCCTTGTAGGCCGCATCGCCTGCAAGTCTTTCCAGAGCCGTGTCGATCTGGGAGAGCATCTTTGTCTTGTCGTCCGGCAGGCTTCCGTCAATACGGGCATAGTTGGAGACATGATCGGAAAGATACTGTGACGTGACTGACAGATTCTCAATCAGGGCTCTTTGTTCTTTTAGAATAGTCTCGGGGCAGGCCATCTTAAAACTCCCCTCGCCCCACCATTCAAACACGGGGGTGTCCGGCTGCGGGGTGAGTGTCCGCAAGCGAATAAAATCAGGATTGATCCGGTTGAGCACGCTTGCTGTCTCCAGGGCATGTTCCTCCCAGTCCGATTCTCCCCCGATTCCCACGAGCACGTACAAAGAGACCTCAAACCCGGCTTGCGCAGCCTTCAGACACCCCTCGACCATGGTTTCGACGCCGGCACCTTTTTTCATCCGGGCGAGCAATCGCGGACTTCCGGTCTCAAGACCGATATGGAGCCGGGTCAGTCCCGCCGATCTTATCTGCTCCAAACTCTTGAGAGACTTTCGTTTCAGGGTCAGGGCTCTGGCATAGCTGGTGACCCTCGTCAGGGATGGAAACACGCCATGAAGATGGCTCAGGACCTCGCACATCTCTTCACCTTTTATGACCAGGCTGTCTGAGTCCCCGATGAATACCGTCTCTACATTTCCACCCGTGTAGTCCTTGGCAGTGTCAATGTCTTGCTTGACTTCTTGAACCGGGCGTTTTTCAAACTTCACGTGCTTGTACATGGGGCAGAAAGCACAACGATTCCAGGGACACCCCCGCGTTACACGCAAAAGGAGGCTGTTCGCCTCACTGGGGGGGCGAAAAGGTGGGAAATCATAACTCTCTTCACCCAAGGCAAGGCGCCTTCCAAAACGAAAATTGAACATTTTCCCCATTGAACACCATGTATTCTAATAAATACAATGGCATAGTCACCTTCCGTTTACAACCCTAATTGAGGGTCTTCGATCCCCTTCTTCGATCACGCGCAAAAGGAAAACACCCGTTCTACCCCTGCCTGACGCGGTACATTCTATTGTTTATTGGAGACAGAACTCGGTTTGGATATGATTGTGGGCAGACAACAAAAACCCCACATGTTGTATCGACGTATCCAAGACATACATTTTATTGTATTTTGTTCTTTACAAATCGGCCTTTTTTCTGTTAATGTGCTATGTTAATTATTGATGCTCACGCTGAGTGCCTTAAAGGGGATACGCTAATGAAAATCAGACAGTTGGATGTCACCGGGTTCAAGTCGTTTGTGGACCAGACAACAGTCGCATTTCCCGAAGGGATATCCGCGGTCGTCGGTCCTAACGGCTGCGGCAAGAGCAATATTGTCGATGCCCTTCGTTGGGTCATGGGCGAGCAGAGCGTGAAAATGCTGCGCGGGAAGGCCATGGAGGACATCATTTTCTCGGGCGCAGAGAAAAGACCCGCACTAAACGTGGCTGAGGTGACCCTGACACTCGAGAATGATAATGGGAACACCCCGGAACAGTTTCGGGAGTTTTCTGAAATCATGGTCTCCCGCCGCCTTTTCAGGTCTGGCGAGAGTGATTATTTCATCAATAAGCAGCCATGCAGACTCAAGGACATCCAGAATCTATTGATGGGAAGTGGCGTGGGATCCAGAACCTATGCGGTGGTTGAGCAAGGGAGGATCTCCTCCCTTATCGATGCCGGACCGGACGAACGACGTTCCTTTGTGGAAGAGGCTGCAGGCACCACCCGGTACAGGAGCCGAAAGAACGAAGCCCTGCGCAAGATTGAGCGAACCCAGCACAATCTTTTGCGGATCAGCGACGTTATCGTTGAGATCAAGCGCCAGATGAACGGCCTTAAGCGCCAGGCCAGAAAGGCCGGGCGATTCAAGGCGTACCAAGAACAGCTTCAACGTCTAGAGGTTGGGCTGGCATCTCATCACTACCAGACCGTCTGTGCGGAAATACGCGAAACTGAGACCCTGCTCGAAGCCTTGAAAGACAAAGATCACAGCCATGGGGCGCAGCTCGCAAAACTTGATGCAGCCATTGAACAGATAAAACAGGAGCGAGCAGTCAAGCACCGGGAGATCTCGGAGCACAAAGCGGCAAACCATCAACTCGAGCGAACAATCGACAAGATTGAACAGGGCCTCGAATATGGAACCAACGACCTTGAGCGCTTGGCCACCGAAGCCGAGCAACTCAGGGCTGAAATTAACGAGGTCGAGGAGAAGGATCGTGAAGTCAATCTGGAATGTCAGCATATAGACGAGCGTACAATCGTCCTGCAACAGGACATTGAAAAAACCCAAAAAACCGTGAAACAAGAGGAGCCCGCCGAGCACGCCTTGAAGGATCGCCTCGCAGAGCTGAATCAGACTCTGGAAACCAAGAAGGCTGAACTCATGGACCTGTCAACTCGGAAGGCAGCCTACCAAAACACACTGCAGAACACCTCGCAGAACAAAGCAACCCTTGCCAGACGACTGGAGAATATCCAGAAGGAAAACGGCCAAACGCAGGCCGAACGCAGCAGGATTGAAAAGGGCCTCACCAAGGTGAACGGCACGCTCGACACCTTGAAGGAAGAGCTCGGCGAAATAGGCCAGAGTCTGGAATCGTCGGAGAAACAGCTTACAGAAAAACGAGAGGTCTTGGCCGACCAGGTGCGCAAAGTCCAGACCGTGGAAGCGGAAAAGCAGCAGATCCGATCACGGCATGCTGCCCTCAAGAAGATGGATGAGAACTACGAGTGGTACAAAGAAGGGGTGCGGGCAATCATGAGGAAGTCCGCGTCCAAAGACAGTGGTCAAAACGGGATTCGTGGGTTGGTAGCTGACGTAATCGAAGCCGAAGCCACCTATGAAGATGCCGTGGAAGCCGCATTGGGTGAAGCCCTGCAATATGTGATCGTCCAGGACCAACAGGGCGGTGTGGCAGCCATTGACTATCTTCATGCCCAGTCGGCCGGGCGGAGTGGCTTCATTCCCATGCAGAACATCAGGCCGATTGTTGATGCCGAGAAAGGCCTGCATCGAGAAAGCCTGGCTGAATTCTCCGCAGGCGTCCTCATTGACCATATTAAGGTAAAGGCGGGTTACGAGAACGTGATCCAGTTCCTCCTGGGACACGTCGTGATTGCCAAAGACATAAACGTCGCACTGCAACTCTGGAACAGAAACGGGTTTCCACATTCAGTGGTCACACAAAAAGGAGATCGTGTCTGTTCTCAAGGGATTCTGATAGGAGGAAGTTCGAAGAACGTGTCCTCCGGCATCTTATCCAAGAAGAAGGAGATTCGGGAGTTGAGCAAACAGCTTTCCCAGTCAGAGACCTTGGTTGCAGAAGGGAAAGCCAGACAAGGGCAATTGGAGTCTGAGGCGATTGCCCTGGAGACTCAGATTCAGAAGTCTCGGCAAATCCAGCGCCAGAAGACTCAAGAAGAAATGGACCGTGAAAAGGAACTGTATCGGCTCAACGAAGGGCTGAAGCACATACATCATCGTCAGGAAGTCTTTGACCTTGAGGTACAACAGATTGAAGGGGAGGAAACCGATCTGGATCGGGATCTCTCCAAGTACCAGGAAGTGCTGTCCGGGCTGTCCAACGAAATCCAGACAGCAGAAGCCGCCATCAGCGAGAAGAACGCAGAGAGAGGAAAAGCCTCCGTAGACTTGGAAACTGCCCACCAACGGTTAGTGGGGCTGAGACTGGAATTGACCAAGCTCCAGGCACAACATGAAAATTCCCAGAATACACTGCGACGTTTGAGAGGCTTTAAAGATGAGCGCTTGAAAAAACTGCACCACTTAACGGAGCAATTGAAGCAAAGAGGGGAAAACAAAACAGCCGTTGAGCAGCGTATGGAGACAGATCGAGACAAGATGGCCCACCTGTACGCGGAACTGCAGGCCGCCAAACAAACTCTGGATGGGATGGAGGCCGAGTACCAGACCATTGAGAAGATGCTTGAAGAGAACGACCAGGCACTCTCTGATGTTGGAAGCGCCCAGCAGGAAGCTTTACAGAAGCTCCAGCAACTCGAACTGAAGCAGACGGAAAGACGAATGCGGCGAGAGCATCTCGTGAGTCGTATTCGGGAAAACTACCAGCAAGATATCGAGGGGTCTGGTGTTGGGGATGACACCGAAGAGGTTTCCACGCAAGAGATGGAAGCGCAGCTGACCCGCCTCCGCGAATACATTGTCAGGATGGGTGAGGTGAACCCCGCAGCCATCGAGGAGTATGAGACCCTGGAGGAACGATTCCGATTCCTCACCGAACAGCGTGACGACCTCCTTGAAGCCACAGAGGCGCTGCGTCGAGTGATCCGCAAGATCAACCGGACTTCTTTGAGACGATTCATGAGGACCTTCAAAGCTGTGAACGAAAAGCTCGAAATCGTCTTTCCCAAGCTGTTTGAGGGGGGCAAGGCCAAGTTGGTACTCACCGAGCCAAAGAAACCGCTCGAATCGGGCGTCTCTTTCTTAGTGCATCCCCCGGGAAAACGACTGACGCGCATGAGCCTCCTTTCTGGCGGAGAGAAGGCTCTGTCGGCAATTGCTCTTGTCTTTTCACTCTTCCTGATCAAGCCCACGGCATTTTGTGTTTTTGACGAAATTGATGCTCCCTTGGATGATGCCAATATCTATCGCTTTAACAGCCTTCTCCGGCAGATCGGGGAGGAGTCTCAAGTCATTCTGGTTACCCATAATAAGCAGACCATGGAGGTGGCAGACGCCCTGTTTGGGGTGACCATGGAAGACAAGGGAATCTCAAAACTCCTCTCGATAAATCTTGAAAGCAAACAACCACGCCTAAGCGGAGCCGCCCATCTGTCGACTTGATCCCTCTCTCTATCCGCTTTGCTTCTGACCCCGCCCAAGTCAAATCGTGTTCCCTGCTTCATCCTTACCAGGCTCGAAAATCTGCCGGGCAAGACACCATTCGGCAGGGTTGGAAAGGCTTTACCCTAACACTGCAAAAGCCCGCCAGAGGCGGACAAGCCGACGGTGCTGTAGATCCAAGGCGTCCAAGGGTGAGGCCCTTCGACATACTCAGGATGAAGCTGTAGTAAGCTACGCCGAACCCTTGGCAACCCGCCAGAGGCGGGCAAGCGCAGCAGATGCAGTATCATCGGCTTTCCCGAAGGGTAAACAACATAGCTGTTTTTTCTTAGTCTTCTGGATATCACTCGCAGTGACTTCCACAAAATCGTTAAAGAATCTCGCGAAGAAAGGCTGTTGTTGCTTTTTAGAACCTTTTGCTATGTTGTTTATGCAACGACAGGGTTTACTTTTCGCCCAAGCCGTGCATAAATAAAAGATTGGACACCAAATCTCACCGCTAAAAGGAGATGTTAGACACACGCAAGTCACGCCGATGAAATGGTTTGGAAGAAAAAAGAAGTCTGACGAAGCCCCTGAGGAGACTCCAGTACAGGAAGCCGTGCCCGAACAGACGGAAGAAGAATTCGTAGCGGACCACGCGGAAAAGCTCGAAGAGGAAACGCCGGTGGTCGAGCCGCAAAAGAGAGGGTTTTTTGGAGGACTAAGGAAGAAGGCGGCTGACACGGTTCCCAAAGACATTGCAGAGCAGGAGCCCTTGCCCGAACCTTTGGAAGATTTTCCTGAACCGGGCGAAGAAGAAGAGATCGAGGACGAATCCCTGACAGACGAATCGCCGAAGCGAGGCCTCCTCGGAAAACTGAGAAAGAAAAAAGCTGACGAAGCGCCCGAAGAGTCCGTAGCAGGGGAACCCCTGTCTGAAGAGATAGAAGAGGCGCCTGAGGCTGATGAAATAGAAGGGGTCGAAGAAGAACCACCAGAAGAAAAGTCGCCCCAAAAGGGCCTTTTTCTCAGGCTCAAGGATCGCCTGTCCAGAACGAGGAAGGTCTTCACAACACGCATTGACACGCTAGTACTCGGAAAAAAGGAGATCGATGAAGAGTTACTCGAAGAGCTTGAGGAGATCCTCATCACTTCGGATATCGGGGTACAAACGACCGTAGCCCTTATTGACCATGTCAGGGAAGGGGTTGAGAGAAAAGACCTGAAAGACCCCGGCCAACTTAAGCAGGCTCTTCAGAATCAGATCCTCTCCTTTCTGAAAGTCGCGTCTACGGCAACGAAAACGCCGAATGGTAAACCCCACGTTATCATGGTTGTAGGTGTCAACGGCGTCGGTAAGACTACCACAATTGGAAAGCTTTCGGATCGGCTTGTTCGGGAAGGGAAGCATGTCTTGCTGGTCGCAGCAGATACCTTCAGGGCCGCCGCCGTTGAGCAACTCGAGATTTGGGGAGAGCGCGTCGGGGCCGAAGTGATTCGGCACAAGGGACACGAGGGAAAGTCGGACGCGAAGGTCGATCCTTCTGCCGTCGTCTATGACGGCCTGCAGGCTGCAACAGCGAAGGATGTGGATGTAGTTATCATTGACACAGCAGGCCGCCTTCATACCAAGGTGAATCTCATGGAACAACTCAAAAAGATCCGCCGAACAGTCTCCCGCCAAATCCCTGATGCACCGCATGAGGTCCTGTTGGTTCTGGACGCCACAACAGGACAAAACGCGATTTCACAGGCCCAGCTTTTTCACGAGGCCATTGACATTACAGGTATTGCCTTAACGAAACTTGACGGCACGGCGAAGGGCGGGATCGTGGTGGGAATATCCCACAGCCTGGAGATTCCTATCCAGTATATTGGGCTCGGGGAAAAGCTCAATGACCTTCAAGACTTTGATCCTGATGCTTTTGCAAAAGCCTTGTTCTAGCACGTGTCATCCGGTCATGATTGGCGTCCCCACGAATCAGGACCCTTGCACCAGACTCCACAACCTGCTCCACAGAATGGAATAATGTCCAAGAACATCCTCGTCATTGACGACGAACCAAACCTGCGGCACATGCTGACCGTGGTTCTTGAGAAGGCCGGCTACACGGTCAGTTCTGCCGCGGACGGTGTGGAAGCTTTGTCTTTGGCTGAAACCAAGCCTTTCGGCCTCGTGTTGTGCGACCTGCGCATGCCCAGAATGGATGGCCTTGCTTTCTTGAAGGAAGCCGCCGCACGGGGCATTGACGCGGCAATCATCATGATGTCGGCCTATGGCTCGATTTATACGGCGGTTGAGGCAATGAAACTGGGAGCCGCCGATTATATTTCCAAGCCCTTTCAGCCGGACGAAATCCTCCTGAAGCTGGGACAGATCGAGGAACGTAACCGATTGCGACAAGAAAACATCAGGCTCCGGGAAGCGATTCAAGAAACCTTCTCCTTCCAAAACATAGTGGCAAAGAGTGAGTCAATGCGCAGCATCTTTGACACGATTCAAAAAATCGCTGATTACAAAACCACAGTGCTGATTACCGGTGAAAGTGGTACCGGCAAGGAATTGATCGCAAGGGCAATTCACTACAATGGCGCGCGAAAACACGAACCCATGGTCGCCATCAACTGCGGAGGACTGCCGGAAAACCTTTTGGAAAGCGAGCTCTTTGGACATGTTAGAGGAGCTTTCACAGATGCAACAAAGGATAAGAAGGGCCTTTTTCAGGAGGCCAACCAGGGAACCCTCTTTCTCGATGAGATCGCAGCACTATCCTTGTCACTTCAGGTGAAGCTGCTTCGGGTACTTGAAGACGGGATGGTGCGGCCTGTGGGAAGCAACCAATCTGACAAGGTTGATGTGCGAATTATTGCGGCTACGGCACAAGATATGGCCGAGGCGGTCAAGCAACGCACTTTTAGGGACGACCTCTTCTATCGGATCAATGTGCTCTCGATAGAGGTACCACCTCTAAGGGAAAGAAAAGAGGATATTCCTCTATTGGTCAATCATTTTATCGAAAGATTCAACAAGCGCCTGCAAAAGGAGATAAAGGACATTCGACCTGACGCGCTCCAGGCCCTCATGGAATATCCGTGGCCAGGCAACGTCAGGGAGCTCGAAAATGTTGTGGAGCGCACCATGGTGTTAACGGACCGACGCGAGATATACATGGACGAACTGCCAGATGAGGTGGGAAGTGACCCTGCTGCCGCGAGGAATGTCTGGCCAACGGATAGTATGTCTCTGAAGGTGAACACTAAGGTCCTCGAGAAGGCTCTGATCCAGAGAGCCCTCCGAGAAACCCACAACAATCGGACTCATGCAGCCAAACTCCTGGAAATCAGCCACCCCACCCTCCTGTCCAAAATGAAGGCCTATGAGATTTCGTGAAAGCCTGGGCATGATGAGCGGCCCATATTTGGGGGCAAAGAGGGTCTTGACAACCGGAAATCAAGGCGGAATCTGACTTTTTGAAGAAATATAGCAAGAAAAAGCGATTATACTGTTGACATCCGTATTATATCAATGTATGGGAAAAGCGCTGTAGTAGTGGGGTTTAACAAAGAGACTGGCGAAAACCTTAAGTAAAATGGAGGGGGGCAACGATGACCAAAGCAGAAATCGTAGAGAAGATGGCCAAAGACGCGGAGATCTCTAAGGCGGCGGCCGGTGTGGCGCTGAGTTCCTTCGTGGATAGCGTTACCAAAGCGCTGAAGAAGAAGGAAGGCAAGGTAACCCTGGTAGGCTTCGGAACTTTTTCGAAGGTCCGTCGCAAGGCACGCAAGGGCAGAAATCCTCAGACAGGCGCAACCATCAAGATCAAGGCGTCCAGTACGGTAAGATTCAAGCCGGGCAAGGCGTTAAAAGGCGCCCTCTAAGCCCTGGATACATTCTGATCTAAGGATTGGTTCTCATCCGATTTAGCTATCATCTGTAAGGAAGTTGTTCTGGGGCAAAGTTACACTCCGCCACCGGTTCGTGAATGACGACGATAAAAACTACTCGGATGAGAACCAACCTTCCCTTCTCACAAACGTAATCTCAAAATCCCCGAACTCCCCCGTGTAAGGCTCCCAATTCAGGGAGATGTCTGTCACGCGAGAGAGAGGCGGTCCAGCCTTGCACCATTTCACCATCGATTTCACATCCGCTTCGCCTCCCTCGATCACCGCCTCCACTCGGCCATCGGGTAGGTTTCTCACCCAACCCTTAACGCCCCGTTCCAAGGCAGCCCGCCTTGCATCCAGCCTGTAGCAAACCCCCTGAACGCGTCCGTCGATGACGACATGGGCTCTAACCCTCTTCATATGGCTTCCCCCCTGAAAGCAGGTCGATCAATGCTCCTTCATCAAGAATCTTGACGCCAAGCTCTTTTGCTCTGTCAAGCTTGCTCCCAGGAGCCTTTCCCGCGACCACAAATGAGGTCTTTTGGCTCACAGAGGAGCTGACCTTGGCACCTAATGCCTCGATGCGATCCTTGGTCTGTTCCCGTGTCATAGACTCAAGCGAACCAGTCAGGACGATCGTCATGCCCCCCAGAGGTTCTTCTTCCTCCGCGCCTTCCGTTGATAGCCCCACGCCCGCGTTGACCAACATCCGCTCAATGTTGCTCTGATTCTCATGGTTGTCAAAAAATGCGCGAACGCTTTGAGATACCTGTGGCCCTATCTCGTCTATAGCGATTAGATCCTCTGGGGTAGCCAACATCAGTGCGCTCAACACCTTGAACCTGCGGGCCAAAACGAGGGCTGTATGCTCACCCACATGCCTAATGCCCAGTGCATAGATGAACCGGGCCAGCGTGGTCTCTTTGCTGCTTTTTATGGCGTCAATTATATTCCGAGCCGATTTTTCCCCCATCCTTTCAAGGCCTGCCAACATTGTCTCATCAAGGAAAAACAGGTCTGCATAGGATTTTAGATGACCCTTGTCCACCAGTTGGCCCACCAGCTTATCCCCTATGCCGTCGATATCGAAGGCTCGTTTGGAAGCAAAATGCCTAATCCGTTCTTTCACCTGAGCAGGGCAGTTGGCATTGATGCACCTCCACACCGCTTCGTCTTCCAGGCGAAGCACCTGAGAGCTGCATGCAGGACATGCAGTCGGCATCTGAAAGAGTTCTTCCGTCCCAGTGCGTTTTGTCGTGATGACCTTGACTACCTCTGGAATCACGTCTCCGGCGCGCTGGATCAATACGGTGTCGCCTATACGAACATCTTTCTTCTTGATCTCGTCCTCATTGTGCAGGGTGGCACGGCTTACAGTCACGCCCCCAACCGAGACCGGTTGCAGTCTGGCTACGGGTGTCAACGCCCCGGTCCGGCCTACTTGAACGTCGATTTTGAGCACACGGGTGGTTTCCTGCGTCGCCGGAAACTTGTGGGCCAGAGCCCACCTCGGACTGCGAGACTTCTCGCCCAGCCTTTTCTGCAGCGTCAGATCGTCCACCTTCAACACAATGCCATCCATCTCGTACGGGCATTCATGACGCCGGTTGAGCAACTCTCTGTAATAGGCAATGACTTCCTCGAGCGTGGCGCGGGGTTTGATGTCGGGATTCACGCGACATCCCAGAACGCTCAGGGCCTCCAGGATCTCCCAGTGCGAGCCGAATTCAAGGTCTGTGACAACGCCGACACCATAGCAAAATACCTCCAGGGGGCGCTGTGCGGTTATCCTGGAGTCAAGCTGTCTTAGAGACCCTGCAGCCGCATTTCGTGGATTGGCAAACGGCAACTCGCCTTTTTCAAGGCGTTCCTGGTTCAATGTTTTGAAGGCATCAACTGGGATGTAGACCTCTCCCCTCACCTCGAGGCGCGCGGGTACTCGCACAGCATCTGTTTCAATAAGAACGAGAGGAATCGTATTGATGGTCTTGATATTGGGCGTAATGAGTTCGCCAGCATAACCATCGCCCCGTGTGGAGGCTTCGACCAGCCGGCCACTTTCATAGACCATCTCCACGGCCACACCATCCAGTTTTGGCTCGGCGGTGTACAGCACTGCCAGATCTGTCTTGAGAAACCGGCGCACCCTCTCATCAAAGGCGAGCACCTTTTCTTCATCAAAGGCGTTTTCCAGGCTCAGCATGGGAATGGTGTGAGGTACTGTTTCAAACTTCTCAAGCGGAGGGGCCCCTACACGTTGGGTTGGGGAATCCGGCTCGATGAGCTCCGGATATGCGGTCTCCAAGGCCGTGAGCGCCTGCATCAGCCTGTCGTACTCAGCATCAGACACCTCTGGCTCATCCAGCACATAGTAGAGGTGATTGTGACGGTGCAGGCTGGAGCGAAGTTCAGCTATCTTTTTTTTTACGTCTTCCTGCATGGCAAAAGGCTATCATAGAGGCTTTGACAAAAAAATCCATCACGCCTCTTTATAAGGCGCAGCCGCAAAACACGAAAAGAAGAGAAGATAAAAAACTTATCACGCCTCTTTATAAGGCGTGATAATTTTCTTGTTACTTGATGAGGATTAGCTTGTCGCAGATGGAAGACACAATCTCTGCGGCCACCTTGCGCGACCGGTGAAAACTGATACTTGAGAACCCGGGTTTCCAGCGCAGTGAGCCAAGTTCGTCTGAAACGACAAGCAGAGCCCCGCATTCAACATGTCTGAACCGTGCCGCTGAAAACAGGGCTGAAGCTTCCATATCCACGCCTATGACACCTTTCCGCTGGAGCGATAGGACCTTCTGCTCGGTCTCCCGGTAAGGGGCATCTGTTGACCAGACAGGGCCCGTATGACAAGGGACCGAGCATCCTTCGAGGCCTTCCTTAATTGCCTTGACCATGCCGTTGGATGGCTTTGCGTCTTCGTTCTCTGAGGGGTAGTACATTGATGTCCCTTCCCCTATGACCGCCCTGTCAGGAACCACGAAATCTCCATTCTTCACACTTTCCTGGATTGAGCCGCACCACCCAAAGAAGAGTATCCTCTTTGCGCCCAACACAATGAGTTTTTCCAGAATCAGCACTGCCTGAGGGGCACCCAGCATAGGCCCAACCAGGGTCACGTCTTGATCACCGCGCTTTCTCCGGTACAGCTTGCTGGTGGCAATACTGGACAGGGCCTTTGCGGAGATGTCCATGCTCCGCCGCATCAGAGTCAGGTCCTTCTGCATGGCTACCATGACGGCCACGGGGCCGATCGTGGGGTCCTTGCGGCCTCTTCTGGGAATGACAATCTCTTCGGACACCATAAGAGACCCTTCTATCCCTTTTTCTTATCTGCAGCGGCTTTTGCGGTGATCTCCCGCAGAAACGGCAGGGCATCCTGCCTGCAGATTACGTCCCAGACGTATTTTCGCATCACGTTGCGAAACATCTGGTGCGTTTCCGTGCGAGCCAGATATTCCACGATCCGGCCGGCAATAGAGAGCGGCGGTTCCTCGAGCCCAAAATAGCACAACCCTTCTCCTACTTCTTTGAACGGTCCAATGTCCGAGCAGGCAATGGGCAGCTTGACCATACCTGCCTCCAGAAGCGGCAACCCAAAACCTTCGTCCTTACTTGTCATAAGCAACAGGTCCGCCATGAGATAAAGATCTCGGATAAAGATACGATCAGGTACAAGCCGCTCCTTATTCCGGAACCTGTATTCTGCCAAGACAGCAATGTTTTCTGTGAGGTCAAGTTCTTTGATCCAATACCTAAGCCTGCGGTAATAGGCAACAGCCCGTTTTTCGTGGGGATCGTAAGCCCCTGTTAGAATAAAAAGCACGTTGTATCCCAGAAGCCTAAGCCCCCTAATGATGTGGATAGAAAGCTCTAGATTCTTTCGTGGCGTAATCCTCGATGGCTGGACCACCACGAGGTCGCGGCTAAACAGATCCAGCTCCTCGGAAAGCCTGACCGATTTTGGGTCAAGATACAACAAGCGCACAGGATCAATGCCGTTGCGTATGACGTGCCACGTAGCCTCTACACAGAGAGGCTCAAATAGTCTCTTTCGATAATCCGAAACGGTAACGTAATGTATCTGCGGATGAGACTGGGAAAGAACGGTCCACGGGGGACGCATGAGGTATTTGGGCGGGTTCGGGTCGAAATAAGGTGAATCATGGGCCCAGCTAACCACCACAGGGCCATTGTCCGAGTCTGCCAAACGGCGCAAGGCCATGGTCAAAGGAAGGTTGAACGGCATGTGGAGCACGTTGTGCGCCAGGATGACATCCAGGCCTTGAGACCATTCTTCCAGAACTGCGAGAATCTTGTTGGTGTACCTCTCTAAGGCGTAATGATCACCTTTCTTGCATGCTTCATGGGCCTTGATGATCCGAGTATTCTGGGAACCCAGAAGTGGCTCTATGCGTAGGGGAAAATCTTCAGTGTACACCTCACCCATGCCAGCCAACACAGAAACGGAGTGGCCCATTCGCTGAAAAACGGAGGCCTGCTGGCTTAAGATCTCTTCCACGCCGCCAATCAGCGGCGGGCAAGAATAGTGTAAAATTCCGATGCGCAGAGGAGTGTCCATGGCCGACTAATTTTAATTGGGAAAATTTGGCTACCTGAAGGATTCGATCAAGGGCAGAAGCTTCCTCTCGAGTACCTCGTATGAGAAATGCTGCCTGCCCACCTCATAGTTTTTCTCGACGGCCGCGTTCATGTGCTCGGGTTCGAGAAAGGATCTGATCCGGCCCACAACCTCAGAGGTAACAAACGATTCAAAGGGGATCACCTCAAAGCCGCAAGGCTCAATGTCTTCGACAAAGGTCGAATAGCGGTTTACTACAACCGGTCGCTTGAAGTAGATCGCCTCTATAAAGGCATTTCCGAACCCTTCATAGCCCGAAGGGTAAGTCACCAAGTCGGCATTCTGGTAGGCATCATCAATAGAGTATTTCTTCTCGCATATCGCCCTGAAACTGTGGGCGGTACCCACCTTGTCGCCAATATATATCAGTTCAACACCGAGACGTTCCGCGTATTCCGTAACCCGTTGTTCGTAATGGTCGCCTTCATCTCCGGATTCATGCGATATCACCAATCGAGGCTTACTTATGTCCATGAGGCTGACTAGTTCAACGGCCCGTTCAATCCACTTGCGGGGCACAATGCGGGTCGGCTGAAGGATTAATAAGTCGTCATCTTCAAAGCCAAGTTCTTCCCGAAGCTGCGTCCCGTTGGGGGACGGCGATGGTGGATTAGCAAAATCATACACGTTTGGAATAACCACATTGCTGATCCCCGTCCGGTAACTTAATTGCCGGGAAGCCGCTGAATTGATTACCACATGGCGCATGGACCAGAGATTTGGCGGAAACGCGTGCGGCAGATAGTCATGGACCGCGTTGATGAGAAAGCGCTTCCGCTCCCAGCTGAAATCGTGGTGATGGGCAACCGTTGGCATCCCTGTTTCCGCCACAAGTTCGGTGATCGCCAGACCAAGAGGGATATTCAGAGGAATGGTCAGGGCGTTTTCCGGAATCAGGAGATCAATATTGAACGCATGGCAAAACTCGTAGAGCCCGGACTTGAGTTCATCTTTTAGCTCCTGAATCCTCGCTGACAGCGAAGCTTTCCGGGTTGTGCTGCCAAAACAGGCTGAGTTGATTTCCATTATGTCGTGGTTTTCAAAATGGGCCTTGGGCTCCAAAAAGGACCGTTCTGCGGGCGTGTCGAGTTCGCCGGCAAAGAAGCAGCATTCGTAGCCGTTTCGTTCCAAGACCTGATACCATTTATAAGTCTCCATCGACACGCCGTCGGTACCGCCAATCCGTGTAGATACAAATCCAACTCGCTTCATCACGGGTCTCCCGCTGACTGCAAAACAAGTGCGCTCAACAAAACTACATGTCTCTGTTGTGTCAAAGAAACATACCATACTTGGTCGTGATTGACCATCAAAAACAACGTTACATAGCAATAGGAGAAGCCGGAGGAGCTTAAGGTATACAACGTGACAACCGCTGATGGATTATTGACAACGCACGGCATCCAAGATAGAAATGATATCTCTGCAGAACTTGAGTACTGACACGGTTCACGTGAGCGGAAACTTTCTCATTTCTGAATTGGAAACTCACGCCAGTACCCATCACCAAGAGACTTATTTGTGGATCGGCAATAACTAATCGAATAACAAATCGTGAGGAGACGAGATGGGACAAGAGCCATACACGAAAGTGGACATCTTGGAAAACGAGATAGAAGCCCAGCTTCTGGATTCTATCCTGAATGAACGAGGCATTCCCCATCACATAAGATCCTACCACGACACTGCCTACGACGGCATCTATCAGGCCCAGAAAGGATGGGGCCAAATCAGTGCGCCCGCTTCTTGCTCGGAAGAAATAGAGGAAATTCTGTCCGACATTCGGGCCACACCGAACGCCCCATGATTGTCTCAACCTATCAACCCTTCTTCTCCCCTTTTCCTGCCTTCTTCTACAAGGCCCACCTTTCAGACCTGTTAGTCATCCTAGATGAGGTTCAATTTCCCCTGGGCACAACGTGGATTAGCAGAAATCGTTTTAAGAATGACCAAGGTACGTTGTGGGTCACTCCACCATTTTCACTAGCGCCTTGAAGATGCCATAGGTGGCCCTGCTGAGCTGATGGTTGTTTATCTTGTCGGAAGTGTCTTCGGAAGTGTGGTAGTAAGGATAACGAAACAAAGCGGTGTCTGTGAGCATGATTGCAGGATAGCCGCACTGCCAGAAGGACCATTGGTCCGACCAGTCAATTCCTGTAATGAATCCGAAGGTAGCAACACATTCAATCGGGAAATCACTCCCCTCCATAAAATGTCGAGTGAATGTTTTGACTAGCGGCTTTGAGCTGAGATTCCCCACAACCGCCACAAAGTTGCCTGTGTCCGGATAGAAGAAGCTAAAAGGGACAGGGTATTTCTGGGTTTTGCGTTCATCCCGGTAGTAACCTATGGTTTCCAGGCAGACCATTGCGACAATATTCTCTTCTCTCTCCTGACACGTCTTAGCGTAAACAAGGCTGCCCATGGAGCCGGTCTTGAAAAAGGGTGGTTCTTCATTGGTGAAGGCGACGAAGCGCAAGGTTCTGCCAGCGGTTTGCGTGCTGAAGAGCCGACTCAGCTCAAGGAGGGCTGCCACCGCAGATCCATTGTCATTCGCCCCTGGAGCCCAGGAGACAGTGTCATAATGTGCACCGACAACGACGATTTCATGAGGCTTTGACTGTCCGGCGATTTCCACGACAAGGTTCCGGCACGGGACGTTTTGTACACTAAAGGTTTGAGCCTTCACCTCATAGCCGGCCTTTTCCCAGAACACACGGATGTACTCGGCAGCAGCATCTAGCTTGTGGGGTGAATAGACATTTCTCGGCCCTATTTCATCGGCAAGGGCTGCAATGTGTGCCTTGAGCTGCGGCTCCAATGCATCAATGACTTGCAGCGCGTGGGGGTCGAGCACAGGCCGCTTCACCCTGGGGCGAATGCCTATCATGGCCCTGTAAGCCCATATGCAAAAAACCGCTAAGAACGCTATGATTGTTACATAGACCATGGCTCTCAGGTTCCTCAGACGGTAGCTCACTAGGATTTCTCAGTCGACACGTAATCGAACGTCAGACAGGCTTTTGAAGTGGCTTCTAGTGTCCCGGGAACAACTTACATAATTCCATGATTGTCACTTCCCGCATTAAGACAACTCGCCAAATCCGAAATTCGTGATGTTTTCAAGGCGCAGCCGCTATATCGAAGCACTAAACAAATCCGTACTGTTTTCAAGGCGCAGCCGCAATGACCAAAATTCAAATGACCGAAACACCTAACAAATCTGTTTTGAACATTGAGGAATTCGGATTTTGGTCATTGTTTGGCGCTCAGGCTTCACTTCGTGTCGAATTTCGAATTTCGTGCTTCGAATTTTGTACTTCAACGAATCAACGCGGATATCATGGATACTTTGACTTCTGTAAACAACTCTTGGGATACGACACTAGAGGTTTTCGATCTCTACGGGTTCCACAGCATCCGCCAATTCGAAACCGAACACCTTGGAGTAGAAATAAATCTCTCCATCAAGCGCTCGCTTTATTGTCTCAGCCCGGCGGAACCCATGCTGCTCACCCTCAAACGGAACATAGGCGACCGGTACCCCTTTTGCGCGGAGTGCATCGACCATCATCTCGGCCTGATTAGGGGAAACAATCTTGTCCTCAAGACCTTGAAAGAAAATGACCGGACAAGAGAGTCGATCCACGAAGTTTATGGGCGCACGTTCCAGATAGAGATCCCGGCTTTCAGGATAGGGCCCTGTCAAGCGATCCAGATACCGCGATTCGAACTTGTGGGTGTCCTTGACAAGTGCTTCCAGGTCGCTCACGCCGTAGTAACTTGCCCCAGCCTTGAAGACATCGCGAAACGTAAGTGCGCACAGGGTTGTGTAGCCACCTGCGCTCCCCCCTCTAATCGCAAGACGATCACCATCAACTTCCCCACGCGCTACAAGAAAACGCGCCCCGTTTACGCAGTCGTCCACGTCCACAACGCCCCACTGACCCTCCAGCCGCTGACGATATGCCCGGCCGTACCCCGTGCTTCCACCGTAGTTTACGTCCAAGACCGCAAGCCCCCTGCTGGTCCAGTGCTGGATTACAGGGTTGAGTGTGCCAGAAGTCGAAGCCGTCGGGCCACTGTGGCTCATGACGACCAGGGGAGGTCGTTCTTCCTCCGGTCCCACAAAGTCAGGATTCTTTGGTGCATAGAAAAAAGCGTGCGCTGTCATGCCGTGCTCAGTGGGGAATTCAATGGCTAAGGGCTCGGACAGATAGTCAGAATCAATAATCATCGCACTTGACAGGCGCAAGACCTCGAGGTCGCCTGTGGCAAGGTCAAGTTGCACAACAGAACTGGGTTCCGTAGGTGAGGCAGCAACAAACACAACTCGTCCCGACACGGCTTGAACGAAACCGATGAATGTGTACGGGACCACGATTTCCTGACACCCACCGGTGGTCGTATTTATGCTTGCAAGATGCCAGATGCCTCCCTGTGAATAGGCACAGATGATCCGGCCTGCCGATTCGACGGCATAAGTAGACATGCCGAATACCCACTGAGGAAGTCCGAACTCGGCTTCCATCTCACACAGCAGCTCAATCTTTCCATTCTTCCACCGATAGAGATTCCACCAGCCGGTTCGGTCAGACACAAAGTACAGCGCGCCGTCAGGTGACCACTCTGGTTGGAAGATCGATTCATCAGCGCCACCAGCGACTCGCTCCACATGGCCAACCGCACCGTCTTCCTTCATTTCGCCGACCCATAGCTCTGTCCCGTCCCAGGGCATGTTTGGGTGATTCCAGGAGAGCCACGCCAGACGAGACCCATCCGGGCTAAGCCTTGGTGACGCGTAGAAGTCATTTCCCGAGACCATGACCTCTTCTCCGTCATCCCCATCAGTTTTCACGCTCACCAAAGTGTTGGCTGCCTCACTTTCGGAATCCGTGTGATCTTCGCGCACGCAGATGATACGCCCGCGCCCGCGGTCCGGGATACCGTCAGCAAAGCGCAAATCCCCTTCTGGGGTGATGGCCTTTGGATCTGACCCGGCTACTTGATGATAGAGGCGTTGATCAATGAAGTTAGAGAAATAGACGTCACCGTCGGCGACCCAGAAGGAGCCTCCGCCATACTCGTGCACCCGGGTCCGTGCATTGAACGTGGGGGGCGTGATGTCGACGGTGCTGCCGTCCGGAGACCGTTTCACCACCACGTACCGGCCTCCCTCGGCAGGACGCATCTCGGTCCAGTAGACATCATCGCCATCCAGAGCAATCTGACTCAGACCAATCGTTTCAGAAACAATCAGATCTGATGTGATTGATGATTTCCATGCGCCATAAGGGGCGGTCTTCGGTTCTGTCACTCCATTTCTCCTACTTCAGTATCTGTTCAACAATCTCTGCAGCATCCCGGACGTATTTGGGACAAACAGTCTGAAAAAACTTCTTCTCTCTTGCAGTACTCAATCCCTCAGGCGTGCTTATGTCGCAGTCAAGTAATTTCTTGCAGTTAATCGTTCCATTGCGATCCTCGAACCCTCTAACAAATTCTCTGGCGAGTTCGTATGTCTTCTCCCTGGCCTTTTTGTCTTTCGCCTTAACGTTCCCGTATTTCAGCCCTATGACCATCAATGCCCCAGTAACCGCTCCACAGGTCTCGCCCATACGACACACACCCCCACCAAACGCCGCAGACACCTTTAGAGCAGTTTCACGCTTCATACCGAATTGCTCACCGTATACAGCAAGCAGTGCCTGGGAACAGACAAAGCCCTCTTTGAACATGGAAAGCGTGTGTTCGACCTTAGTCATCCGTTGGTCCTCTCAAGCCGGAGGGGAAATAGATAAGCTTCTATATGATAAGGTGAGTGGAAATGGGAATTCTCATATCATGATAACCAAACCGATCACTGCCAAGATTCCAGCCCAGATATATTTTGCAACATAGGTGTAGCATTTCTTTTCAGCTTCTCCCGCTGCCGTGATACTTCTTAGTTCGATGTAGGGAACGGGAGTCCTTCTGTACCACCCCACTACTTCTGCCGCCTGGTTGTCGTACTTTGCCCGTCTCAACAGCCCGAAGAAGAAATCCCACAAAGGAATCGGCTGCCGGTAATCCAAGAAAATGATCCCTGTCTCATCTTGCATAACAAAGTCTTCTGACCAAATGAGACCCGGAATTCCGCGACCAATGATTGTTCCTTTGACTTTGCACGGCACGGGCCTTATCCCTGACACTTTCACTTTTTTCAGCAAGCTCGATACGGACATCTCGGGGAAGAAGTCACTTCTGTAAGCAACTCTTGTCTTTAGGAAAGAGGCAAGTCCCGCACCAAATATTCCGGCTCCCAGCCACATCCCCCCTTGACCTGCAATGGATATTATAAGAAATAGAATGAATATCAGTGCCGGTAACAGACTCACGACGACGTCAATAAGGAATTCATCCCAGTAGGATTCGGGCTTTCTGGCATCAAATCTAATGTACGGTTCTTTGCCCAAAACCTCTGAATGCTGACTCAAGTGGTTTATTCTGTTGGCGATCAGGGGGTGCGTGGAATGAAGCTCATAGTATTTTGCCCATGGATTCCACAAATCCCATTTCATTGCCCCCTTTAAGACCTCCTTATCCACCTGGTCACCCATACTTTTGGCCGCAGTGACAGACGAAATAGATGAAGCGATCATGGCAACCCCGCTTTTAGCGTCAAATATCCCAAGCGCGCCCACTGCCTCGAGCCCTGGTTTTCTTTCCTCCTTTTTCTTTTCCTTTTTTTCTGATTCCTTTCCCGCAAGACCATAACCGATCTTTACAAGTCCGCTAGCAAGGCTGTTCGGATTCTGCGTCACTTCTCCTGCAAATCGATCTGCAAAGTATTCCCTTGTTCTTGACAGCCACAAAACCGTGTATTGGGAAATGATGTAAAGGATATATGAGGCAATCGCAATCACCAATCTCGGCCCTGCCGAGTCATCTTTTCCCCTGGACCTGACACTGATAAGCGTTCTATAGATGTAATATAGAATCAGGGGCACGAGATACGCAGCAGTCATGATCAGCATGTCCCAGTGTTTGGCATGACCGATTTCATGAGCAGCTACCCCTTTGACTTCATCTTCATTCAACAAATCCATGAGTCCCTGAGTCAGAACAATTCGTGCGTTGTTCGGCGTGTGTCCATATGTAAAGGCATTTGGGGCACCGTCGTGGATGATACCAAATCTGGGGTTTTTCATGTTGTTGTCCGCGCAGGTAGTCTGAATGAAGGTCGCCAAAAAGGGTGGCAACTGATCATACTGCACCCAAGAAACTTTGTAGAACCATTTCAGCGATAAATCGGTCAGATATGGACCGAGTATAAACTGAATTGCTGCTACTATGATACCAATAGTCAGGGCAAAAGCCGGCGTGAGATTGGTCAACAAGGTCAGCGTAATCAGAACAAGAGTAAGAAGGCCATACAGAAATACGAGAACCATACCCGATCGAACAACAAGGTTGGGAAGAGAAGGTAGGCTTAGAGGTACTGACAGAACCTTTTCCTCAGATGGCAACGTACCTCTGTCGAATCTCAGTGTAAATTCCTCCCCATAATGGGTCATGAGTTTTTCCAGCTCTGCGCCATCAAACCATATCCCACCCGACGAAGGAGAGTAATCAAGCGTCAGTTCACCCTGCAAAAGCTTTATCTCCTGCATGCTCTTCCCTGTCCTTGGACAAGTTTGTTCTGATGGCTTCCCGAACTTTATGGCATGTTCGAGCTCCTTTTGCACTCGTGCAGGCCTTTTAACAAAATAGAAGATCTCGCCCTTGTCCAGCCAAATACCTTTGCATTCCGGACAATAATCAACTTCCACCCCCTGGTCAGTAAGAACAGGTATCATGTCTTTTGCTTTACATATCGGACATTGCATCATTCCTCCCCTTATTGCGCCAGCCTATCCCCGCCAACGCCTTCCGTGTTGAAAAAGCCGTCTCACATGGGTTTAGGCACTGTACAGCAAGGCTGTAGCCTCACCGGCTCCAAGTAACGAAAGGTTCTGGAAATATTACGAGGGCGTTGAAGGACCACCTAAGATAGAATAAAGCAGCATGAAAAATAGGAATTGAATGATCCAGCCAATCACGCAAACGCCCACAGCCCGCAACGTGCTCTCATAATCAAGGGCCTGTCTTACAGCAATGACCATTGCCACGAGCATCCATACCTGGGCAACGAGAAGAACCAAGGTCCCCAGCCCTGGGATGATCCCCAGCAACCTAATCAACCCCGGAGAGCTGGAAAAACCAATGGTACGTAGCAATTCACCGTGATCTGCCTTGGTCTGGGGCTCGGGGAGCAATTTAGTCCCAATGAAGTAGGTGAGATAGGCCCAGACATACCACCCCACAAGCGCCAAGATCGTCCCTATCAGAATTGCGGACAACGACAATCCTATTCGTGGGATGCTTCCCACCCCTGCTGCTATGCTGGAGAGAACAACAACCGTCATCGCCTGACCCAATGCTGTCTTGTCCGCCTCCACTTCTTCATACAGGTTTACATCCAATTTGGCAGCCCGAACAATGCGATCCTGAAAACTAGTCATTCCATCCTCCTGATAGAGTGTTTTTATTCTTCTTGCTATCGCGGCTCAAAGACCAAGCATCTCTTCTGCCTCTTTCACACTGGCAATAGCTCGATCCAGTTCTTCTGCAATACGTATAACCCGTTCAACAAGCTGAGCGTTTGATTGTGCTAATTCTCCCTTACGGTAGTACATATTGTCCTCAATGCCCACTCGAACATGTCCCCCCATAGCAATGGCGTGCGCCGACAGCGGTAGCTGGAATCTTCCCAATCCTGCAACCGTCCAGGTTTGACCGGCCCTTAACCGCTCTTTCAGAAGCACCAGGTTCTTGATGTCACCGCTCATTCCTCCCGGCACTCCCAAAACAAAATCAACATGGAATTTTTCTGGAATAAAGCCCTTCTCAAGAAAACGGTCAACTGTGTCCATCATCCCGTAGTCAAAGATTTCCAGTTCCGGCAATACTCCGTTTTCCTGGATGGCCTGGGAAACGGCTCGGATCGTCGTTTCAGTGTTTTCAAAAATATCCGGGCCGAAATTCATCGTGCCCATGGAAAGCGTAGCCATGTCGGGCTTGAGCTTCAGGGGCGCACAACGCTGGTCAAGCGGGGTGCCTACAGCACCTCCCGTGGAATACTGGATGATGCATTCACATCTCCCGCGTATCTTTTCTGTAACCTCAGCAAAAACTTCCATGCGTTGAGTCGGCTTTCCTTCTTCATCCCGCACATGCAGATGAACGATGCTGGCACCGGCCTCCACCGCACCTCTTGCCGACTCGGCGATCTCCTCCGGGGTTGTCGGAAGATAAGGGTAATTCGCTTTGCTCAACTCAGCGCCAACGACCGGGCAGGTAATGATGAGGGGATTAGTCACCATGTTCAATCCTTTGCTTGTCTTTTGGGGTAACACAGGTGCCTGTAGCCTTACATACCAAGACCGGCTCATCAAGAACATGGGCGGCTGTTTCACCAAATTCCGGCGCAGGAGATATGATTTTCCACGCCTCGAATTCCATTGTCCTCGAGGTGTCGCCCACTTTGGTTATTCTTCCCATCACTTCAACAAAGTCTCCTGCATAAACGGGCGCCAGAAATTCTATTTCACTGTAAGCACGAAATAACCCTTCGTCGCCGTCATAACGGACGAGAAGTTCGGTGGCCACGTCACCAAACAGGTTCAGAATCCTTGCGCCGTCAACAAGATTACCCCCATAGTGGGCGTCATGCATACTCATTCTCACTTTGAGTCTTGCCTCCATTGTACCTATTCCTCTTCCTTACCGGTGTTCTTCTTAATCCCTGCAGCCTTCAACCTGCCATATTCCTACGCCACGCATAGCGCACAGGGCATGGCGCCTGGCGTTTACGCTTTGCGCTCTGCGCTCTGCGCTTTGCGCCTTCTCTCCAGTATCTTATCAACGATAAAGGATGCCACTTGGGAAGGGACCGTCCCTGGTCCGAATCCGGCATCATAGCCAAGTTGCAACGCAAAATCGTTTGTCATCCTCGGACCACCTGCCAACAACAGGAATCGGCTCCCCAAGCCTTTTTCTTCCAGAAGTTGTACGAATTCAGAGAAATTGCGCAAATGCATGTCTTTCTGCGTTACGGTCTGAGAAACCAAAATCGCATCAGCTTGAACTTCAAGCACCTTCTCGAGCAGCGCCTTACAGGAGACCTGAGCACCCATGTTGTAAGTATTGATTTCAGGATAACGCTCCAAACCGTAGTCGCCACTATATCCTTTCA
The DNA here is from genome assembly GCA_032126655.1 of Desulfobacterales bacterium. Classification (GTDB taxonomy): domain Bacteria; phylum Desulfobacterota; class Desulfobacteria; order Desulfobacterales. Next base: position 24,345 of record JAQBAU010000274.1, read on the forward strand.
TGCTCATGATAGCATCTATTCCCACAGTATGAGCATCACTTCCAATCGTGGCGCCGACAACCGATAGTCGTCGCTGCAGTTTGGCCCGAATCAGTTCATTGATTTCGTAAAAGTCCATCTGCTTCGTTCTGACTTCGCTCGCTTGCACCTTGGAATAGTCAATGCTTGGCTTGGCCCTGGCATAAACAACGAAATAGGTGAAACGGTCTGCGATTTTCCGCGCATGGACCACCGAGACATTCTCACAATTCAATTGGGACACATACAGTTCGGCTGCTTTCTTCGCTCTTTCACCATCTTCTACGGGGAGAGTAAACGACAACTGGATGATGCCATCATTCATGCTGTCACCATAGGGCCTAATCATTTGCTCACTCATCAATGACTCCATCTTGTTCGAGTTGTTCCATGACAGGATTGGAATAGCCGGAGTCCTTTACGAAGACCCCATCAAGCCCGCTGCCTCCATCGACGGCCCTGCGGATATTAGCAAATCTCCCCTGAGCGATGGCCTCCATCAAGCTAATTTCTCTCAGTTCTTTCAAGAATTGCTCGGTCTCATCCAAAACCTGTTGCGCCCGTTTCGCCACAAAACCGTCTTTCTTGAATTCAATTTCATTTCCTAGGGCCCTGGCGATATTGAACACGTAGTTGATGCTGCCAAGGGACTGGTATCTGTCCTGCATGAAAGGCGTGTGGATTGCCTCGGTCAATATGCCGGCAAGATGAATGCCCTGACCCGTGGTAACGGAAACCAGATTAAACATGGTATCCATACAATGCGAATAGAAAACATCCGTGCTCTTGTATTTGGTCGGAGGCATGTATTTAATCGGCGAGTCGGGGAATAGTTGTCTTGCCAGCTGAGCGTGGGAAAGCTCGTACAGAAGTGCGTTTTCTACTTCAGGATCGATTTCAAAGGCGTGTCCCAGCCCGAGCAAGTCCTCTGTCAACAACGCGTTTTTGGCCGTGGCCTCGTTGATTAGCTGAGAAGCCGTAACTGTATAGGCGTTTTCAATTGCATCAGAGGTAGTCAGATAGTTGTCTTCACCGGTATTAATCATGATTCCAGCTCGGGAACAAATCAATCGACTGAAATACTGATCAATGAAAGTGCGCTTCATGTTGATATCACGAAACAGGATGCCGTACATGGAATCGTTCAGAAGCACATCCAAATCTTCCAGGGAGGCACAGGCAGCAATTTCCGCCATACAAAGTCCGGAAGAATAGTTCACCAGCCGAACGTATCTGCCTTGCTGTTCTGATATCTCATCCAAAGCTTCCCGCATGATTTTGAAATTGGCCTGGGTGGCAAAAGTCCCCGCAAAACCTTCTGTTGTTGGACCATAGGGAACATAATCAAGAAGGGATTGGGCCGTGCTTCGGATCACCGCGATAATGTCTGCGCCCGCCAGTACCGCAGACTTGGCCTGAATGCAGTCTTCATAGATGTTTCCTGTCGCAACGATAACATACCGCCAGGGTTGTCGAGGCAGGGACCACCTTTGTTGCTTCTCCTCTTTTCTTCTTCGGGTAGCATCCAGTGAGGTCAGGGCGCCCTGTGCGAGTTCCTTTTCTTTTTCACGGATATCCTCCAGGTCAAACCCTGTTAAATCACCAAACGCTGCTTTTCCCTGTTCAATGACTTCAGCTGTGGTCTGGGCATCAGTACCCGACGCCAGCATGGCCGCGGCAAAATGGGGAGACACACCAGACTGTAAACTGCCTTTTTCCGACAAAATATCAACGAGCCTGTTGGCAAGAGGGATGTCCTCGCCGTTGACTCCGTCCACGCCGTAAAGCCGGAGAACCGTTCTTTCGAGAGACACGGAAGAATGTCTTGAGATGACGTCTTGAACCTGATCGGCAATCTCTTTGGCGAGATCTTTGAGCCGATCAATTTGACTCGAATCTAATGGGATGTGCGCCATATGTCATCCTTTCAATCAGACACGGTTGTGTTCCTGCCCCAATTTAGTCTTCCGCCCTCCGCTTCAACAACAATTTTGGGCCAATTCGCCTTTTTTGGGGTTCGAGGACGGTATGGGGCTTGGTCATGAGCATCCCGGGCCCCTTCTGGCATATATATCTCTCCTGGCTGCACGCGGGATCATGGCCGCAAACACTCTCCCACTTGTGAGGTTCCATATAGACGATAATGGCGCCTTCGTAGTTTCGCAGGACTGCTCTGTCGTCTGACCGGGCAATGATATACGTCGGCATGACCGGCACTTTGCCTCCGCCGCCTGGAAGATCAACTACAAACGTGGGCACAGCCAGTCCGGAGGTATGGCCTCTGAGCGCTTCCATTATCTGAATACCCCGGCCCAGGGAAGTCCGGAAATGTGAAATGCCCCTGGAAAGATCGCACTGAAAGATATAGTAGGGCCTCACCCGGATCGACAGCAGCTTCTGGTTCAGTTTCTTGATGACATGCGGGCAATCGTTGACCTTTCGCAAAAGGACGGACTGGTTTTCGATGGGGAATCCGCCGTCTGCCAGCATGGCGCATGCCTTTGTCGATTCGGGGGTGACTTCCGTGGGGTGATTGAAATGCGTGCAGATGTAAAGCGGATGGTATTTCCGGAGCATTCTGACAAGACCTGGCGTAATACGCATAGGAAGCACCACGGGCGCGCGCGTCCCAATTCGGATGATCTCGACGTGGGGAATGGCCCTCAGCAACTTCAGTATCCGTTCAAGAGCAGCGCCGCTCATTATCAAAGGATCGCCCCCCGAGATGACCACATCACGGATTTCGGGATGACCAGCGATGTAGTCTATCGCCGGCTGTATCCGCTTCAAATCAAACTGGTGGTCTCTATGTCCGACAAGCCGGCGGCGGGTGCAGTGTCGGCAGTACATGGAACAAACATCGGTGACCAGAAGCAAAACACGATCCGGGTAGCGATGCGTCAAACCCCTCACCGGTGAATCGCGATCTTCTTCGAGGGGATCCACCATATCGCTTCGCGAGAATTCCGCCTCATTTGCGGACGGAATCGCCTGGGCCTTGATCGGACAATAGGGATTATCTGAATCAATGAGGCTGGCGTAATAAGGCGTAATCGCCATGCGGAAATGTCGGGTAGCAATTTTGATCCCTTTAACAGTTTCTTCAGAAGGGTTGAGCACGCTGATAACGTCCTGCACGCTTGTGAGTCGGTTTCTTATCTGCCAACGCCAGTCGTTCCATTGGCGGCGAGGTACACCTGCAAACGCTTTCTTTTTCTTGGCCATTTGCTATTCCCCTTTAGACAGCTATTGCCTGTTCAGCAGTATCTTTTGATGTAAAGATCCCTTAGATAGGTGCTCTGACGCATGATGTCCAAGGCCAGGTCGGCATGCCCTGCGCAGTATCCGTTTCCTATGATCATTTCCACATCTTTGCCGATGCCCTCTGCGCCCAAAGCAGCCTTGGTGAAGCTGGTGGCCATTGAAAAGAAGTACACCTTGCCGGAATCTTTGGCTATCAATATAGCGCCCATCTCGCAATCCTTGCGGGACGTACAGTTTATTACAATATCACACAGTTTTCCTTCTGTGGCTTGCTCTATCCTCCCCAAAAGATCCAGAGCACGATCAGCGTCCCCGACGATGACCTTATCAACAAACGGTGCATTTTGCACATCCTCTTTCCCTTCTTCACGGTGGACAATGGCAATGACTCTCCCATCCGGACCTGCCTTTTGTTTGGCTTTGTAACAACACAGTAGTCCGGATTTGCCGCGGGCCCCTATAACGGCGACCGTGTCACCCCGTTTCACGAGCCTGTCCACCTGCGCCGGTGCTCCGGCCACATCCAGAACGGCCAGGGCAAGGCGCTCGGGTAGGTCCTCCGGCAGCGTCGACCAAACCCCGCTTTCAAAGAGCACAGCCTGGCCCTTGATGTCTACCTGGTCCGTATCGATATGGACGGCCAAAATCTGGTCTACACGCAACGGTGTCAACGACAAGCTCACAAGGCTCGCAACCCGGTCCCCTTCCTTCAAATCGATTCTGTCTTTCAAAGCATCGCCAATTAGGGCGACCTTGCCGATGAACATACCTCCCGAGCCTGTCCAGGGATTCTGATGCTTGCCGTATTTGTTGACTATGTCCATAATAATCCGAGCGACCTTCTTTGGATCGTTTCCGGCACGGTCCTTGATATCGGTGAAAGATGCCGCATCGATATTCAATGTGGCTACGTCACATAGGATTTCATTGTCGTAGATCTCAGAAAAATCATTGTCCAGCCGAAGCGCTGGCTGCGGCAGAATGCCTTCGGGCTCCAAAACCCGGTGTACGCCGTATCTATTTCCTTTCTTTTGCACGATCTTCTGCTTGATCCTCCATAGGCGCGAACCCTCTCCGCAATGTATTCTCTGCCACAGTTCGGGGCACCATGAACTGGAGGAGATAGTCCGGACCTCCTGCTTTGGAACCCACACCGGACAGCTTGAATCCTCCAAATGGATGTCTTCCGGTAAGTGCGCCGGTGCATCCCCGGTTGATGTAAAGGTTTCCAACTCGAAACTCTTTGCGGGCTCTATCGATGTTTTCGGGACTTCGAGAACAGAGAGCGCCCGTGAGAGCGTATTGCGTATTGTTTGCCACCTCCAGCGCTTCGTCGAAATCCTTGACTTTGATGACAGCCAAAACCGGCCCAAAGATCTCCTCTTGGGCAATCCGATGTTCGGGCCGAATGTCCGTGAAGATGGTCAAGGGCACAAAGTGACCTCGTGAATTTGGGAAATCTCGCTCCACGAGGCATTTGCCCTCTTTCTTGCCAATTTCTATGTAATGAAGAATCTTTTCTCTGGCTTCGGCATCAATGACAGCGCCCATGAAATGCTTGGGGTCTTCGATGGGCCCCAGTTCTATGCTTTCGGCAGCGTTTTTGAGCCGTTTGATCAGTCTGTCGTAGTTTTCTTCAACAACAATGAGTCGAGAACATGCAGAGCATTTTTGCCCCTGGTATCCAAAGACGGATTGAAGAACGTAAAGAATCGCTTCGTCCAAATCAGCGTCGGAATCGACGATGATGGCGTTCTTACCTCCCATCTCAGCAACCACATTCTTGACGTGCGTGGCGCCTTGCGGCGCTTGGCCTGCCAGTTCGATGATCCTGAGCCCTACCTCCTTGCTTCCCGTAAATGCGATGACTGCCACATCAGGATGAGCAACCAGAAAGTCCCCGATTTCACTGCCCGGGCCGGAAAGAAAATTCAGGACGCCCCGAGGCAATTTCGTTTTTTGAAAGATATGATACAACATGGAGCTGATAACAGGACTCTGTGAAGATGGTTTATAAACAACCGTATTTCCGGTCACCAGAGCAGCTGATGTCATCCCCATCGAAATCGATAGAGGGAAATTCCACGGTGCAATGACTACTGTTACACCTCGAGGTTCATAAAAAACATGACTCGTCTCCCCGGAAATGTTTCCCATGCGCTGAGGCGTGGCCAGACGAATCATCTCCCTTCCATAGTATTCCAGAAAATCTATAGCCTCGCACACCCCTGCGTCCGCTTCACGCCAATTTTTACCTGCTTCATACACCTGAAGGGCAGCCAGGTCGTAGCGCATCTTGCGCGCCTGAGCTGCTGCTTCAAAAAGATACTCAGCACGATCTCTAGGGTCGGTGTCCCGCCATTCAGGAAAAGCCTCCTTGGCACTTGTAATCGCTTTTTCCGCTTCCTTTCTACCTGCCGACGCAGCAATTCCCACGACCTCCTCAAGATCATTCGGATTTGCGGACTCAATTTCTTTTCCTGTTGTTACCTTTTTACCTCCGATAAAGAGCGGTACCTTGTGAGGAAACTTCTTTCTTGCGTCATTTAGAGTCTTGGTGAATCGCTCCCGGTGTTCTGAAAGTGTCCAATCCCAAAGCGGCTCGTTGTGAAACGGCCTTTTGTCACCGTATTCTAGAACCGCATCCCCAACATCAGAAGAAGAGACGTTCTCATTCAGGAGCTCCAATGGACTTTTCAATAATCTCTCCGGAGAAACGCCTTCGGCGAAACTCTGGCGGAGAAAGGACTCGTTGGAAGTGTTTTCAAGAAGCCGTCGAACGAGATAGGCCATCCCTGGGATCATTTCGCCGACAGGCGTGTACAGGCGAAGACATAGACCTGCTTTTCGCAGGGCATTTCGAACCGGTTCAGCCATCCCATACAGGATTTGGTATTCCAATTGCTCTTGAGGAACGTTGTGTTCCTTGGCCATTTCCATGACGTAGGCAATCGAGCGAATGTTGTGAGAAGCACATGCACAACGCACCCATTTATGATTCATCAGAAGATAATTCGCCATTCTTTCGAAATTGGCATCTGTTTCATGTTTGTTGGTAAACACCGGTATGGGCCAGTTTCTCAGCTTGGCCCACACGACTTCTGCGTCCCAATAGGCCCCCTTGACCAAGCGGATGGTGAATCTTTGTTTTCTTTTGCGGGCCCACTGTACGAGGTCTCTGAGGTCCTGTTCGCTGTCGCGCAAATATGCTTGAATGACTATTCCGGTATGTGGATAGTCTTTGAATTCAGGTTCCTCTAGAAGGGTTTTATAGATAGCAAGGGTGATGTTTTTGAGGTCATTGTGTTCCATGTCCAGACAGACATGAGCCCGAGCTGCGACTGCCTTGCGAAAAATGGGTCTAAGCCGTTCTTTAGCGCGATCTACAGAATAGTCAAAGGCCCGAGCATTCATCTGGGAATACATGGCAGAGGGTTTAATCGATACATTGATCTTGGGCACACACCCCCAATCCAGTTCTCCCTTCTCCGCATCAAGCGGATCCCATGTTTTCTGGGCCTCATCCAATGTCTCAAGAAGCGCCAAATACCGCTTGAGATACCGTTCTGCCTCTTTTTCAGAAACCACGGCTTCTCCAAGCAAATCTGCGGTAAAGGCCATTCCCTGAGACCGAAGGCTTTCCCATACAGGCAACGCTTCCTGCGGTGAGGCTCCAGCAATGAACTGTTTTCCCATGTTTTCGATGTTGTTGGCAATCCCTTTGGCCACCGTCTGTGCGGCTTTGGATTTTGGAGAAACCCGCCGAAGTCCCCATTGCAGGGCGGTAGGAAAATCTTGTTCTGGCCTGCAGAAATACTCAACCAGATGTCTGGCAACCGATTCCGGACGGGTCAGGTAGGGAAAAACATCAACAAACCGAAACATCTCCACCTTGAAGGCCTCGTCCTTCATACATCTGTCCATGACTTTTCCTGTCCAGTATTCCTTCTTAAAAAAAGAAGGTGTCTCTCCTTGGATCAGTTCATGAAGCCACAGGCCTGTTTTGCGGACACGTGATTCAACATCATCAGTCATGATGCTTGCTCCCTGGAAAACAAGGTGGGAAGGTCAAAGATCGGCAGGTACGAATAAAACAGATTGAGCCCCCTCCGCCCTGACGAAGGGGGTGCTGTGTGGCGGCAATGATTGGCGTTCGGGGAAGGACCCCACTAATGCTGTAAACGGTCATCGGCCTCCCGTCTCAGCGTACAGGTTTCTACTTCTCCATCAGAAGGATCTCAACCGGCACAGACGCTTTCTCTTTGAAGCTTTCGGCGTCTGATAGAGAGCCAATCCCCCTCCCCACGTGCATGGGGATAGCGATTTCAGGTTTGATTTTTGCGGCTGCCTCAACGGCCTCATCAGCCGTCATCACATAGACGCCGCTAAACGGGAGCAGGGCCACGTCCACGTCGACTCCTGCCATCTCAGGGATGTTGTCCGTATCACCGGCATGATAGATGCGGCGCCCCTCAACCGTAAATACGAATCCTACATGCCCGGCCTCCCGGGGATGAAAAGGAACGCCAGGGCTCCGAAACTTGTTGAGGTTGTATGCTGGCACTGTGCTGATGGGTATCCCCCTGACCGTCAGCTTGTCACCCGGCTTGACAACTTTTATAGAGCCCGACAGCTTGGCTGCTGCAGCCGCAATCGTCACGATAACGGTGTCTTGCTTTTTCAGTTTGTCTACATCCGCGGGCGAGCAGTGGTCACCGTGGTCGTGGGTGATCAAGATCACGTCGGCCTTAGGGCCTCCTTCCAGTTGCCAGGGGTCGATGTAGATCACAAGCCCGTCGCCTTCAATGCGGAAACTGTCGTGACCCAGCCAGTGGATATTCGATACCAGTTCCTTCACGTCCGTTTCTCCACCGGCCGGTGATTGAGAGGCAGATGCCTCGGCAAGACTGTAAGTAGCCACCAACAGGAGCAAAAGAGCGCACCAGGCAATGATCAGCCGTTGTACAGGCGTCCTCGTTTGTTTTGTCATCATATCGTTCTCCCTTCCTCAGAATTTCAAGGATCTCTCCAAACCTATTTATGACGATAGGGTCACGTTGTCAATTCTTGATGTGACTCGTGTTGGGATATAGAGCATTCTTTTTGATTGACTTGGGTTCTTGATTTACTTAGGCTCCTCTCTCAACCTTTCACTCGTACCAGTAAGGACTCTCGGCGGGACAGAGTGGACCGCCAGGCGAGAGAATGGCCGCGGTAGAAGATTCTGGAGCTAAGACCATGGCAGGCTTATTCGAGCAAATCGAAATCAATGGGATGATTCTAAGAAACAGGAGTGTGCGCTCTGCCACGTGGACGGGCATGGCAGAAAAGGACGGGCAGTGCAGTATGAAGCTCATAAAGCTCACAGAGAAGCTTGCTCGTGGGGAAGTTGGACTCATTATTACCGGGTTTGCCTATGTCATGCCCAACGGTCAGGCCCTTCCTGGACAACTCGGCATACACAGCAATGCCATGACTCCTGACTTGCGCAAGCTCACGAAGGCGGTTCATGCAGCCAGGGGAAAGATTTGCATGCAGATCGTGCATGCCGGGGTCCAGACTCTTGTCAAAGACAGAGGTGACCTCCCCGTGTGGGGTCCATCCGCAGTACCCGACAAGCTTTTCGGGTGGACGCCTAAAGCCATGACGCAGAAAGAAATCAAAGATACGGTTCAGGCATTTGCCAGCGCCGCCGCCAGGGCAAAAAGGGCCGGGTTTGATGCTGTGCAGCTTCACGGGGCTCATGGCTATCTCATCAGCCAGTTTCTTTCCCCGGCAAGAAACCGGCGCACAGACAAATATGGCGGCCCCATAGAAAACCGTGCCAGATTCCTCTTTGAGGTTTTCAGAGCCGTCCGCAAGGCGGTTGGAAAAGATTTCCCGGTTCTCATCAAGTTAAATACCAAGGATTTTGTCCGGGGTGGATTTCACGAACGAGACGCCCTGTTCGTTGCAAAGAGACTGGACAAAATGGGAATCGATGCCATCGAAACGAGTGGGGGGGTTCCTGCAGCAGGCGATTTGAGTCCCGCGCGTACGAAGATACGTAAGACGTCGGACGAAGCCTATTTTCTGTCTGTCGCAAAGAAGATAAAGAAACAGGTATCGGTTCCAATCATCCTCGTTGGAGGCGTCCGGTCTCCACAGGCGATAAATCAGATCCTGGAAAAAGGTGATGCTGATCTTGTGTCCATGGCACGACCTTTGATCCGAGAGCCAGGCCTGGTCCGGCGGTGGAAAAGAGGGGATACAAACAAGGCCAAATGTATTTCCTGCAACCAATGTTTTGGGGCTGCAGTCAGTCGTCAAGGTGTCTATTGCGTCGTGGAAAAACGCCTTAAGAAAAGAAACAAGAAATAAGGGTGAGGCAAGATGGGCGAAGAAAAGACTATCGGCGAATCACGGGTTGAAATGGCTCAAGCCATGTTTCCCGTGGACGCCAATCCGGCCGGTAATGTGTTCGGCGGTACCATCATGAAACTCATAGACACGGCTGCAGGGATTGCAGCGCATCGGCACTGCCGAACCAATGTGGTGACCGCTTCCATGGATCGCCTGGACTTCCACCAGCCGATTTTTGTTGGAGAACTGGTTCTTTTACGGGCCTCCATCAACTACGTGGGAAAGACCTCTATGGAGGTGGGGGTTCGGGTGGAGGCTGAGAACCTGATGACAGGTGAAGTCCGTCACACTAATTCCGCCTACCTGACCATTGTCTCCTTGGATGAGAACCGAAAACCCAAATCAGTACCCCAAATTATCCCAAAAACAAAAGACGAAAATCGCCGGTTCAAAGAAGGAAGGGATAGGGCTGAACAACGCAGGGTCTGGCGGCAGAAGCGAAGCAAGTAATGAAGCCTCCCCGCGCTCCCTGGCGGGAGTTCTGCCTTGTGGCAGCACTTCGTGTCCGCGGAGCGTGCCGGTCAAGAGACAGGCCACATATAAACAATGACTGAAGAGATCACAAGAAGTGTGCAGGTGTGTATCCCCTGGAGACTCCTGAAAGAGCAGTACCTGCCAGGCGTACTTGCAAACAGGATGAATCCGGAAATCGGGGTGAGCGGGGACGTCATTGATACCCATTCTAAAGAAGAGTTCTCTAAAATCGCCTCCCTTCTCCATAACGAAGGCCTCACCATCTCACTGCATGCGCCGTTCTATGACTTGGCTCCGGGCGCCATGGACAAGAAGATATTGAAGGCAACACGAGAGCGCTTGCAGCAGCTGTTCGACCTTGTCCCCGTATTTGAGCCTTTATCTGTCGTCTGCCACACAGGGTATGACAGAAAACGATATCATGAAGTAGAAGACGCGTGGCTCGAAACAGCGCTTGAGACATGGATACCTCTTGTTGAGCATCTCAAAGGCACGGGGACCGCTCTGATGATAGAGAATGTCTATGAAAAAACCCCCAGGATGCTTACTAGGCTGTTCGAAGGATTGGACACCGAACAAGTCGGCTTCTGTTTTGACCCCGGCCATATGAGCGCTTTCTCAGAAACAGACATGCAGGGCTGGCTCAACGAGCTGGGACCCCGGATAAAAGAGCTCCATTTGCACGACAATGATGGAACCGAGGATCACCATCTCGCCATTGGCGAGGGAAATATCGATTTCGAGTCACTCTTTGAGTACGTTGATGAAAACCGGTTGAGGCCTATCATCACAATTGAAGCCCACAAAGAAAAATGGCTGTGGCAGAGCATAGAGGCACTGTCACGCTCTGAGCGCTTCCTCCGTATTATCGGGCTTTAATTCAGCGCAGAGACACGGATCACATAGGGTTAGAACAATTCTGGAGCAGTAGACGTCCGGAGTGTTGGAGTATTGGAGTGTTGCTACAACAATCTTTTCCATTACTCCACTACTCCAGCACTCCATTACTCCAGCATTGTCCTTTGTGTGCTGAATAGGAAGGACAAGCTAAGTTCACACGGCATATGCGCGTAGCCACTGACATTGGAGGCACGTTCACGGATGTAGTCACGCTCGACAAAAACGCCATTCGCGGCTGGAAAGTCCTTTCCACGCCCACCTTCCCTGATCGTGCCGTATCCCGAGCGATGAGCGCTCTGTCAGACATGTCATCTTTTTCACACGGAACGACAGTCGCCACCAATGCTCTCCTGGAAAGAAAAGGAGCAAAGGTAGCCCTTCTGGCCACCAGGGGCTTCAAGGATCTCCTTTACATTGCCAGACAACAAAGGCCCAGACTCTACGATTTTGACTGTGAGCGGTCAAAGCCGGTAGTCAGCCGAGACCTGTGCTTTGAGGTGCCGGAACGCCTTGCCCCGGATGGCACCGTCCTGTTGGCGCTTTCACCGGCTGATGCAGACACCCTGGTGGAACAGGTCATAGAAGCAGGAGCACAGGCTGCTGCCATTTGCCTTCTGTTTTCTTACAAGAACCCGTCTCATGAAATGCTTCTCGAGGAGGCATTGAAAAAAAGAGGGATTCCCGTGTCCAGATCTTCTCATATCATCCCCGAGTTCAGGGAATTCGAAAGGGCCTCAACCACGACGATCAACGCCTTCCTTCAGCCCATTGTGGACACCTATGTGGAAAAGATCCGCAGCACTATCCAGGAGGCCGGCGGGCCCGATGACTACTATGTGATGAAATCAGGGGGGGGTGTGGCAGCGTCGCGAGAAGTCAACCCGGTGGAGATGTTGCTCTCCGGTCCTGCCGGCGGCGTTGCAGGTGGTCTCTTGCTTGGAAAGCACCTAAACAAGAAGAACTTGATCACTTTTGATATGGGTGGAACGAGTGCCGACTTCTCGGCGATTGTAGACCACACCCCGCTTTGGACAGAGGACGGAGAGATAGACGGCCTCCCCGTCCGGCTGCCCATTCTTGACATCACGACTATAGGCGCGGGCGGCGGATCGATTGGCTGGGTGGATCAAGGCGGGGCGCTTCGCGTGGGCCCTCAGAGTGCTGGATCTGAACCGGGCCCCGCCTGCTACAACCGAGGAGGGACGCTGCCAACGGTGACGGACGCAAACCTCCTGTCCGGGATTCTTGACCCCGATTCTTTCCGAGGAACGGGCATTACCCTTAACCCCGACAAGGCCAGACAGGCCATTCAGTCACTGGCGGTATCCGCCGGACTCAATGAAGAAGAGATCATTCGGGGTGTACGCTCCGTGGTCAATGCTAACATGCTAAGGGGAATTCGTAGGGCCACAGTCGAGAAGGGGCTCGACACCAGAGAATGTGCTCTTTTTGCCTTTGGTGGCGCTGGCCCGATTCACTCGGCAGAGCTTGCAATGGAACTTGGCATTAAGGAGGTGCTGATCCCGCCCATGGCGGGCATGTTCTCAGCCTTGGGGATTCTCATGTCCGATGTGAGGCTCGATTTCGGCCAAACCCTTGTTGGCAAGTGGAACACGGATACACGACGGATAACCGACCAAATACTGGAGCAGTTCAAAGCAATCGCACTCAGATCTCTTGCCCGGCAGGGCCTGGATGACAAAGCGGTCTGTTTTAGGGCTGTCCTCGATATGCGATACGAAGGCCAGGGCTTTCATCTCCCTGTTGTCTATAGCAAGAAAACTGACCCTGCAGATTCCTTCCACGTGGCTTTCAGAAAACGATATGGATATGACCTGGACCAGGGTCCCCATGTGGAGGTAGTCACGGTCCGGCTTTCGGCCGTGGCTTCCAGGGGTGAGATTGCCTTGCCAGAGGTCACATCTTCTGGAGACCCTGAACCCAGGCGCAAAAGGAAAATCCTGGTCGCCTCAGGCTGGGTGACAGCACCTGTGTACGATCGCGGCAGCCTGGGGCTGTCTTTTCACGCACACGGCCCCCTCGTGATTGAAGATGAAGGATGTACGGTGTTTGTACCCCCAGACTGTGAGGTATCCTTAACCGAAAAGAGTTGTCTGAGGATCTGGATTGGTGATTGATGATTGACGATTGAAAACGATAAACTCACTAAAAGTGCACAGAATGCTACAGCAACAAAGCATTATTATTTAGGGACATGACATCAATAGATCCAGTAACACTTGAAGTATTTAAGCACCTCATTTTAGCCATTCCCGAGGAAATGGGAGGGAACCTGAGGCGCACCGCCTTCTCTCCCAATATCAAGGAGCGGATGGATGAAAGCTGTGCCCTGTTTGACGCCAAGGGTCGCCTCATTGCTCAGGCAGAACACATCCCTGTGCATCTTGGTGCCATGCCGTCTGCTGTTGAGCAGGCCGTGGGCGACTTCCCAAAACTGACCCCCGGGGATCAGTTGATTGTGAACGATCCATACCGAGGGGGTTCACACCTTCCGGACATCACCCTGATCGCACCCTTCTTCTGGCAAGGAAGGCTGAAGGGATACGCTGTGAATCGTGCCCATCACGCAGATGTAGGCGGGAACACGCCAGGATCCATGCCCGGACACAGCCGTACACTGGAAGAAGAAGGCCTCGTCATCCCCCCTACTCTGTTCGTGCACAAGGGAGTCATTGAAAAAGACGTTCTGACGATGTTTGAGAGAGAGACCCGAAACCCAGGCGAGCGGATCGGGGATTTGAATGCGCAGGTAGGGGCCAACGTTCTGGGCGTGTCTCGATGTATCGATTTCATTCGCCGGTACGGCGAGACGGCCTTTGATGAGTTTGTGGAGGCCATCATCGATTACTCCAAATCCAGGGTGACTGCCCACCTCGTTGCCCTTCCAGATGGAATGTCTGAGGCGTCGGATGATTTGGATGGCATAGATGGGCCAATTCGGATAACCGTCAGAGTAAAACTTGAGGGCAATCGGTTTGAAGTCGACTTCACGCAAACTGCGCCACAAAGCGATGGAAACGCTAATGCCCCCATCAGCGTGACCAAGTCAGCTGTATACTACGTCCTAAGATGTCTCCTTCCAGCTGACATCCCACCCAACTACGGATGTTACGAAACCCTACACGTCGTCGCGCCCAAAGGGACACTTCTCAATCCTCGACCGCCGGCAGCTGTCAGCTCCGGGAATGTGGAGACCTCTCAAAGGATCGTTGACGTCCTTCTGCTTGCCCTAAAAGATCTCTTTCCCGATCAGATTCCGGCCCAGGGACAGGGGACCATGAACAATCTTGCTATGGGCTGGAGAGACAAAACCTACTATGAAACAATCGCGGGCGGGATGGGAGCAACTCCTCGATCCCAAGGGGCAAGCGGGGTCCACGTGCACATGACGAACACCGCCACCACGCCCACCGAGGTCCTTGAAAACGCCTATCCCATACGCGTTCTTAGGACCGAACTCAGGGAAGGATCCGGCGGGGCCGGCCTTTACTCAGGAGGGATGGGGGTGACACGAGAGCTGTTATTCCTTGAGGACGCTGTGGTATCGATTCAATCAGAAAGAAGGCGCTTCGCGCCCAGAGGGATAGCCGGCGGGAGCAACGGAAGCTGTGGACAGAATCTTTTGCGACGCGTTGACGGGACTGAAATGCCTCTTCCTGGACGCACGACTTTTCAGGCTTTAAAAGGAGAGACAGTTACTATTCACACGCCTGGCGGGGGTGGTTGGGGAAAGCCCTCTTAACGCGCCAAACACGGAATCGGCGTTTTTTCTGGTAGAAAAGAAAAAGAAATAATCGTTTCTTCTTCTTTTCGCCTTGGTTAAGTGTCTTTCAACTCCAAATTCCAGTACAAATAATCCCGCCAGGAGTCAGGCACACTCCTGGCACTGATAGTGATCATAAGGAACGGGACCCAGTCGGGCTTGACGGGCTTCTTTCGAAGCTTTAAACCCACCTCCCTTAGGGGCTTGCCTCCTTTAACCCGATTACACCTGTAGCAGGACGTAACGATATTTCTCCATTCGGTGCGGCCCCCATATCTCTTCGGGGTCACATGATCGAACGTGAGGTCTTGGGATTCAAATTTGTGCCCGCAATACTGACACGAGAAATTGTCTCGCGCATAGATATTTGCCCGAGAGAACTTGATATCCTTCTTCCTGTACTTCACATATCTCAGCAGACGAAGGACGGCGGGGAGTCTGATGGCAAAGGTGACTGAGCGGATCTCCCTGTCATACTCCTCAAGGACTTCCACCTTTTCCAAGGTGAGGAGCCTTATCGCCCTCTTCCAGTCAATCACCTTCAAGGGCTCAAAGGTGGCATTTAGTAGGAGTACTTGCTCCATGATGACCCTATAGCCGCCTTTCCGGAGTTCAGGAAAACATAGTTATTGAGTATTAACTGCTGTTTATTACTGGTTTTTGAGTCGTTTGTCAAGCGTTGTTTGTGTGCCATTTCTGTGACAGGTTCTCTTGTCACGTAGATCCGAACTCCACTGAGAGAAGTAATGAGCGATGCCTGGTTTTCTGTTGACTGGCACTTAGCGCTTGTGTATGTATGATGACCAAATCAGATGGGAGATCGTCCAGCGGAAGGACTACGGACTCTGACTCCGTCAACCCAGGTTCGAATCCTGGTCTCCCAGCCAAAGTACATTTCAACTAGGAAAGAGGGTTAGCCATATTGCTGGTTAGCCCTTTTTTCTTGGGAAGAGTGGATTGTGGATTTTTTTGCATTTTGGGGTTGCATTTAGATTCAATTCCTACTAACTAGGTAGGACACTCCTAGGGCCATGGAGTTGGGGCGCAGGAGCCTCCACTCGCTTGGGTGAAAGACAAGAAGATTGCGTTGGGGAGGCCCTGCTTGCCTCATATTCTGCCCTCGTCATTCACGACCTAAAGAATTTTGGGGGATACACCCAGGATCGGAACCATCTTTTGCAAAAACCCACACAAACCCTGTAAGGTAACGGCCCCGATCTTGGGTTCCCCCTCCACTCTTCACAACCCCTTTCTTTCTGAAAAACCAGTTTTGACCCCACACACAAAAAACCCCCTATACCTCGAACCCGACACAGAGGGCTTGTAATATCCTGCGACCTTCCCACAGGAACACCCCCACCCTGGCCCTCACGGTTGCCAAGAATCTCAGGAAATCGTTGAAGTGTAGGGTATTCGTTCATTGTGCCCCTTTGGAAATCGATGTTGTAATGCTGTATCCACAGCGCGAGGTATTTCCTGTCAGGTTTTCTTCTTGCAATTATTATGTATGTATTTTATGTGCTGATTGGGCGCTGGCATGGAAAAGAAACACGTGACCTTTAGAATAGAACCGCAATTAGTGAAAAAGCTCAAGTTCCTCGCTGTTGAGCATGACAAAACGCTTACCGACTTATTCATAGAAACCCTTTAAGACCTTCTCAAGAAGTACGAAAAGAGGAGAGCCAAGTAATAAAGCCTTAACAATGGCGTGAATGGTAATTGCCAACTCGTAGATCTGAGGAGGTGAACCATGCCTGTTGAATATGAGAGTGACGAATCTCTGGATTTGACTATCGCCACTGTTAAAGGAACCCCGACATTTAACGAAATAGTTTCTGCCCTTAAGTCATTTTACGGTGGTCAACCCACCAAGAAGGTCGTCTGGAATTGGACTGGGTCTGATCCCAGCCATCTCACCGTTACAGAGCTCGAACGACTTGCAAGTTTCCCTGCTCGATATAGGGACCATCGAAGAGGTGCAAAAACCGCCATGGTAGCCCCGGATGATTTGGCTTTTGGCATATCCAGAATGTTCCAAACATTCGGAGAACTGAACAGCCTACCATTCACTCTAAGGGTTTTTCATACCTTAGACGACGCATTCCTGTGGATTACGAAGCCCAAGAAATAACCTCCCCAAAAAACCTCTTACGATGGAGGTTCAGTTATGGACACCGCTCTCCTACTAGTCATTGTGTTTGTTCTAATACTTATTCTTGGAATGCAGATTCAGGTTAGCAACATGAGCAAGAAGATCGATGAGCTCATAGGGACAAAGCCCAAGAAATAAAGCACTCCAAAACCCTTTCACAGGAGACTTATTATGAATACGCTCACGCTGACACTAATTGTGTTCCTTCTGGTTCTCGTCCTAGGAATGCAGTTCCAGATTACGGGCTTGAGCAAAAAGATCGATAAAGCATTGGAGCAGAAGCACAAGAAGAAGTACTTCTGATAATACTGATTTTCCAGCACGTTTGACAGATTCCAATCTCCTGTCCAGGCCTCCTAACGGAGCTATGGGCTGAAACTCCGAGCCCCTTGCCGATCACTCTCACCCCCCAAAATGTGCCCATTTTTGTCCCCACCACGCCTCGAAAACCCCAAAAAAGCCTTGATTTTCCCAAGTTCACGGGCACATAAAAAAGCCAACGAAATCAGTTTGCTACCTGAAATCGTTGGCTTTGCTAAGTTGCCCTTTTGTGGTCTCCGACTCCGTCAACCCAGGTTCGAATCCTGGTCTCCCAGCCAGAAAGCACAAGGGCTTAGCTCATATGAGCTAAGCCCTTTCTTTGAAATTGAGACGGCACCTGAACCGGTACAGAAAAACTGCACTCATCCAGGGATTTTCAAAAATTAGACAAAACCAACTTTATTTCTCTGGTTTTTCTGCTTCTGGTTTTTCTGCTTCTGGTTTTTCTATCGCAAGGAGTTCAACTTCAAAAACAAGTACTTCATTGGGTCCAATATTCTGTCCTGCCCCTCTTTCTCCATAAGCCAGTTCTGAGGGGACAAAAAATTGCCATTTGCCACCTTCTTTCATGAGCTGGAGACCTTCAGTCCAACCCTTTATGACTCTGTTGAGTCCAAATGTAGCGGGTTCACCGCGTTCGTATGAGCTGTCGAATTCCTTTCCATCAATTGTTGTCCCTTTATAATGGCATTTTACGGTGTCTGTTGGTTTTGGAGAACCTCCGGTTCCTTTTTCGAGGATCTTATACTGAAGTCCACTCTCAAGGGTTACGACACCCTCTTTTGTCTTGTTTGCTTCAAGGAATTCCTTTCCCTTTTCCTTGTTTGCTTCACCCTGTATCTTTCTTTCTTCCATTTTTTTCGTATATTCTTCCTGCTTCTTTGCCCTCATTTTCTGCTGGAAAGCCATCATTGTCTTTTGGATTTCTTCTTCACTAAGCATCTGCTCGCCACCCGTATAGCTGTCTCTTACACCTTGTTGAAACATTTCAAGATTCACTTTCAGTTCATCTTTCTTGAAACTTGAACCCATTGAAAAACCAATACTGTAACTTACTCTGTCATCTTCTGTCTGAAGATCTGCCTTTGTGATTTCGCCTTTTGCAGAAGGGTCCGGTTTCTCTTGTTGCGTTTTGTCACATGACGATGCCAAGAAAGCAGAAAATACAAGCAAAATCAAAACTCTTTTCATGATATCCTCCTGTCTGGTTAATGAGATTGACATTGTTCAGTCCGTTATTTAATATTGCTATCTTTATTGAAGAAGGGTTTGACCCTGTCTGTGCGGATCAAGCCTTTTCCTTTCCTGCAACCATTCTACTTCTGCTGCTGTTCCTTTTTCTCGATTTTAGACCATGAATCACGCAAAGAAACCGTGCGATTGAACACAAGTGCTCCGTTGGATGAGTCAACCGGATCAACGCAGAAGTAGCCAAGTCTTTCGAACTGGCATCTACTCCCAGGCGCTGCACCTGCCAAACTCGGTTCAACATGGCACGAGGTCAACGTCTCCAAGGAGTCCGGATTCAGGTGGCTCTTGAAATCGGCGTCACCCTTGTCGGCGTCAGGATTTGCTACCTTGAAGAGACGATCATACAGGCGGACTTCGGCTTTAAGTGAGTGCGCAGCTGAGACCCAGTGCAATGTCCCTTTGACCTTGCGTCCATCATCAGACCAACCACCTCGCGTTTCCGGATCGTACGTACAATGCAGCTCGATCACTTCGCCGGTCTGGTCATCCTTAACCAGTCCCACGCATGTAATATAGTAGGCATATCGTAGCCGTACCTCACGACCCGGAGCCAGACGGTAGAACTTCTTAGGAGGGTCCTCACGAAAATCGTCTCGTTCAACATACAGCACGCGAGAGAAAGGAATCTTCCGCGTCCCCATACTGGAATCCTCCGGATTGTTTACGGCCTCCAAATCTTCCACCTGGTCTTCCGGATAGTTGTCAATGACTACACGAAGTGGTCGCAACACACCCAAGACACGCGGAGCCCGCTTATTCAAATCCTCGCGGACACAATACTCGAGCAATGTCATGTCCACCATACTATCTCGCTTGGCTACGCCGATGCGATCACAAAAGTTCCGGATTGACTCGGGTGTATAGCCACGTCTTCGCATACCCGCCAGCGTAGGCATCCGCGGATCATCCCATCCGGTGACAAGCCCCTCTTCCACTAGTTGTACGAGCTTTCGCTTACTCAAAACGGTGTAGTTCAGATTGAGACGAGCGAACTCAATCTGCTGTGGATGGCCATCAACATTCAGCTCATCAAGCACCCAGTCGTACAACGGGCGATTATCTTCGAATTCAAGTGTGCAAATGGAATGGGTGATTCCCTCGATGGAATCAGAAAGGCAATGACTAAAGTCATACATGGGATAGATGCACCAATTGTCACCCGTCCTGTGATGGGCAACTTTGCGAATGCGGTAAATGGCTGGATCTCGCATATTCAAATTTGGAGATGCCATATCGATTCTTGCCCGAAGAACGTGGGTGCCGTCTCTAAATTCACCTGAGCGCATTCGCTCAAACAGATCCAGACTCTCCTCGACCGAACGTGTACGATACGGACCATCCTTGCCAGGTTTGGTCAAAGTGCCTCGATACTCCCTGATCTCCTCGGGACTCAAGCTGCAAACATACGCCTTGCCATCTCTGATCAACTGGACCGCATGTTCATAGAGTTGCTCAAAGTAGTCAGATGTGTAAAACAGCCGATCATCCCAGTCGAATCCAAGCCATCGGACGTCCGCGATGATAGATTCTACGTATTCCACGTCCTCCTTGGTCGGATTGGTGTCGTCGAATCGTAAATTGCAGAGCCCGCCAAATTCAGCCGCAAGACTAAAATTCAAGCAGATCGACTTGGCGTGTCCAATGTGCAGATAGCCGTTCGGCTCCGGGGGAAACCGTGTATGGACTCGTCCATCGTTCTTTTTCGCCTTCACGTCTTCCGCAATGATATTGCGGATGAAGTTAGGCGGAGGAGTATGTTCGGTCTTAGTCATAGCAAAAAGATTAAGAGATGAATCACGTTTCTTTATAAGGCGCAGCCGCAAAACAAAGTCACAGCCTTGCGCAAGCGCTCTACCACACGATGCTGGCCTATGGCAATAAGGATGTCAAACATTCCCGGGCCTTTTACCAGACCGGTGATGGCTGTGCGCATGCCGTTGATCAGTATCCCTGCTTTGATTTCAAGCTCTTCAGCCATCTCACGCACAACGCGTTCTGCCTCCTCAACTGAGAACGTTTCAATTGCTTGCATGCGATCGGCCAGAATCGGGAACCACTCCTTGAGCCCTTCATGCTTTAGGATATTCTTCTTCAAGGCCTTTGGATCAATCGGATAATCCTCGGAAAAATAGGGACGCCCCAGGGGCACGAAATCGGTTGTCACGTGACATCGGCTTCGAATCAAGTCGACCGTACGGAGGAACCAATCGCGGTTGCTTCCCTCAAAATCCGGGTCCCATATCCCTCCCTTTTTCAATTCTTCTTTGACGTACGGCTCTAGTTCTTCAACCGAAATACTTCTCAGGTAATGGGTGTTGATACTGATGGCCTTTGGATCTGTGAAAAATTTGGGATCATCCTTCCTAACATCGAAGACAGCATTGGCACGGCTGATGGCTTCCAGGGAAAACGCCTCGATGAGTTCCTCCTTTGAGAAGATCTCCCGCGAATCAGGTGTCGACCACCCGAGGAGAGCCAAGAAGTTTACAAATGCCCATGGCAGGAAACCGTGCTCTCTGTAAAAGTGCACAGCAACCAATTCACCGTGGGTGCGTTTTGAGATCTTCGCCTTTTTTGGATCTAACGTAAGGGACATGTGGGCAAATCTCGGAATCGGTGCGCTAAGAGCCTTGTAGATCAAGATCTGCTTGGGGGTGTTTGCCAGCCCATCCTGTCCGCGAATGACGTGAGTGATCCGATCACGGATGTCATCCACGGCATTTGAAAGGACATACAAAGGCCGCCCATTTGAACGGACAATCACAAAATCCTCAATGTCCTCAAACCGCTTCTCAATAATTCCGTATACGATGTCTTCAAAACTGACAAAGCCTTCTCCCCGTGGCACCTTTAAACGAATGGTGTATGGAACGCCAGCGGCCTCCTTGTCTTTAATCTCTCCGGGAGTTAGATTGCGACACGTACCATCATATTGCAAATCAGCCCTTTTCTTTCTCGCCTCTTCCCTTTTCTCCTCAAGCACCTCTTTTGTGCAGAAACACTTGTACGCGTGACCCGACTCCACGAGTCTCTGGGCAGCCCCCACATGTTCGTCGATGAATTGAGACTGAAAATACGGGCCTTCATCCCACGTGACCCCGAGCCATTTGAGGCTTGCAATAATTCCTTGGATGGATTCCTCAGAATACCTCTCCTCATCGGTGTCCTCAATCCGCAAGATCAACTTGCCTTCCGTCTTCTGAGTGAAAAGCCAGTTGAATATCGCTGTCCGGGCACCGCCAATATGAAGGTACCCTGTCGGACTTGGGGGAAAGCGTGTTCGAACCTCAACCATGAACTGCTCCTCTGCAGAAACAAATACTGATAGAATAATGGAGTAATGGAGTAATGGAGTGATGGAAAGTCAACATCGCCTCAAATGCCGCATTCTTTTCCAGTACTCCAATACTCCAACACTCCAACATCTTGG
This sequence comes from Desulfobacterales bacterium, assembly GCA_032126655.1. Taxonomy (GTDB): domain Bacteria; phylum Desulfobacterota; class Desulfobacteria; order Desulfobacterales. The sequence continues at coordinate 46,341 of JAQBAU010000274.1, forward strand.
TACTCCAGCACTCTGCGTTTCGGCGGTGCATGCACTCTTTTTGAACCGCGTTTAATACACAATGAAGCCAGCATAGCCCACCACCTGCGCGTAGTCACCTGTCACGTCTCCCGATGTGGCATACTGGACCAGCTCAGCCTTTTCTGCACCCATGACCTTACAAGCCTCGAGTACGATCGTGGTGGGAATGACACCGCACATG
>JAQBAU010000275.1:0-21788 GCA_032126655.1 Desulfobacterales bacterium
GCAAAGCGTGAAAGAAGAAAACGCTATGCCCTATGCGCCATGCGCCATGCATTTAACTTTAGCACTCTAGGCACTTTCGGTTGCACTTTAGGCACTTTATTTAGCAAACATCAATCGACAATAATAAATGACCAATGTTTATTTCTTTTGAAGGAATCGAAGGTTCGGGCAAGACGACCCAGGTAGAACTTCTCATCGGAGTACTCCAGGCGAAAGGCTATGAGTGCGTTGCAACCCGTGAGCCCGGAGCCACTGAGATCGGGCATGGGATCCGTCAAATCCTTCTAGATTCGGCACATAGCAACATGCTTCCCCTTACCGAGCTCCTCTTGTACGAAGCCGACCGGGCACAGCACATCCATGATGTGATCAAACCTGCTCTGGCCGCGGGTAAGGTGGTTGTGTCGGACCGTTTTTTTGACGCCACCACTGTCTATCAAGGATATGCCAGAGGTTGTGACCTGGACCTGATTGAACGAATCCACCATATTGTGTTAGGCGGGCTTAGACCCGACCTGACACTCATCCTTGACCTCCCGGTTGAGATAGGGCTGGAGCGTGCGTGGCAGCGTATCCACAGTCGGTCCGGGGACCTCCCGGAAGATCGCTTTGAGAAGGAGGCGTTGGGGTTTCACGAAAGGGTACGTCAGGGCTATCTCACATTGGCCAGAGACGAGCCGGACCGGTTTCGAGTAATTGATGCCTCCGGAGACCCGCAGAGTGCGCACAAGAACATCGTAGAAGCCGTATTGCATCTTGAAGGGAATGAAGGAAGATAAGGATCTCTCTATGACTCCCCTTAGGAAAGCCTGCAAGATAAGGACAAGCCTGTTTGGCGGAGCTGTCTTTTTGTTCCTCTGCATCTTGGCTGCTCTGTCTTCCGCCCAGTCCCCCCAAGACTCGCAGATCGTCCGGGTGGAAACATATGCCTCTCACGAACATATTCGTCCCGGCGACACCTTCCAGGTAGCAATCGTGGCCAATATTAAGAAAGGCCTTCACATTAACAGTCATCAGCCAACCGACGAGGTTCTGGTACCGACGGTGGTCTCGTTTGACGAAAGGGACGACATTGTCCTGGCGCCCGTGAGTTATCCCGAGCCGGTCCTTAGATCCTTTTCGTTTTCCGGTCACAAAATACCTGTGTACTACGGCAGAATTGTGATGATTGCCCGGGGGAAACTGGCAAGAGACATTGAACCTGGGGCAACAAAGATATCAGGGTGTTTTGCTTACCAGGCGTGTGACGACAAATCCTGCCTCATGCCCCAGTCGGTCAACTTTCAGATACCCTTGAAGATTGTTGAAGCGGCCCAACCGGTAAAGCTCACCAAACATGCTGTCTTTGAACAAGAAATCTCGCTTACATCCGAGGAACGTCATGCCAAGGAAGTTATTGAAAAGGGGCTCCCATACGCCCTCATCGCCTTTTTCCTCTTTGGACTCGCTTTGAACCTGACCCCATGCGTTTATCCGGTTATTCCCATGACCGTTGGCTTCTTTGTGGCCCAGGGTGAACAGAGGAAACGGGCAATGTTTCTACTGGCATCATACTATGTGGTGGGCATCGCTATTGTCTTCTCTGTTTTGGGTCTCATCTCGGGCCTTGCCGGCAGACAGTGGGGATTTCTGTTTCAACATCCGTGGTTTGTTATCATCATCAGCATCATTATTCTTTGCATGGCGGCCAGCATGTTTGGTGCCTTTGAGATTACAGTGCCTTCGTTCTTGATGACACGTCTGGGTAAATCACGCCAGGGGGCAATTGGCTCTTTTTTGATGGGACTGACCGTAGGAGTGGTAATTGCTCCGTGTGCAGCCGGCATCATCATTGGCCTCGTCGGCGTCGTGGCCAAGCTTGGCATTGTAGCCAAAGGAGCCCTGCTCTTCTTTGTGATGGGTTTGGGTCTGGGGCTTCCCTACCTCTTCCTGGCAACATTTTCGGGGCTCATGAAACAGTTGCCCAAATCAGGGATGTGGATGGTCTGGATACGGAAACTGTTTGGCATTCTGTTGGTTGGCGTGGCTGTCTACTTCCTGGTTCCCCAGGTCAAACAGGTAGCGAATCAGCAAGGATTCTATTTTGGGGTCTTGGGAATTTTTGGCGGACTTCTGCTTGGTTTTCTGGAACATGGAAAGGGCTACAGCCGAGCATTTAGAGTCATTCGGGCAGCAGTCGGGATTGTTCTCATCGTGTCAGGAGCCATGCTGGTACAAGCGGCTATCCAGCCTGAGGCGCCGGGCATCAGCTGGTTATACCATACGGATCGATCGATTGAAGACCTACAGAAGGAAAACAAGCCCATTTTCATCTATTTCTACGCAGACTGGTGCGTAACGTGTCGGGAATTTGACCGGAAGACGCTCCGGGACAAAAGAATCGTAGCAAAATCTAATGAGTTTAACATGTTAAAGGTGAACTGCACGACACCTGAGAAAGAATCCAAGGCCTTGCTGAAGAGATTTGAAGTCTCGGGGCTGCCCACCATGATTTTGGTGGACTCCAGAGGGGAGGAACTTCGTGGTCTGAAAATTGTAGGGTTCCTGGAACCGACTGAACTTACACGCATTATGGAACAGGCTATGAAAGGTTCTACGGGGAGCCTGAAATGACATTCGTCTATTTCCCCTTGCCATCATCCTCCCTATGTGGGATAATTAGGTGTTTTTATGGCAAAAACAAACATTGGTGTTTACAGATGTCGGACCCTGAATCACGTTTTGTGGCGGGTCCCGATACACTGTTAATGACTGACCACTGATACCGTGAAACAAACCCCTCTCCACGCCAGCCTGTACATCACCATCCCTATCGTTGCTGCGGGACTCGTCGCCTTGGCGGTTTCTGTGCCCTATCGCGTGATGGAATACTGCCTCGTCCACGGTATCGATTTCAAGTGGCCTGTTTTCTGGTCTGTCATAATCATCAGCATCGTTGCCTTTGTATCTGCCATGTTGGTCACCTGGTTCATTCTGAAGCCGATACAGATGTTTGTAAAAAAAGCAAAAGAGCTTCCGATTCTAAGCACATCCGAAGTTGACAGCGGTCAGGAAAGGCCTCGGGCGGAACTCGAGCACTTTGCACAGGTTTTCCAACAGGTGACAGACGTGCTCGGCAAAGTGGAAGCCCAACAGCTTTTCCCCAAGATTCTTGGGCAGGACAGGAACATCCGTGGCGTCTTCAACCAGATTCTCAAGGTTGCGCCGACTGATTCGACGGTTCTTATTTCGGGAGAAAGCGGAACAGGCAAGGAACTGATCGCCACAGCTATTTATGAGCATAGCCTTCGTAAAGACGCTCCATTTGTTAAACTGAACTGTGTGGCCATCCCCGAAGGACTTCTGGAAAGCGAACTTTTTGGCCACGAGAAGGGAGCCTTTACGGGTGCAAGTTCCAAGAAATTGGGCAAGTTTGAAATGGCCAACTCCGGTACCCTCTTCCTGGATGAGATTGGGGACATGCCACTGACCACTCAGGCTAAGATACTTCGTGCGCTCCAGGAGAAGGAATTCGAAACTGTGGGAGGAACAAGGTCGGTTCAAGTTGACGTCCGATTCATTGCAGCAACCAATAGGGACCTTGCAAAGATGGTCGAGGAAGGAGAGTTCCGAGAAGATCTTTATTACCGTCTCAACGTTATTTCTATCTACCTCCCCCCGCTAAGAGAGAGGAAGAGTGATATTCCTCTGCTGGTAGAGCATTTTCTGCAAAGCGCTCCAGGATCTGTTCAGATTTCCTCAGTGGCCCTGCAAATTCTGATGTCGTACTCCTGGCCTGGTAATATCAGAGAACTCCAGAATACCGTTGAGCGTGCAACAGTCATGTCGGACGGCATGATCCAGCCCGCTCACATCCCACCACACATCGCCGGGGACCTGGAAAGCCAGGTCGTGCCAGCCATGCCTGAAAACGCTTCAATCAATGACAGGCTCCGAGAACTCGAAAAGGGAATGATCGTCCAAGCCCTGAGAAAGACAAGAGGAGTCCAGGCGAGGGCAGCCGAAATACTGGGCCTCACCCAACGAAGCATGTGGCACAAGATAAAAAAACACGACATTGATGTGCACGCCTTCAAAGAGGTAAAACTTGACGAGTGACCTGCAGTGTTTGTAGGAGCACAGCCCCACTCCCCACTTCGCGAAGTACAGATTGGATAGAGGCGAAGTATCTTATGAGCCCTAAAACCGTGAATGACATTGGCGAGGATGGCGTCATACAACTCATTCATGGCAAAGGAGTCGCCTCACTACCGTCTCGCGTTAGGAAGGGAATCGGCGAAGACTGCGCGGTCCTGGAAACCGACGGAGACTCGCTGCTTCTCGTCACTACGGACACTCTTATCGAAGGGATACATTTCACTGCCGAGACGCTTCCCCCGCAAGCCCTTGGCTGGAAGGCCCTGGCCGTCAATGTCAGCGATATCGCCGCCGTTGGCGGCACCCCTCACACAGCCTTTCTGTCAATGGGAATAAAGCCTGAAACAGAGGTGAGTTTTGTAGAATCCTTCATGGCAGGATTCGAGGCCATGGCTGCGAAGACGGATATTGTACTGGCCGGAGGCGACACTGTGGAGAGCCCGTCTGCGACGGTCATCACCATTACTCTCCTGGGAGAGGGTCTCCCGGAACACCTTGTCTACCGCTCCGGTGCCAAAATCGGAGACGATATCTGGGTAACTGGCCCGCTGGGCAATGCCGCAGCCGGTCTATTTGTCCTCTTGAACAAAAATGCTTCCGAACTTGCCGGATACGAATCCCTCATTGCGGCGCTCCAAAGACCGATACCTCGGCTGGAGATTGGAAAGGCTTTGGGCCAAAGCGGCCTCGCACACGCCATGATCGATATCTCAGATGGTGTCGCCAAAGACCTTCGCCATATCTGCGAGGAAAGCGGTACCGGAGCCCTCCTACAGGCCGCATCCCTACCCCTGTCAGGCCAATTAGAGAGACTGGCGTCGCTGGCAGACAAGGACCCTACGGAGTGGGCACTACGTGGCGGCGAGGACTACGAACTCCTGTTTACGGCGTCCTCCGCGAACAAAGATGAGATTGTGTCTCTTACCACCAAGGTCCTTGGCAACCCTGCCGCGAAGATAGGCACGATTGTTCAGGAAGACGGCATCTGGCTTGAGACACATGAAGGGAAGCAGCCTCTCAGGCCGGGTGGTTACAGGCATTTCTCCAGATAGTGCCCATCCCCCTGGAACAACCCCCTTGATCGGAATTTTGCTTGACGGGTCTTGTTGCTTTCTTAATAATGAGTCCACTGGTTTCTTTGGACGCGAAGGGGATTTTCTGAGCAAGCCGTGATACTAAGGACTCGGCAAAGGGATTCTTTGATAGAAGGAGGTTCTCCATGGACTGCATCTTCTGTAAGATCATCAGCAATGAGATTCCCTCAGTAAAGGTCTATGAGGATGACAGGGTGTTTGCTTTTCTGGATATCAACCCCCTCAATGAAGGCCATCTGCTCGTCATCCCGAAGGCCCATGCTGCAACCATCCACGAAATTACTGAAGCCGATTTTGTGGCGGTGGCTGCTGCCACTCACAAACTGGCAGCAGCAGTCAAGAAGGCCTTGAGCCCTGAAGGGATCAACCTGATGCAACTCAATGGCGAGGCGGCCAATCAGGTGGTACCTCATCTGCATGTGCACATCGTTCCCCGTTGGTCCGGGGATGGATTGACGATCTGCAAATGGAAACTGGTTGCAGGAGACATGGAAAAGATCAAGGCCGTTGGCGAGCAAATTCACAAGGCGATCGAATAGTGGACCAGTAACTAATAACTAATAACAGGCTATGCCCTCAATCTTAGACAACATTGGTCACACACCACTGGTTGAAATAAAGCGTCTCAACCCCAACCCCAACGTGACGCTTCTGGCCAAGCTCGAGTATTTCAACCCTGGTGGTTCCGTGAAGGACCGTATTGCCAAATCCATGATAGAAGCTGGAGAGGCATCCGGCGCCCTCACCCCGGACAAGATCGTGCTGGAGGCCACAAGTGGCAATACCGGGATTGGACTCGCGCTGGTCTGTGCAGTTAAGGGATACCGGCTTCTTCTGACCATGTCCGAGTCTGCCAGTATAGAGCGGCGTAAGATCCTCCAAGCGATGGGGGCCGAAATCCGACTGACCCCCGATCATCTTGGAACGGATGGCGCCATAGAGGAGGCGTACCAGCTGGCTCGGGAACAACCAGAAAGCTATTTCATAACGGATCAGTTCAACAACGAAGCGAACTGTCGGGCCCATTACAATGGCACCGGTCCCGAAATCTGGGAACAAACAGCAGGAAAAATTACCGCGCTGATTGCAACTATGGGGACCACTGGGACCCTTATGGGGCTCTCGAAGCGTTTGAAGGAATACAACCCGGAAATCCGCATTGTGGGTGTGGAACCTTATCTCGGGCACAAGATCCAAGGCCTCAAGAACATGAAGGAGTCCTACCAACCAGGAATATATGAAAAGGACCGCATAGACAAGAAGCTCAACATTGATGATGAAGCAGCCTTTGAGATGACACGGCGCCTTGCCCGGGAGGAAGGGATCTTTGCAGGCATGAGTGCCGGCGCCGCTATGGCAGTGGCGATTCAAGAAGTGAGCTCTATGTCCGATGGTGTGGTTGTAGTGGTCTTGCCTGATGGTGGAGAACGCTATCTGAGCACTTCGCTCTTTGCCATACAGGAGGAGACGACCCTAAGGCTATACAACCCCCTGACTCGCTCAAAAGAACCATTCGCGCCCCTCCAGCCCGGTAAGGTGTCCATCTATTCTTCCGGGCCTACAGTGCACGACAGAATACATATTGGAGAATGCCGGCGCTTTGTCCTAGCTGACCTTGTTCGTCGATATCTTGAGTCCAAGGACTTTGCGGTCACGCACATCGTGAATATCTCGGACCTGAACGACAAGACCATCCATGGGGCCGAACAGGCAGACATGCCGATGAAGCCTTTTACTGACAAGAACCTGCAGGCCTTCATGGAAGACACGGAGATCCTGGGTATCAAACCGGCGACACGGTATCCTAGGGCCAGCGAACATGTCGAGGATATGGTGACACTGACGGAGCGACTTGTGGAAAAGGGTTTTGCCTACGAAAAGCTCCGGTCGGTCTATTACGATATTTCCAGGTATCCGGACTACGGCCAATTCTCAGGAGTCGATCTTGATAAGATCAAGCTCGGCTCTACCGTAGACCTTGATGAGTATGAAAAGGATAATCCAAGAGATTTCACCCTTTTCAAACGGGCCAAGCTGTCTGAACTCAAGCAGGGGATTTATACGAAAACCGACTGGGGCCAGGTCAGGCCGAGCTGGAACATCGAGTCTGTGGCAATCGCCATGAAATACCTTGGAGAGACATTTGACATCTACACCAGCGGCCGCGATCTGATCTTTCCGCATCATGAAAACGAAATAGCTGTCAGTGGTGCTCTGAACGGAAAACCGTTAGCCCGCTACTGGATACTCAATGAAATGGTAATGTCCGAAGGAAAGAAGGCGGACCGCAGTGCGGACGTCCTTGATATCCGAGAACTTATAGAACGAGGATACCACGGTCGGGTGATTCGGTACTGGCTCCTCTCCAATCATTACAGGATGCCCTTGAATCTTTCCGACGAGGCACTGGACCAGTCCCGTCAAGCCATTCGCCGGTTGGACGAATGCATTTCCAGCTTGAGAGGTGTAGAAGGCGGCCGTCCCTTTGCTGAGATAGAGCAGCTCCTGTATGATTTGAAAACCGGGTTTGCAGATGCCATGGACGACGACCTGAACGTGTCATCTGCCATGGCAACGATCTTCCAGGTTGTGAGACAGGTCAATCGCCTGATTATGCAAGGAGACCTGGATCAGGCAGGGGCCAGGCGAATCACTGACGCATTCAAGCGGGTCGATGCGGTACTAAACATCTTTGAGTTTGAACAAGAGGCCCAGGACGAAAAAGCCCAAGAACTCATAGCTGAGCGTAAAGAGGCAAGACAGAGGAAAGACTGGGAACTGGCGGACCAGCTTAGAGAGCGCCTTGGCGCCATGGGCGTGGAAGTCAAGGACAAAAAAAGCACATAGGAATTCGGAATGTCGAGTGCGGGGATGTTCTCAAGCCGTCAGGCGCAATGAAAAGACTCTATGAGATTAGCACGAAGCGACACCACATAGAAGAGGCAACAAAACAACCCATGCTAAAGAGAGAAGCTGAATAGCCATAGGCAACCGGCGTTTATTCAACGAAAATAGTGAAGAAATGAAAGACGAAGAAAGAGATTCCGCACTCCGCACTCCGCATTGCGCCTCACGGCTTGAGAACATTCCCCCATTCTCAACCCCTGTCTTTTTTCCATCTACCTTCATCCCCCCTGCGTTGTTGGAGGCCATGTCGTTGTGCTTCCACCACGTGCTTCTCTACCAGCCGGCCCACGCCAATCATCATTCTGCCCTCCAGCCCTGGATGGAGAATGGCTTCTTGGATCTTCGCAGCCCTTTCGAAACGGTCATCGACAAGAAGCCCTTGAAGGCCGCGCTTCGCGATTTCACCAGTTGGGGGCTCTTTCAGGGGCAGGCCGATATGGCTTACCTGAAGGCGGTGGGAAAGGACATTGCCCCGGTAAACCCAGAAATAGCCAAGATAGCCTCCGAGATTAAGGGCGTGGAAGCTCACCCTAAGACGTCTGATGAAGCCGAGCTTTCTCCTCAGCTATTCCTCCACCTCGCTCAAGATTTCGACGAGCACTCGTGGGAATTGAGAGAGGAACTCAGTCGCGTTGATGGTCAATATCAGGCCTTACAGGGGGATTTTCGCCAGGACCAGGAGTGGGAGGCAGATCACCGGACACCAATGGAGCCAACTCCTGCCAGAGAAGAAGATCTGGGGCCTCTCATGATCGACAAGCGAATGGCGGCCTGGAACCGTCTCTTCCAGAGAGACCCGTCCGACTCCGGTCTGCTAATCACTGGTTCCTACTCGGCATTTGACTACCTTCTTGCCAACGTGGAAGAAAAGCACGAAGTCTTGAGCTTCGACATCACTCTCACACAAGACGAGTCACGCGAGGAGACCGCGGGCTACCCATCTTTGGTAGAAGATCTGCAGGGCATATTCGACATGGTACTGACCGCGCCCTGGAGCCAGGCACTGGAGGAAAAGGTCATGGACACCGGACGAGAAGTAGCAGCGAGGATTACTGGCGCAAGGGACACCCACATTAGGCCTTATGACAACATCGTATCATTCGGCTGGCATGTGGTGCCCGACTGCCTTGCCCGTGTTCTGTTCAATCGATGTTGCGGTGTAAAGACCGGTCAGGAAGAAGATGTAGCTACCGAGGTCAAGAATACACTCGTCGGACTGATCCAAAGAAGTCTATCAACACCCCTTTGAAAAAACCGCCAACCTGCCGTTTCTCAGCAAGAAACACCCGTGGTAGAAAACAGTCATAATGAATACTTGACGAGTTCAAAGAATTAGTGTAAGACGGCATAGTTCAAAAGGTCCCAAAGAACGTGTTTATCAACTTATAACGTATTGAAAAAATAAAGAAAGGAGGCCAGTTCTTATGTTCACGCCAACTGTGGATACTGAAAAGTGTACCGGCTGTGGTGAGTGTGTCGAAGTTTGTCCCGTCGAGGTTTTCGAGCTCGAAGACGAAAAGTCCAATCCGGTCAACGCAGAAGAGTGTCTCGGCTGTGAAAGCTGCGTTGAAGTTTGTGAGGCCGGCGCAATTACTGTGGAAGAAACCTAGAGGTAGACCCCATGACTGGTATCTGGTCCTTGATTCCAGGCCGACTGGAACCAAGGACCAGTTTTCCACCTCCTCGCTGTGAGTGTTCAATAAACTCCTTCCCTGCCCTTTCTTCAATCAAGTCACGCTCCTTGCCCACCGGAGGCACGAAAATGGATCAAAAACCGATTATCCGTTGCGAGGCTAATGGCGTGGACGCCTATGCGTACCCGTTTTACGTGAAACCTGCGCGGGGTATGGAGCCGGCCTATGTCTTCCTGGAGGACCATGTCTACAACTTCAACACCGAGGAAGTGCAAGAGATTATGCCATACCTGATATGCATTGAGGATGAAAAGGACCTCCAGAGACTTGGATGCAAGCAGAATGAGGACGGCGTTTATCTCCTTTCAATACTGGAGGAACCTGTTTCCAGGGAGGGAAATGATGATTGAAAGAATCGGGGTTGTAGGCGCCGGCCAGATGGGAGCAGGGATTGCCCAGGTAGCTGCCATGAACGGGTTCTCTGTCATCTTGAGTGACATATCAGAAACCTTCCTCGATAGCGGCGTGCAGAGGATTGAAAAGAGCCTTTCGAGTTTATTGAAAAAAGGACGTCTCACCGAGGAGGAAAAGCAGGATGCCCTCGCGCGGATTGAAACCACTGTTGAGTTGAAGGCCTTTGAAGCTGCACATTATGTTGTGGAGGCAGTGATTGAAGACGAGGGTCTGAAGCTCGATGTCTTCGCCCGGCTGGATAGCATCTGCAGACAGGGAGTGATTCTTGCGAGTAATACATCCTCCATTCCCATCACACGAATCGCTGCTGCTACCAAGCGGCCTGCTGAAGTCATAGGCATGCATTTCATGAATCCAGTCCCTTTAATGCAACTGGTCGAGGTTATTCGTGGGCTCGCCACATCTAATGAAACCTTCGAGGCCACAAAGGAGCTGGCGGTCAAACTGAATAAGACCCCGGTCGCAGCCAATGACGCCCCCGGCTTCATATCAAATCGCATCCTGCTCCCAATGATCAACGAGGCCGTCTTCGCATTATTCGAAGGCGTGGGAACAGTAGAGGCAATTGACTCGGTCATGAAGCTGGGCATGAACCATCCCATGGGACCCCTGGAATTGGCGGACCTGATCGGTTTGGATACGTGCCTATCGATCCTCGAAGTCCTCCATAAAGGCTTTGGAGATCCCAAATACCGTCCGTGTCCTCTACTCAGGAAGTATGTGGATGCCGGAAACTTGGGCCGTAAGACAGGCCGCGGATTCTACACATATTGAACCATGGTCTTCCCTGAAACTGCATTGGTTCGGCAGAACCTCCACGCCGAAGAGCTTCAAGACATTCCTGCGGCCGTAGGCACGGCCCTTGAGGCCTTCGATCTTCCATCAGCGACAAAACCTGGTGAGTCTGTTGCAGTCTGCGTGGGTAGCCGTGGCATCAGCCAGATTTCTCTCATTGTTTCCGAATGCGTGAAGCATTTGACGAACAATGGTTTGAAGCCATTCATTGTCCCAGCTATGGGATCCCACGGGGGAAACACGCCCGAGGGGGAACGCTCAGTCTTAGCCAGGCTTGGCATTGATGAATCCCGTGTGAAAGTGCCCATACTTCCTACTGAGGATGTCGTCAGAATCGGGACATTGAACATCGGCATACCCATTCTTATGGACAAGGGCGCAGCCGAAGCTGACCATATTGTGGTGATTAACCGGGTGAAGCCGCATACGAAATTCCATGGTCCGATCGAAAGCGGTTTGACAAAGATGCTCACAGTTGGCTTAGGCAAGGGCAAGGGGGCGGCGACGTACCACAGGGCGGCTGTCCAGCACACCTTTAGCATCCTCCATGATGCTGCCCGGCACATCTTGGAAGCGTGCTCCGTCCTCTTCGGGCTGGCCGTACTTGAAGATGGATACAATAATGTCTCTCAAATCAGTGCTGTAGGACCTCAAAACTGGCATCAAGCGGAGCGCAAACTGCTTGAAGATGCTCGTGTGATGGTACCTCGTATACCCTTTGACCCCATCGACATCCTCGTCGTGGATGAAATCGGAAAAGAGATCAGCGGCATTGGCATGGATTCGAATGTCACTGGAAGGCACCGGGACATTGTGGGCGACTTCTTCACTCCCCCTCATGTGAAGAGGATATTTGTGAGAAGTCTAAGCTCGGAATCAGACGGCAATGCCAATGGTATCGGCCTTGCGGACGTCACCACACAGCGCCTTGTCGATGCCATCGATTTTGAGAAGACCTATCAGAATGCCCGGACCGCAATCTCCCCTGAAAAAGCGGCTGTGCCCATGCATTTTGAGACAGACCAAGAATGTGTCGAAACCTGCCTTAACGCTATCGGAATGGTACAGCCTGAGGCAGCGCGCATCGTCCGCATCAAGAACACAGCCACGCTGGAGACTCTATGGATCTCACGGGCTCTTGAAGCCGAGGCCACGTCGAATACCGACATACAGGTTTTAGGAAGCTGGGAGCCAATGAGGTTTGATCGCGAGGGAAACCTTTTGGATTGATGATTTATGATTGTTGATTGATTATTGAAAAACACCAGTAAAAATGGGGCATCAGCCCGCAAAGGTATATCCTGCGACGGACAACGGCACTCTGGGATTGATGATTGACGATTGAAAAGAATCTAAGACCAACATGTCGGCAGACATTAGAAGATGGGGAGCATGTCGAAAAAAGTGAGGACAGTTCCAGAACGAAGCGCCACTAGCAGAAGAAGACAATCAACAATCATCAATCATCAATCATCAATCCTAGGCTATCACATTTGTACTACCGCATTCGGCCACGCCGGCATCCTGTTTCAAACCGACCCCTTTCTGCTAAAGGGGATCTTCTTGCCTCAATCCCAAAAAAGAACCTTGCTACAGAGAATGAAAAAGAGCGGCCCGGCAAAGCCAGGTTATACGCAAGCTGTTCTCAATATGTGCGAAGAAATAAGGACGTACTTTGAGGGGAGCCCCGTGAAGGCTCCATGGGAACTCCTCGATTTAGATGGGCTGACCCCATTGCAATGTGCGGTACTGAAAGCCGTCTCAACCGTTCGTTACGGCGAGGTGCGATCCTACGGCCAAATAGCTGCACAGGTCGGACGCCTTCAAGCCTGTCGTTTTGTGGGAACCACCCTTTCCCGGAATCCTTTTCCCATCTTGATCCCATGTCATCGCATAGTCTGTGCTGACGGCTCTCCCGGGGGGTTTTCCGGTGGAACAGATCTTAAGCGACGGATGCTTCTGCTGGAGAAATGAAGAAACGAGAATTTGTCAGAAAGCAATCCCTCCAGAATCTCGGAATATTTCTGGGAAGCCTACTCGTTTTCTTGCTTGCAACTGAAGGTATCCTGAGACTTTTTTACCCTGAAACCTTGCACGGGCACAAACGATTCCCTCAGGGCATGTACTGCAAACGAGATCCTCTTTTCGGCTGGATTGGACTGCCGAACGTCTCGGCGGTACTCTCTCCGCCTCCCACTTCAAAAGACATGGAAGACATGCCGGTTACCATGAACAGCGAAGGGTTCCTGGACGATTCGCACCCGGTTTCCAGACCGCCCGGTGTCAACAGTCTGCTCTTCTTGGGCGACTCATTTACGATTGGCCTCGGCATCCCCAGGACGGCACGGTTTACGGATCTGATCAAAGATGACCTCCAACCCGGCTGGGCAGTCATGAATATGGCGATGTGGGGATACAGCACGGACCAGGAGCTGCTGGTGTTGGAGGAAAAAGGGCTGAAATACTCTCCCGATGTCGTCGTCTTGTGCATGTTTATGGACGACTTGTTCTGCAACAATCTCTTCTCGGTAAACGACGGTATTTACATCAAACCAAAATTCTCTTTGGCAGCAAATGAGGAATTGGCCCTTCGCAACGTCCCTGTTCCGAACAACCATGGCAGAAGCGCTCTGGCCAACCTGATAAACACCCGTCTTTGCAAACTTCGCAGCCGTCTGGGAATGGGGGCAGAGTTCAGCCGGCGGGGATGGATTTCTGTTTATGACACAGAGTACCTTGAGCAGGGCGGCTATCAGCTGACTCTGCGCCTGGTGGCGGAGATCCATGCCCTTACGAAAACGCGTGGTATTGATTTTTTGCTGGTGCTCATCCCGGACAAAGACCAGGTAAACGAGGAACAGATTGCTGCCCGCGGAGCCGGCTACTGCGGCATCCCCCCCAATCGATTGGACCTGCATCTCCCCCAGAAGGTCGTGGGGCTGTTCTGCAAGAAGATGGGGATTCCCGTACTCGATCTCCTCCCAGCCTTTGAGCGCTACAAGGGTCAGGAAGAGCTTTTCTTTGAACATGATCTTCACTGGACAAGAGCGGGACATCGCCTTGCAGCTGGACAGGTGTTTCAGCGGTTACAGGAATTGGGGTATCTGTGACCCGGTTTCGTGGGTTTTGGGACAAACGGCAGACGGGAAGAGTCAATAATCTGACACTTTGATGCGCTGAAATACTTTTTTCCCGGATAGGATTACAGAGGCAGCGCCTGCGAGGGGAACGCGTTGTTCTTGCGGCCATGGTATGGCTCTAGAAATTCTCGAATGTCCATCCTGTTCCCATTGTGTCCACCCAAACTAAGTAGGTTTTCTTTGGAAACATCGGCACTGGGGAATCACTCCCTCTTTCATGCCAAGTCCTTATCGAGATGTCCGTAAGGGTGATTGGAGGAGGACCCGGAAGGTCAACATTAATGATCTGAACGTCTGCCCTGACACCGGGAGACAATTCGTAGAGCTTGGGAATGGCATTCCCCAGCATATCGACTTCATCCCCAATAACACTTCCGGCACTAGCAAGATGCTGTAACAACATTTTGTCATTCTGAAGCAGGGCATTACTGCCGACCGCAGTCAAGAACTTGGCGTCATTCAGCGCCGCGGAATCATTGGCTTTGGCCGTAAAATCCATGTAAACAAGCATGCCGGCGGAGGCAAGAATAGCTATGATAGCTATGACAATCATGAGCTCTATCAGCGTAAACCCTTTGTTTTCGCTCAGTACACGCAAGACCCGTTCATTCTTTGGAGACATCTCAACCTCCTGTGATTCTTCCCATATCTTTTATCAACTGCCAGTTGTTGGGACTTGGCAAATGCATCAATGGCCCTTCTTGCTCACGACGCCAAGGGTTTAGTCCTTGGGGGCTCCTCATCTTACCTCCATCCCAAAAAAAGTGCGCGGAATCTGTAACGCGGTGTATTCCGGTTCGTCTGATTCCTGCGTTTCCAGGCGGGACCTCTTCACACTAACCCATTTCCCATCAGCCAATATAGCCATTCTATCCGCCCCAGGGTACTCAACGTTTCCAAATCCGATAACCCCACCAATGTCTTTCCACACAAGGTGTTGCTGGCTCACTTCCAGCGCAAAACCCGTGCACTCTTCATCACTAAGAATGCTAAATGCCTCAGGTACGGGTTCTGAAAGGAATCTTGTTTCTTTTTCTGATAGAACCACTGGCTGGGCAGGCATTGGCTGTTTTAGAAGAGCTTGGAAACGTTTTTCCTTTGCCCCTATGGATGGTGCTTTCCCAGAGACCGGTGCCTGTGAGCCTCCTCCCGTCTTGGCTTGTCCGGACGCCACTCCTTCAGAAACATTCCCGACACTGGCAACCATAATTCCTGTCTGGATCCGGGGCCTCAAAGTCTTGTCAACAGACACGATCATCCGTGTGCCTTTCATGGTAAAGCGCTTTTTCAGCAAGAACTCATGTGCTTCTGACGTATACACCCAGGGGACCTCATCAATGAAGGCCCTGTAGCTTACGTATTTGGGGTACAATTGGTCAAGAGTCACAGGGAACCTGCCATTTTCCTCCTCATATCTCTTCAGGTACATCGCCATTTGCGTCATCCCTCCGATAGGACTGGTCTTGGCCATGGCCACCATGATGGAAGCCTGTATTTTCGAATCTTCGTCCAATGTGGCCTCTCTCTTGGTGTGTCGATAGACAAAGAAACCGACCAGGAACACGAGAGCGACCGACACCGCCACGATGTATTTATTTTCCATATGGACCTCTCAAACGACCTTTATGAATCTTCTGTGCAAGTAACGTACCAAGAATGCACGCCTTTTGCCTTGACACGCCAACCATTTTTTCCATAATCTTACAACATTCTCGATCTATCAAGGAGCGAATTTTCATCATTTCTTTCTTGTTTTCATCATAATGACCGTGGTACCCCCTTCAACACCCGTCCGGGAACGACCCAGAACCGGGATTCTTCTACAACCATTCTGCTGAGAGGTGATATTGTTATGTTAGGTATTAAGAGGCCTTTTGATCCATGGGCTGCTGTTGTGGTTGCGGTAACGTTTCTCTTCTTCATCCTGGCCCTTTTTTTCAAAGGGCTGACCCACGACATACTTTTGGAAGCAGGAGTTCTCTTGGTCTCAATAAAGATAATCATGATGTCGTCCAAGATCACTAACAGTACGAATTTACTGGAGAAAAAGATAGACGACATTCACAACAAACTGGGGTGCGCGGCAAACAACTGATCATGCCCAATTGGGGCCACTAGAGGTTGTTCCCATCCATGGACCTTGTCATTTCTATTTCACCGGTCTCTCTCCCTGATAGATCATGGGCAATCCCAATCTGACGGGATGCGCCGCCACCCTGGTGAAAGACGCGGCCCTCAGAAGATCACAGAAAGCCTCCCCACTCGGAAATGTCTCAATGGTCTCGTTCAAGTATCGGTAGGCGTATGCGTCTCCGGACACCAGGGCCCCCAGGCACGGCAATACGTGTCGAAGATAAACGAGGACACCAGCTCGCAAAAAACGGTTCTGGGGCACGGCAAACTCCAGAACGAGCACGCGCCCGCCCGGCTTGAGCACCCTGTACATCTCCCGGAGCCCCTTGTTGACATCCCCGACATTTCTTATGCCAAAGGAAATGGTCACAGCGTCAAACTGACAGTCATCAGCCGGGATGGCTGTTGCATCACCGACCATCAGGGTAATCTTTTCGGAAAGCCCGCGTCTTCTGATCTTCCTTCGCCCAATCTCAAGCATCTTCTCTGCCAGATCCATCCCGACACCGGTTTTGACCCTGTTGCTCTGTTCAAAAAGAGCGACAATTTGGTCTCCCGTGCCCGTGGCAAGATCCAACACATGCTGACCTCTGTGAGGAGGCAGGAACCCCGCCACTTTTCTGCGCCACAAGATGTCTGTGCCAAAGGAGAGAAGCCGGTTCAAAAAGTCGTAGGTTGCGGAAATCCGGTCGAACATCTCCGCCACGTCACTCCTGGACGGCCCTTGAAATCCCTCGGAGGAAGAAGTGTTTTCAGGTGTTGGGTTTGCAGCGTTCATAAGAGGTCATGCCTTCATAAGACCGGGGCAGTGACGTGTCAACTCCTATCTCAATAGCATTGGACGACCATAATCAATCATGTTAAGAAACGCATTCGAAGCTGAACCGCAGAAAGGGGCCTTATGGGAAAAGACATTTATCAGAAACTGGCTAAGCATCTGGACAACCTTCCGGGAGGCTTTCCTCCAACAGAGTCCGGTGTGGAGCTGCGTATTCTGCGCCGGCTCTTCACGCCCGAGGAAGCTGAGCTTGCCCTGCATCTCACCTTGATTGCGGAGGAGCCCAGGGTCATCGCCCGACGGGCAAAGCTGAGCCCTGAAGAGGCCGCCCGACGCCTGGAGGAGATGGCAAAAAAGGGGCTCATCTACAGAATCGCGTCTCCGGACAAGCCCATGCGATACATGGCCCTGCAATACATCATTGGAATCTGGGAGTTTCACGTCAACGACCTGGACGTGGAACTCATCAAAGACACGAACGAGTACTTCCCTACCCTCTTTGACAAGTCGTGGCAAAAGGGGCCCCAACTGCGCACCATACCCGTGGGGCGAAGCATCACTGCCGAGTTGGAAGTATTGTCCTACGAACAGGCAGAGGAACTTGTGCGGGCCCAGAAGAAGTTCCTGGTGGCGCCCTGCATCTGCCGCCGGGAGCATGAAATGGTGGGCAAGGGTTGCGATAAACCCATGGAATCATGCCTCGTTTTTGGGAGGGGGGCGGACTACTATGAGCAAAACGGCCTTGGCCGGATCATAGACAAGGACGAAGCCATTGAAATCCTTAAGAACGCCGATGAGGCTGGGCTTGTACTGCAGCCTAGCAACGCTCAGAGGATCGTCAACATCTGCTGCTGCTGCGGCTGCTGCTGCCAGGTGCTGAAAAATCTCAAGCGCTACCCAAAGCCAGCCAGCCTTGTGTCCACACCTTTTGTGGCAGCCGTGGATACAGACACCTGCGAAGGGTGCGGAACCTGTGTGGAACGCTGTCAGATGGAAGCACTCCGCCTGGAGGATGACTGCGTGGTACTCGACCCGGACCGGTGTATCGGCTGCGGACTGTGCGTCTCCACCTGTCCCACGGAGTCCCTGACCCTTTCTCGCAAGCCTGAACCCGAACAGGCTGAAGTGCCCAAGAATATGATGGAAGCCTATGTCAAACTCGCTCGCGAACGCGGCAAGCTGGGGACGGTCAACATGGTGCAGATGCAGATCAAATCTAAAGTCGACAGGCTTCTGGCCTCAAAATAACCCGGAAGTTGTCTGAAACGCCATAGTCCACTTGATC
The DNA here is from genome assembly GCA_032126655.1 of Desulfobacterales bacterium. Classification (GTDB taxonomy): domain Bacteria; phylum Desulfobacterota; class Desulfobacteria; order Desulfobacterales. The sequence goes on from JAQBAU010000275.1 coordinate 18,378, forward strand.
TCTCCTGGCTGCTGCAAACCCTTGATACCTTGTTCCGGGAATGTGCTCATGCTATTGTGCCACAAAAGTTAGAAGCCTGAGCAGAGTCATTGTATGTCTGCTGTAAGCTTCTGAATTCCGCGTGCAAGGCGTAAATCAGTACTACGACTCTCAATCAAAAAGCAGTGGAACTGCCTACCGGATATGACAATGCATGGACAACCGGCATTGGGGACAACATTGTGTCGGACGGCCCGAGCTACAACCCCAATATTGACTCCAACCAGAACTGGCATAAGATGAACAGGTTAAACTGAGAAAAAGGGTTCTTACCCCTTATCTAAGTCCTAATGAGAGGGTCTAACTTAAGCCAATCTATTGTCACTGTCTTGCTGCTATTACTATCAGTATATTCTCTTCCCAAGGCATTTAGCTACGGCAACAAATGGGTAGGTACGGATTTCTATCAGTTTTGGGCTGTAGGACAAGCAGTTTCAACCATGGATCTCGACAATATCTATGCCAATTCGGATCGCACCCGAATTGGAACTGAAATGGCTCGTCGAGCCGCGATGGATCCTAAAGCATCCCGTCATAAGTCTGTCGCCAAACGCAGGCCCGTGTTGGAAACGTATTCCTCACCATTTTTGTATACCTTTCTGGGTTTGTTTAGATTTCGGACATATGAAACCGCTTTTCAGACTTATCGGATTTTCAGCCTGTTTTGCGGCCTTCTGGCTATTACGGTTTTTTGTCGATTGCTCAGTTATTCCAAACTACAAACGTTAGCAGTCATAGTTCTTTTTGCTGGCTGGTTCGAACCGTTCTTTTGCGAATTGAGGGTATTAAACGTGAACCTGCTGCAATTGATGCTCCTTGCCATCCTATGTTGGATGTTAAGCAAAAAACGCTCGGGGTGGTGGGACATCTCCATTGGCTTTCTGATTGGTCTCATGCTAATGTTCAAGCCGAACACCTTGTTTGTGGGAGCATTGCTGTTTTCTTGGTATGCTTTCCATCATCTCCTGGCTAAAGTCTTTCGGATGGTTGTCGGTGCCTTTGCATCAGGGTTATTCTTCGGTGCAATCTCTGCATGGTTTTTCGGATCAGTTGATCCATGGCTCGATTGGATAGGGGCACTTTTTTCTTTGCCAGAGGAGATTATAACTCCTATGCATTCAAATTATTCCCTTGCAATAATGATAGCATACTTCACAGGAGTCGATTTGTCGACAGTTCTTCTACCCCTGTTGTTTCTATTCAGTGTCGTTTTCCTCTGGATAATCTGCAGACATAATAACACATCTGATTGTCAAGCTTGCGCTCCAAAGGTACAAAGTGACATCATAATAGTTGGATTGGGCTGTCTCGTTTATCTCATTGGCGCCCGACTTGTGTGGTTACATTACTACTTGCTCTCAATTCCCTCAATCCTAGTATTGTTGCGTCACTATGCTATTTCACCGTCTAAAGAATCCCGCAGCAAGAATCCTCGAATGCTGCTTTTGGCCTTTGCCATTGCTCTTTCGTCGCTCAATCCACTGCTTACAATACTCAGCATAGGAACAGATTCTGCTGCTGCCGTGATGTCCATTTCTGGTGCATTGGTGTTATTTTATTTAACGCTCTCTGAATTATGGAGATGGCGAACCGTTAGCGACGGTTTTGAAAGGTTAGCGGATCATTCAGATATTAGGGTTGGTCAGCATTGAATTCTAATGCTGTAATCGGCCACCTCGGCAATTTCTTTTTGACTTCACGATAGTGGAACATGCGGAGGGCAGATCTTAACCCAACCTTCTAACAGTGAAAGCAAAAGCGTGACCATGCCATCATTGTGCTAACAGGTATTCCGTAGGTTCAAGAATAAGAAAGTGATTGTGGTAATGCCAGCTTTTAACGCGGCAAAAACACTGCGTCAGACCCACGCTGAGGTTATGGCACAAGGATGTGTGGATCTAGTCATTGTAGTAGACGATGCAAGCAATGACGAGACGGTCGCCTTCGCCGGAACACTTCCTCACACGAAGGTCTACATACATCCCAGTAATCAAGGATATGGTGCAAATCAGAAAACCTGCTATGGTCTTGCCTTGGAAGCAGGTGGCGACATCATCATCATGGTGCATCCGGATTACCAGTATACGCCAAAGCTTGTTCCTGCTATGGCATCCATGATAGGTAACGATGTGTATTCTTGTGTGTTGGGATCAAGGATTCTCGGTGGATATGCTATAAAAGGGGGAATGCCCATTTGGAAATATGTCGCAAATCGGTGCCTTACCCTTGCAGGAAACCTTCTTCTAGGGGCCAAGCTTTCTGAATATCATACAGGATACAGGGCCTTTTCCCGGGAGCTGTTGGAAAAGTTGCCCCTTAAAGAAAATTCCAATGATTTTGTGTTCGACAATCAGATGCTGGCTCAGATTCTATGGCACGACTACACGGTTGCGGAAGTGAGCTGCCCGACGAAATATTTTCCTGAAGCCTCATCCATTAACCTGGTTCGAAGTATAAAATACGGTTTCGGGTGTTTGGTGATAGGTCTTTTATTTCGGCTGGCAAAAATAAAAATTATAAGCTCAAAGTTATTCCCTGAAGATGTTTGACTGCCTTAAGAGGTTATCAGATTAAATGAAGAAGACTTTTTCAAATAGAGGTATCTTTTTTTGGGTATTGATTTCGATTTCATTTGTTGTGGGAACAATTTTAAGGTTATATTTAATTCATAGCCAAATAATTATCGATGATGAATGGCATGGAATAAATTATGTAATTGGACGGCCTTTTCAATATGTTTTTACAAATCATGGATTGGGCGCGAACTCAATCCCGATGAATTTATACCGCTGGTTTTTATTAAACACGTTTGGTTTGTCAGAATTATTACTCAGAGCCCCGCTACTTATTGCAGGCGTTTTAAGTTTAATAATTTTCCCCATTTTCGTTGTTAAAATGTTTAATAGTCGGACAACGGTTATTTTTTCTTTCTTACTCGCCATTTCGCCTGTTCTGGTTTTTTACAGCCGCATGTCTCGACCATACGGTATCGTAGTTGTATTAAGCTTTGTTTCTTTTTTCAGTTTGTTGTTTTGGATTAATCGTGGTGAACGAAAATTTGTTTTATTATATATTGTTACTGCTGCCTTGGCGATATATTTTCATCTCTATGCATCTATTGCGGTACTAACACCCCTAATTATTGCTTTTATAATAAAAATAATTCAAAGATTTTACCATTACAAGAATGACCGAATCTCGATTGCACCCAGCATCTATGCTTTTTTGGGTGTTGGTTTTACGATTTTTATTTTACTGACCATCCTGCTTTTGCCGGCACATATTAAAAATCTCTGGTGGTTGCGCCCGCTCGGGCACGATAGAATGACTTTTGAAACAATAACTGGCTATTTATCCGTTTTAATCGGCACT
>JAQBAU010000276.1:0-7676 GCA_032126655.1 Desulfobacterales bacterium
CGCACGGCTTTGGCTATAGCCATGCGAACCAGATCTTTTGCCTTTGCTGTGGCTGCCTCTGAATCCGCGCTGTGAACCCACGAGCACTGGTTCCGAATATTGGCCATCTCAAAGAGATATTTGTTCAGTCCAACCTGAGTCAGAGTCTCCTGGAAAAGGGGCTCATGGGTCCTGGGACTGCAGGCAGCCACCACAATTCTATTCAAGCCGTGTTCGTTGATGACTTCTTTCATCTTCTCCTGGGTATTCTGGGCGCAGCTGAACAGGTTTTCCTCCACATAGCCCACGTGTGGCAACGTCTTAGCGTATTCCACGACCTCCGGCACCCGGACAATCCCGCCAATATTCACACCGCAGTTGCACACAAATACCCCTACGCGTGGCGGCTCTCCGGCAATCGTGCGTTCAGGTATCTGAGGTTTCTCATGGACGAGGCTACCCCGCGCCTCGACCAACTGGCTCCCTGCCGCACAGGCAGCAGCGCTCGCCTGCATCACAGAATAGGGGATGTCCTTGGGTCCGTGAAAAGCACCGCACACATAGATCCCTGGCCTGGACGTCGCCACGGGCGATACGCTGTTTGTGGCTGCAAAATGATATGGGTCAAGCTTTATGTTGAGTTTCTCGGCAAGGGTGACGGTGTCTGTCCGCACCCTCAAGCCAACTGACAGAACCACCATGTCGAATTCTTCTTCTACCCGGTTCCCCGCTGTGTCCGTATATCGGATCAACAGGTTGCCCGTATTGTCCACAGGGAGGAAGCTGTCGATCTTGGATCGCACAAAACGGATTCCCTCCACATCCCTCGCCTTCATGTAGTACCTTTCTGAGCCCTTCCCCTGGGTGCGAATGTCTATGTAGAATATGGCTGTATCCAGAGGCCGTGAGCTATGCTCTTTTGCAATCACGGCCTCTTTGATTGCATAGGTACAGCACACGGTTGAGCAATACCCGTTGGCACCATGATGACTGTCCCGCGACCCCACACATTGGAGCCAGGCGATCCTTTGCGGCTCCTTTTGATCTGAGGGCCGCACCAGATGTCCTTGATAAGGCCCTCCTGAACTCAGGATCCGCTCGAATTCCAGGCTGGTCACTACATTGGGGTGCCGACTGTAGGAGAACGTGTCGCGCAGGACAGGATCATAGGGAACGAATCCGGGAGACAGGACGATGGCTCCCACCCGGACCTTGTGAACCTTTGGCTCCTCCTGGAAGTTGACCGCGCCTGTGGGGCAAAACTTCTGACACGCTTTGCACCGTCCCTTCTTCTGGAAATAGATACAGTGCTTCGGATCTATTGCATACTTGAGGGGAACAGCTTGTGGATATGGAAGATATGCGGCCTTCCTCTTGGTCAGGCCGGCATTGTAGACATCTGTAACACGCTTCGGGCACTTCTCTGCACAGGTGCCGCAGGCAATGCACAGATCCGTATCGATATACCGGGGAGACTGGGAGATCGTTACCTCAAAGTTGCCTGCCTCACCAGATACGCTCTGGAGTTCAGACAGCGTAAGCAACTCAATGTTGGCGTCCCGGCCGACCCCGACCAGTTTAGGAGAAATAATTCACATGGCGCACTCGTTGGTAGGAAACGTCTTATCAAGTTGTGCCATGGTACCGCCGATAGCAGGAGACGCTTCTACCAGGTAAACACGAAACCCGGTTGAGGCCAGGTCAAGAGCACACTGCATGCCGGCAATCCCACCTCCCACCACCATGACCGCCCCAACAGTTTCGGACGTATGTCCGTCGTTTATCTCACTCAATCCAACTCCCTCCCGCATTGGCTACAAGCGGCAACGTCTGCTTGAACCGTCTTCTCACCCGCCCCTTGTGGTTACAGGATTGTTCGCAGGACCCGTCTTTGATCTAGTGTACGACCCGTTTCCATACATCCTGGCCTCACATCTTGCAACCCTGCCGAGCGGAGTAAAAGACATTAAGTCATTTAAATCAAGCATATTTTAGGTTAAAGCAGCTCAGCACGCGTCTTCAGCTTATGTTACCTCCAAACGTCCTATATCCTTATTATATTCAAACCCCCATGCCGTAAAACAGTCCCACGCCGTCCGCACAAACGGAAAGAAAGGCCTCAAACCAGTCTTGCAAAAATACAGTCTTTTTTGCCGAAAAATACATGAATCACCCCATTCCATGTCCGACTCTTCTGTGTTATCTTCGTTATCATGGAATAAGTTCCTGGCAACATCTGTTGAACCAACAAGTTCAATCAAAAAAAGGAGGTAGATGAGATGGGAACAGCAACACAATTCACATGTGCGCTTTGTGGCCACAGCGCTGAAGCCAAGTTCGCCGGAGATGTTTGTCCTAAGTGTAACGAGAGCTATTGGAAATGCTCCAAATGCGGACATATGCTTCAGGCGGTGGCCCCTCCTAACGCCTGCCCTTCATGTAAGGAGACATGCGAGTTCTTAAATGCAACCTGCTACACGCCAGAGTGTGGGGGACCCGGCCACCTTGATCCCCGCATTTAGGCCCCGAAAGGCGTTGCTTTTTGTTCTCGGAATCTTGATGGCTACTAAATGCCTGTAGGGTATTGAGGAGAGTCAAGGTTTCCGTCAGGGGCTTTATAGCAGGGAACAGTGCACCCGGCGGAGCGCCATCGTCCGCGGGGTATCTCAACTTTTCAGTCTGCACACCATTTTTATCCCTGGCATTCCTGCTTGGGGAAACGCTGTAGTGGCTTGGGTTGTCCTAACGCGGCTTTGTATTTGTGCGAACCCACTCTACGATTGTGTCGAGTGAGGTCCCGGGCAGGAAGACTTCTCGAACACCCATGGCTTTTAGCTTTACCACATCTCTCTCAGGGACAATCCCACCACCAATAACCGCAATATCGTCCGCGCCCCCTTCATTGAGTAGGTCAATGACCCTCTGAAACAAGTACAGATGTGCGCCAGCCAGGCTGCTGAGACCGATCAAGTCCACATCCTCCTGGATAGCTGCGCTCACAATCTGCTCAGGCGTCTGATGGAGTCCGGTGTAGACCACTTCAAATCCTCCATCCCGAAACGCTCTCGCAATGATGCGGGCCCCCCGGTCATGACCATCGAGTCCTGGCTTTGCCACAAGGATTCTTATTTTTCGTGTTACGGTCATGTTGGCTTTCAGATACTCTTGGATGTCAAATCAAATGAATTCCGCAATTGAACAAGTGCCTAGCGTGCCTAAAGTTGAAACAAACTGATAACGATTCTTCTTGGATGTATCTTTTGTCTTTCAACTTTAGGCACTTTTATTAGAACGTACTCGGGTCCCTATACTCCCCAAACACCCCCCTGAACACATCACACATCTCCTGAAGTGTGGCATAAGAAGACGCAGCGTCAATCAAGTATGGCATGACATTCTCGTTGCTCACACAGGCATCACCAAGACGTTCCAATGATTCCCTGACCTTTGTATTATCCCGACTCTCCTTGACCTGCTGGGTCCGATCAATTTGACGCTGCTCTAAGGCCTCATCCACGTGATAGATGTCAACCGGCACGTCGTCATCGGTTACATACTGGTTGACTCCCACCATAATACGAATTCTTTCGTCAACCTCTCGCTGAAACCTGTATGCAGCATCCGCAATCTCCATCTGAGGGTAGTTGCTCTCAATCGCCTTGAGCATACCTCCCATATCGTCAATCTTGCCAATGTAGTCATAGGCGGCCTCTTCCATCTCGTCAGTCAAGGCCTCCACAAGGTAGGAACCCCCCAGAGGGTCGATTGTGTTGGTGACCCCGGTCTCTTCCGCCAGAATTTGCTGGGTCCGCAAAGCAATTGTGGCAGCCTCTTCGGTTGGGATTGCCAGGACCTCATCAAAGGAGTTCGTGTGTAGTGACTGGGTCCCTCCGAGTACCGCACTGAGTGCCTCCACCGCAGTCCGGACCACATTGTTAAAGGGCTGCTGAGCAGCCAGGCTACAGCCGGCTGTCTGAGTATGGAATCGAAGCCAGAGTGAGCGCTCGGATTTTGCCTTGAAACGGTTTTTCATGATGTCCGCCCACATCCTTCGGGCCGCACGGTATTTGGCAATCTCTTCAAAGAAATCAATGTGGGCATTAAAGAAAAAGGAAAGCCGGGGCGCAAAATCATCTATGTCAAGCCCCCTCTCAAGGGCTGCTTCCACGTATGCAATGCCATCCGCCAGTGTGAAGGCAAGCTCCTGAACTGCCGTAGAACCGGCCTCGCGGATGTGATACCCGCTTATGCTGATTGTGTTCCAGCGAGCCACCTCACGGGTTCCAAACTCAATCGTGTCTACAATGAGCCGCATGGACGGCTCGGGCGGACACATAAAGGTCTTTTGCGCAATGAACTCTTTCAACATATCGTTTTGGATCGTACCCCCCAGCTTCTCACGGGGAATCCCCCTCTTTTCAGCCATGGCAATATACATGGCCCAAAGAACCGGAGCAGGAGGGTTGATCGTCATGGAGGTGGTGAGCTCGTCTACCGGCAATCCGTCGAAAAGAATTTCCATATCTTTCAGGGTGTCAATGGCCACCCCACATGTTCCACACTCCCCGAGGGCTTTGGAGTCCCCTGCGTCGTACCCCATAAGAGTCGGCATGTCGAAGGCTGTGGACAACCCGGTCTGTCCTTGATTAACCAGGTAGTGAAACCGCTCGTTCGTTTCCTCTGCACTCCCGAGACCTGCAAACATCCGCATCGTCCAAAGCCGCCCTCTGTACATGGAGGCCTGCACCCCGCGGGTGTACGGATACTTCCCGGAGAATCCCAGCTGGCTCGTGTAGTCGAATTCCTTGGTGTCCGCTGGTGTGTACAGTCCACGTATGGGTTTCCCGGACACGGTGGTGAATGCTTCCCGTCGTTCAGGGGAGGAGGTCAGCTTCTCCCGGAGACGCTCGTCCCACTCCCCCTTATCCGATTCTATTCTTGCAAGTTCGTCCTCTTTGAACAGAGTGCCCATGGCATACCTCTCTAAAGCTAATTGCTCCTCAATAGGCCACTACCTCGACGGCAAAGTAAAAAGTTCATATGCAAGGCGTAGACAAAAGGCGCAAGACATAAGGCCAAAGGCACAAGGGCAATCTAACCCTAATCTCCCTGCGCCCTGCGCCACATCCATACGTCGTAATGATTTACCCTGTTAAATCGGCTCCGCCGTCTCGCATAGCGAGAATTTAACAGGGCGGGGATGCAACTCAACGCCGCAGATGGGCTTTTTACCAAGCCGTCATTTTTCAATGCCTACTCTTGCACCCACTCCCTGGTCAAAATAGTGTTTCGCGGATTCCATGTTGGTCACAAGGTGGGCCTTTTCCATGAATGATGCAGGTGCGCCCCGCCCTGTGAGAATCAACTCAACGTTGCCGGGCTTCTCATCCATGAGTTTCAGCACCGCGGATTCTTCGACCAGCTTCAGCGAAACCGCCACGTTGACTTCGTCCAGGATAAGCAGATCGCACACTTTCTCATCCAGGATCCTTTGTGCCTCTTTAAGGGCTTCCTGTGCCAGGCGGATGTCCTCAGGACTCGGGTTGCCAGGATCCACGAAGCCGTCTCGCCCCATCGGTTTGATCACGAGTCCCGGGGAAAGGCTCCGGGCCATGTTGAGTTCCCCCGTTTCCTGATCTCCCTTTAGGAACTGAACCATCACCACCCTTAAGCCGCGGCCTACAGCGCGCAGGGCCAGACCAAGGGCAGCCGTAGTCTTCCCTTTTCCCTCTCCTGTGTAGACTTGAATAAGTCCCTTTTGGAGTCCCATTTATTTCCCCTTCAGTTTCTTATTCACCGCAGAGACGCAGAGAACGCAGAGGTTATGCTTTTTGTTTTCCGCTGAGATTGCGGAAAACAAAAGAACTCACCTCCCATTGGACTCGTCGAATCGGTTCACAATTCTAACTATGCCATCCCGCATAAGTGATACATTGAAATTAAGTAGTAACCCTAAACTGATGCCTGACAACTTGAGATACGTTAGGACTTGTGCCCTATGAATCGGTTCAATTCTTTCGCAGGACTTCAATTCAACTATGATTGCATTTTCAACAACAATATCCAGCCTGTAAGCACAATCCAGTTTCTTCTCCCTGTATAACAGAGGTAACGGTTTCTGCCTTTCAAATGACAAACCCATTACATCAAGTTCGAGACACATACATTCTTCATATGCCGATTCAAGCAAACCTGGTCCAAGGGCCTTGTGTACCTCTATGGCAGCACCGATGATTCTCCCGCTCAGCTTGTTGGTGTTCACTATTAGCTCAATCCACACGAAGCGTTGAGAAGCCGTTCTCTTGCCGGCCTCTCACCGGCAAGAGAACGAATCTTCTTCTCTGCGTTCTCTGCGTCTCTGCGGTGAAACACTACCCCTTCAACAGGTTGCGGGCAATAACCAATCTCATGATCTCATTGGTGCCTTCGTAAATCTGACAGATTTTGGCGTCCCGCATGTGGCGCTCCATGGGAAAATCTTTGCAGTAACCGTATCCACCCAGGATTTGAATACCCTCCACTGCTGCTCGCATGGTAATGTCAGAAGCATACATTTTGGCCATGGCAGATTCCTTCTCAAAAGGTTTGCCATTGTCCTGCAGCCATGCGGCTCTCAATAGAAGGAGTTCTGCTGCATCGAGTTCAGTGGCCATGTCTGCCAACTTCCACTGAATCGCCTGGAATGTGGAGATCGGTTTTCCAAACTGTTCACGCACCTTGGCGTATTCCAGAGCCTCTTCCAGTACTGCGCGACCGATGCCTACTGCCTGTGCCCCAATGCCAAGACGACCTGCATCCAACGTTGTCAACATCTGCCTGAGGCCTGCCCCTTCGTCTCCCAGGAGGTTTTCCTTGGGAATGCGGGCATCTTTGAAGACCATCTCTGCTGTGCCAGAGGCTTTGATTCCCAGCTTGTCCTCAACGCGGCCTACGGAAAAACCGGGCGTGTCATTCAGGTCCACGACAAAGCTGCTTATCCCTTTGTAACCCTTCTCTTTGTCTGTTACCGCTGCCACGACACAGTAATCAGCTACGTTACCGCTCGTGATGAATTTTTTTTCTCCGTTTATAATCCAGCTGTCCCCGTCCAGTTCAGCGGTCGTCCGCATGGAAGCCGGGTCTGAGCCGGCACCCGCCTCAGTCAGGGCGTAACACCCTATTGCCTTGCCGCTTGCCACCGGGGTCAGATATTTGGCCTTCTGTTCATGGTCCCCAAAGATGTGGATAGGAAAGCAGTACAGGGAGTTGTTTACGGACATGATTACGCCGGTCGAGGCACACGCCTTTGAGATTTCAATCATGGCTACCATGTACGACACGTAGTCCATTCCGGCCCCACCGTATTCCTCAGGAATGGCAACACCCATCAGGCCCAGTTCGCCCATTTTCTGACACAGGTCCGCAGGGTGCTCATGGGTTTCGTCAAGTCGGGCTGCGACCGGCTTGACCTCATTCTCCGCAAAGCGCCGGCACATGTCCTGGATCATCTTCTGCTCTTCAGTGAGTGAGAAATTCATGTTTGCTCCTGAAAAAATGTGGGGTGTAAACTATAGCAGCTCTCCCGTGAACCTGGGGGGCCGCTTTTCCAGAAATGCTGTGGTTCCTTCCTCCTGATCAGGGCTGGCAAAACAGAGCGAAAAGGCATCCGCCTCCAGGGCGCAAGCCGCCTTCAAGTCCACGTCAAAACCGTCGTCGAT
>JAQBAU010000277.1:0-3348 GCA_032126655.1 Desulfobacterales bacterium
TTCTTCCAATACTCCAGTACTCCAGTACTCCAATACTCCTTTCAGTTGCTCATGACCACTGACTCCCTTCAACCCTTCGGCCCCGTCCATCCCGTCCCGATCGTCCACTTCAGCTTAGAATTTGCCAGCGCAGTCCGGCACCTTTTCAAACTCCTCAAGCCGGACGCTGTGGCAGTGGAACTTCCTGGGTCCCTTCAGAATGTGGTCGAAAGAGGGGTTGCTCGACTCCCCGAGGTCTCAGTAGTCCTCTACCAGAACCACAGAGATGAGACCATCTACCTTCCGATCGAACCAACGGACCCGGTGATAGAGGCCGTCCGGAGCAGCATCGAGGCCGATGTGCCCGTCCACTTCATCGACCTGGACCTGGATGACTACCCATCCTATCGCGACTATGTCCCGGATACCTATGCCGCCAGCCGTGTGGGAATCAATGCCTACTGTGACATCTATGCGAAGGAGGCCCTTCCCGGCCTGAAGAAGGGTCCGGCCGACATGCGGCGTGAAGCGGGCATGGCATACCACCTGCAGAAACTCGCCGCCGATTACGAGAAGATTCTGTTTGTGTGTGGGTTAGCTCATCTCGAGGGTGTCAAGAAGGCGTTTTTTCGTCCACAGGCGGAACCCCTTGAGAAGAGAAAACGGACGGGGATAAGCCTCTTTAATCTTCATCCGGATGGCTTGCCTGAAGTAATGACCGAGTATCCTTTTTTGGCAGCCTCGTATGAATACCGAAGACACAAGCTGCCTCCAAAACCTGCTATCTCTGAATATACCGTTCAAAAGAAAATGGGCGTTCTGACCCTGATGGCCGGCGGCAAGGAGACCTATTCTGAAGAAGAGGCTTTGGATGCCTCAGTACGCTGGACCGTGCACCACATGAAGCCGGGACCGGTAGACCGTCAGCTGGTTAGCTACTGCCTCTTTCAGCAGGCTGCCAGACACTATCGGCAGGATACGGGAGAGGAAGTCCATCGCTGGCAAAAGAGAGCCTTTTTCCGTTTTTCAAGAAACTACGCGCTGCTGGAAAATCGGCTTTTGCCTGATTTCTATCAACTACTTGTCTCAGCACGAGGATGCGTGGACGACAACTTCTGCTATGCCTTCTGGCGACTTGGCTCATTCTATCCCTGGCAACAATCCGAGTCATCGATCCCTACCATCCGCATCAGCGGGGAAATGCTGTGGCTGGGCACGCGAAAAATCCAAATCCGTCGCAGGCTGCCTAGGATCAAGCGCCGGCCGGTTTACATTCCCAAAAAGCGCCGAATGAAAGAGCGCAGACCTGGTGAGTGGCTGGAGGGTTTTGCGGACCCCTTCATTTGTTCATACCCGCCAGAGGATCTGGTCATCGAAGATTACGGCAGCTTCCTTAAAACCAAGGGAACCCAGGTACTGGCGGCCGACGATGCGGTCTCAGTACCCTTTGAAACCACGATATTGGACGGAATCGACGTGCGGGAAACCGCAAGACATATCCATGAGGGAAAGATCTATGTGCGGGAGTTCAAGCGAATCAAAGGGGGCGTTGGATCAATCGTCGTCATCTTCGACCACGATAGAAGGCAAGACAAGTATCCCTACCTCATGACATGGCTTGGAGAGCACGACCAGGAGTCGGACATGGCTTTTTATGCCACCGATCCTGCTGATCACATTGTCGGGCCGGGCATCTCACGGTGCACGTACGGAGGCTTTCTGATGACATATCCGCCTCTTCGGTTGGCCGATGTTTGGGGAGACCCGGAATATGACTGGGCCAGAAACAAGGCTGAACGGCTCCTTCTGGCTGGCCTCGAATACAGCGTGGAAAAACATGTTGTCTACGTTGCCAAAAAGCCGCCGCGATCTTTTATCAAACAGGTTGCCGGCCGATGGGGAAAACAGATCGTGTATATCCCGATTGGGCAGCTTTCTCCCTTAAGGCTAAAGGAGATACGGACCCTTCACGTGCTGGCAGGCAAGGACAAGCGCGATATTGCAGAGGATTACGTCTGGTGAAACCGGAACCCTGTTTCACCGGGGAGCTTTGAGATTCGAGCTATCGGCAGATGCCTCTGTTTTCTCAACCTTTTGAACCTGCTCACCGACCTGGCAAGCATTCTTCATTCAGGTGGAGATACCCAGCTTTGGGAGGATGTAAAGCTGGAGCAAGAGCCAGACAACAAAAAAGCCTACGATGATCCATATACTGGACATATTCTTTCCCCACAGCCGCCGGCTGAGATGACCTACGCTCACGAGAATCCTTTAGATGGCGTGGCGCACGAAGAAAGTGCGGGGGCCTTGTTACCTTTCGAGCCGCTGCTTGAAGAAAAGACGGACAGCAGGCGTTCGGGCTTCGAGGCTCCGCATCTGACACACCTTGGCGGTTCCTTGTCGGTTGAAAAAACAATTTGTTCGAATTCGAGTCCACACTTAGGACACCGAAATTCATACAGAGGCATGGTGTAACTCCCTATGCCGAGCCCTTACCAGTGGTTTCAAAGCTAAAGACTAAGGTTACGTTAGATCTACAAGACAGATTAATCATTCTTCAGGGTATTGCAACCCCTTTTGTTGGTTTTGTGAAAACCAGGCGGCTTTGATCATGAAGTACCTGCCCTACCTCATCGCTTTGATATATTTCATTAATCCCTATGATCTGGTGCCTGATTTTGCAGTAGGCCCCGGGTGGATAGATGACTTCGCCGTCCTTGCCCTCGCCTTTTGGTGGGCATCCAGGTTAAAAAGGGCATATCAGGCAAGAAGTGCTGGATCTTCATCATCCAGTGGGGAGCAGACAACGCCCCGTGAGCAGGAAGACGCTGAAAGCGATCCGCACCGCATACTCGGCGTTCAACCTGGTGCGTCCAAGGAGGAGATCAGGGCAGCCTACAAGAAACTCGTCTCGCAATATCATCCCGACAAGGTGCAACATTTGGGCAAGGAGTTTCAAGAGCTTGCCCACAAGAAATTCATCGCCATCCAGAAGGCCTATGATGCCCTCGTGAAATAATCTTTCCCCATGCCTTGGTCCGGTTATGAACAGTCGCTAACATCCGCACATAAGCCGTGTGCCTAAAATATTTCGAACCTGCGCGGCTCTTACGGTAAACCGCCCCGTTTTTTCACGTCAGCGTCATTTGCATTGTTAGAAGGTTTTCTCTTTATTTCTTTCTTGTGTCTCTTAAATAAATTGCCTTTGAGAGTCCATCGCCAACAGCTCTTTCTTCGATTTGGAATAGCTTTGTTGCTGATGCAAGTTCCCCCAACTTTTTGTAACCATAGTTTCGCGGATCAAACTCCGGTGCCTGCTTGGCAATGTTACTACCCACGGATGCAAGATGAGCCCAACCAGAATCGTCC